>DASZSH010000023.1:0-17160 GCA_035548755.1 Devosia sp.
CGGGGACTTGCGGCGCAGCTTCGGCTCGGGCATCAGGCGAAAAATCGGAGAGCCCAATGCCCGGAACGCTGATCGTCGCCCTCGATGTGGATAGCCGCGCCGCAGCCGAAGCCCTGGTGGACCGCCTTGGAGAGGCCGTCGATTTCTACAAGATCGGCTACCAGCTCGCCTATGGCGGGGACGGGCTGGCGCTGGGACGGGCGCTGATTGCCGCCAACAAGCGCGTGTTCTTCGACCTGAAACTCCTCGATATCGACAACACGGTCGAAAAGGGCGTCGCCGCCATTGCCCGGACAGGGGCAAGCTTGCTCACCGTCCACGCCTATCCAAGGGCCATGCGCGCGGCGCAGGCGGCCGCGGCGGGCTCCGGCCTCGGCATCCTGGGGGTCACGGTGCTGACCTCGATGGACGACGCCGATGTGGCGGAAGCCGGCTACGCCCGCGATGCCGCGGGCCTGGTGGCGCTGCGCGCCGGGCAGGCCAGGATGGCCGGGGTCGCGGGCGTGGTCTGCTCCCCGCGCGAGGCCGAAATGGTCCGCGCGCTTGTCGGGCCTGAGATGGCGGTGGTGACGCCCGGAATCCGCCCGAAAGGCGTGCCTTCGGACGACCAGAAGCGGGTGACAGGCCCGGCCGAGGCGCTCGCGGCCGGAGCGAGCCACCTCGTGGTCGGCCGGCCCATCACCGCCGCGCCCGACCCGGCGGCGGCCGCGCGGGCGATTCTTGCCGAAATGGCCGGACACCGCATCGCGTAGCGCGGCAGTCGGGGTGCGGGCTGCACGCCCGGCCCCGCCATATGACACGGCCGATCGCCGACTGCCCCTTACGCTTCACCCCCGGCGTGATTATAGAGACCGGCATGACCGAACTTCGCGTTGCCATCGCCGGCGCCGGCGGACGCATGGGCGCCGCCAACATCCGTGCCGTCACCGCCACGGCCGGCCTTGTCGTCCACTCCGCCTTCGACCGGCCGGGGTCGCCCGCGATCGGGCGGGACGCCGGCGAAGCGGCGGGGATCGCCAGGCTCGGCGTGCCGATCGGCGACGATGCCGAGGCGGCGCTCGATGGGGCCGAGGCGATCATCGATTTCACCGCGCCCGCCGTGAGCGTGATGCTGAGCGAGTTTGCCGCGCAGCGCGGCCTCGTCGACATCATCGGAACGACGGGCTGCTCGCGCGAAGAGGACTGGGCGATCGCCAAGGCGGGGCCGGCCGGTGCGCGCATCGTCAAGACCGGCAATTTCTCGCTCGGGGTCAATATTCTGATGGGTCTGGTGCGCCAGGCCGCGGCAGCGCTGCCTGACTACGATGTCGAAGTGCTCGAGATGCACCACAACCGCAAGGTCGATGCCCCATCGGGCACGGCGCTCATGCTCGGCCGCGCCGCGGCCGAGGGGCGCGGCGTCGATTTCGACGGGAACACCGTTCTATCGCGGCAGGGCCACACCGGCGCGCGCGTTGCGGGCACAATCGGCTTTGCAGCACTGCGCGGCGGCAGCGTGATCGGCGAACACACGGTGTTTTTCGTGGGCGAAACCGAGCGGATCGAGATTGCGCACCGGGCGACGGACCGCGGCATGTTCGCTGCCGGGGCGGTGCGCGCGGCGCTATGGGCCAAAGACCAGCCGCCCGGATTCTACGACATGGCCGATGTGCTCGGCTTCAAGGAGTGAACGACACGATGGCGGGAACGCTGATCCTCGTGCGCCACGGCGAGAGCGAGTGGAATCTCAAGAACCTGTTCACCGGCTGGAAGAACCCCGACCTCACCGAGAAGGGCATCGAGGAAGCGCGCGAGAGCGGCCGCAAGATCAAGGCCGCCGGGCTCATGCCCACCGTGCTCTTCACCTCGGCGCTCCGGCGCGCCCAGCACAGCCTCGATCTCATTCTGGAGGAACTGGGCATCGTCAACTGCGTCATCACGCGCAACCAGGCGCTCAACGAACGCGACTATGGCGATCTGAGCGGGCTCAACAAGGACGATGCGCGGGCCAAATGGGGCGAGGAGCAGGTGCTGATCTGGCGCCGCTCCTACGACGTGCCGCCTCCGGGCGGGGAGTCGCTCAAGGATACCGCCGCTAGAACGCTGCCCTATTACGAGGCGCGCATCCTGCCGCAGGTCAGGGCGGGCGAGACGGTGCTCGTGGCGGCGCACGGCAATTCGCTGCGCTCGATGGTCATGGCGATCGAGGAGCTCACCCCCGATGAGATCCTCAAGCGCGAGCTCGCAACCGGCGAGCCGGTGGTCTACCGGATCGGCAAGTCCGGCAAGCTCAAGGAGCGTGTGGGGATTTGAGCGTTCCCCCGATTGCGGCGGCGTGGTAAGGAACGGAGATGGTCACGTCCGAGGTCACGAAGGAGGTCAACAAGGTCCTGCGGCAGCAGCTGGGGGCCATCGGGTTCGACCGCGCCGAAATCTTCGAGGAGCGTGACCATGATGGCGAGTCGATCCTGAAGGTTGTGATCCACTACCGCAAGATTTCAAACGTGATCGATCCCACACCGACATTCAGTCTGGCCCGGTTGGTGAAGGATGCGATCCGCCCCCTGGGCGAAGAGCGCTTCCCCCACTTCACGCATCTGTTTCCCGAAGATCAGGATCTCAAGGTCGCATGAAGCCGGGCGACCTGATCGCCCAAGCGCGGCGATTGGCGAATGCCTCGCCAAAGCGGCCGCGCGATGCCGATCTGAGACGCGCGGTGAGCGCCGCCTATTACGCGCTCTTTCAGGCCATTGCGAAGGCGAGCGCGGATCTATTGGTCGGCAGTGCCGGTGCGAGCCGCTCGGACAAGGCCTGGCGACAGGTCTAATCGAGCCCTTCAGCACGGGGAGGCCAAGGCGCGTTGCGAAGCGCTACCGGGGGGCTTCCCTGCCGATCTCGAGGACGTGGCCGATGCGTTCGTGGCGTTGCAGAAGCTTCGTCACGACGCCGACTACGACCCGGTGGCCGACTTCACACGGCGGGACGTTCAAAGCCACATTCTGCTCGCCGAGAACTCGATATCGAAATTGCTCAGATCGCCCTTGAAGGACCGTCGGGCGTTCGTCGTCTGGCTGTTATTCCCCAACCGCCGCTGAATTCTGTGGGGCCTCCGGGCCCGCTAGGTCGCCACCACGCCCGCTTCCCAGCCCAGTATGGCGCGCTTGCGCGGCACCCCCCAGTGATAGCCGGTGAGCGCGCCGCCCGACCCCACCACGCGATGGCAGGGAACCACGAAGGAAATGGGGTTCTTGCCCACCGCCGCGCCCACGGCGCGCGCGGCAGAGGGGCGGCCGATGTGCTCGGCCACGTCGCGATAGGTGGTCGCCCGGCCCATCGGAATCTTGAGCAGCGTCTCCCACACCTTGACCTCGAAGTCGGTGCCAATCAGCACGACCTTGACCGGCTGCTCGGGATTCCAGCGGCGGGGGTCGAAGATGCGGGCGGCGATCGGCGCAACCCGGCCGTCGTCGCGGCTGTAGCGGGCATTGGGCCAGCGGCGCATCAGATCCTCGGCGGCCTGCCCGATGCTGATCTGGGCGTCGGCAAAGCCCAGCCCCGCAAGGCCATATTCGGTCACGACCAGCACGGCGGTGCCGAACGGCGAGGGCGCGGCGCCCCAGACCATCTCGAGGCCTTCGCCCCTGAGGCGGAACGCGCCGGGCGGCATCGCCTCATAGGTGACGAACAGATCGTGCAGGCGGGAGGTCGAGCTCAGGCCCACGGCATAGGTGGTGGCGAGCACGCTCTCCTTGTGAGCCAGAAGCTGCCTGGCGTGGTTGAGCGCCACGGCCTGGGCAAAGCTCTTGGGGGTGAGCCCGCACCAGCGCCGGAACAGCTCGGTGAGCTGCCGCTCGGTCATGCCGAGGGAGCGGGAAAAGCGGGAAAGATCGAGATCGTCGGCCTGGGTCTGGCTGATATAGGCGATGGCGGCGCGAACGGTCTCGTAATCGTCGGCAGGAGCGAACGAGGTCTGGTGCTGTGTCATGATGGACATCAGATAGTCTTCCTCCGCCATCGGTGCGACCCGGTTTTGACGGCCCCATAGCCGGCGCGGCGCGCCCGGGCGCGCGACCCCGGCATTTCGAAAAGCGCCCCCGCCGGGTCAGTGACGGGCCTTGCGCAGCGCCGTGCCGAAAACCTTGGAGAAGCTCAGCTTCTCATCGCTGCTCAGAAAGGCGCCGACGGGAATCTTGCGGCTCTCCGCCTTGAACCATAGCGCCGTCACGCGCTCGTTGAAGTCGCGGTCGATGAGGAAGCGCACCGATTGCGGCGTGAAATTCAGGATTTCCTCGACGCCCTTGGCGTCAACCTTCTTGAGCTCGAGGGTCTTGGGCCACAGCGTGATCACCTCATAGGCCCTGCCGCCGCGCATGGAGATGGTGAACGCCGCCCAGATGGCGAGAACGTCGAGCCCCATGAAGCCGACCACGGGCCAGGCGCCGGCGAGATAGAAGATGATGCCCGGCAGGATGGCGAGCGCCGCAATGAGCCCGATGACCACCCGCTTGCCCGCCGGCGACAGCGAGCGGTGCGGGGTGAGCGTTGCGGCGAACAGCGGCTTGGCTTGAGTTTTGGTCGACATCGCGCTGACTATAGCCCCCGAATCGGAGTGCCGGAAATGGCGAAAGCGTCCGCCAAGCGATCAACTAAGCGCCTGTCTGCGGCAGAAGTTGAGTCGGTGTTTACGGCCTTCGCCGCAGACAATCCCGAACCCAAGGGCGAGCTGGTCGCAACCAACGCCTTTACGCTGCTGGTGGCGGTGGTGCTCTCGGCGCAGGCGACCGACGCGGGGGTGAACAAGGCGACGCCCGCGCTTTTCCGGCTGGCCGACACTCCCCAGAAGATGATCGGGCTGGGGGTCGAACGGATCACCGACCTGATCAAGACCATCGGGCTTTACCGCAACAAGGCGAAGAACGTTTACGCCCTGAGCCAGCAGCTCGTCGAGCGTTTCGGGGGGAAGGTTCCGGACAACCGCGAGGATCTCGAATCGCTCCCCGGCGTGGGGCGGAAGACCGCCAATGTGGTGCTCAACATCGCCTTCCGGCAACCCACGATCGCGGTCGACACGCATCTCTTCCGCGTCGCCAACCGCACCGGGCTCGCCCCGGGCAGGACGCCCCTCGAGGTGGAAACCAGGCTGCTCAAGACGGTGCCGGAAGAGTATCTCCTGCACGCGCATCACTGGCTGATCCTGCACGGGCGCTATGTGTGCAAGGCGCGCAAGCCGGAATGCTATCGCTGCATCATCGCCCGATGGTGCCGGTTCGAGCCGAAAACGCCGCCGCCCAAGGACTGGGACGGGGCCCCCGCCGGCAAGGTTGCAACGTCCGCGGCCGGCTGATCGGGCGTTGCGCCCGCGCGCGATCCCCGCTATCTCCCGCGCCCGGAACACCAGCAAGGGCGGCCGATGGCTGACACACAGTTCGACGTGCTCACCATCGGCAACGCGATCGTCGACGTGTTCGCGCCGATCGACCCCGAATTCCTGGCGCGCGAGGGGCTCACCGAGGGCATCATGCACCTCGTGGACGCCGAGCGGTCGGCCTATCTCTATGAGCGCATGCCCGACAACAAGCGCCAGATTTCAGGCGGCTCGTCGGCCAACACCGCGGCGGGCGTGGCGAGCATGGGCGGCCGCGCCGCCTTCATCGGCAAGGTCGCCGCCGATCCGCTGGGCGAGGTGTTCGCCGACGATCTGCGCAGCCTGGGCGTTCACTATTCGATCGCTCCGCTCGGCGAGGGGCCGGCCACGGCCCGTTCGATGATCCTGATTTCCCCCGGCGGGGAGCGGACCATGAACACCTATCTGGGCGCCTGCCATCAGCTCACCGCCGAGGACATCAAGGAGGAGGAAATCGCCGCGGCGACCCTCACCTATATGGAGGGGTATCTGTGGGATCCGGGGGAGGCCAAGAAGGCCTTCGTGGCCGCCGCGCATTTCGCGCACAAGCACGGGCGCACGACCTCCTTCACGCTGTCGGATCCCTTCTGCGTCAAGCGCTATCGCGACGAATTCCTCGAGCTCATGCGCAGCGGCACAATCGACTATGTCTTCGCCAACGTGGAAGAGGCCAAGTCGCTCTATCAGACCGACAGTCTGCACGAGGCGGTGCAGGCGATCGCCAGGGACTGCCGGCTCGCCGCCATCACCATGGGAGCGCAGGGCGCCATGGCGGTGACCAATGGCGAGGTGGTGACCGTACCCGCCTTTCCGGTGGCCCAGGTGGTGGACGCCACCGGGGCGGGCGACCTGTTCGCGTCGGGGTTCCTGCTGGCGATGGCGCGCGGCCGCGACATCCAGACGGCGCTCTCGGCCGGCTGCCTTGCGGCTTCGGAAGTCATTTCGCATATCGGCGCCCGCCCGGTGCTCGATCTGGGCGAACTGGCGCGCGAGCACCGGGTGGCGATCTAGACTAGACCCGGCGGAGCTGCACCTCTTCGACCGCGTGGTTGCCGCCCTTTTTCAGGATCAGGTCGGCGCGGCCGCGGGTGGGCAGGATGTTGTCCCGGAGATTGGGCAGGTTGATGTTGTCCCATGCCCACAGGCCGAACTTCTCGGCCTCCTCCTCCGGCATTTCCGCCAGGCGGCGGAAAAAGCTCTTGGGATCGGTGAAGGCGCTCGCCCGCAGCGCGCGGAAGCGCACCATGAACCAGTTGCGCAGATCGTCCTCGGCCGCATCGATATAGATCGAAAAATCGATGAAGTCGGAGGCGAACAGGATCGGCTTGCCGGTCTTGGGCAGTTCGCCCGGCTGCAGGATGTTGAGGCCTTCCACGATCAGGATGTCCGGCCGGTCGACAATGGTGAACTCGCCCGGCAGGACGTCGTAGATCAGATGCGAATAGACCGGCACCTTGACCTCGGGCTTGCCCGATTTGATGTCGGAGAGGAAGCGCAGCAGCGCCGCGCGGTCGTAGCTTTCGGGAAAGCCCTTGCGGTCGGCGAGCTTGCGCTCCTCCAGAACAGCGTTCGACAGCAGAAACCCGTCGGTGGTGACGAGGTCGACCTTGGGTGAGGTGCGCCAGCGCCTGAGCAGCGCCCGCAGGATGCGCGAGGTGGTCGACTTGCCCGAGGCGACAGAGCCGGCGACGCCGATGATGAAGGGCACCTTGGTGTCGGTGGTGCCCAGAAAGCGCGTCGAAACGCGGTGCACGGCCTGCGCCGCCTCGACATAGAAGGAGATGAGCCGGCTGAGCGGCAGATAGATTTCCTCGGCTTCGCTGAGCGAAATGGGGTCGGTCAGCGCGCGCAGCCGCTCGATGTCGGCGGCGCTCAGCGTCATGGGCTCGCCGTCGCGATATTGTGCCCACTCCGCTTTGCTGAAGCGGTGATAGGGATCGAGTTCGAGTTTGCCGCGCTCGGCCATCAGCGTGCCCGCGACGCCTTTTCGGCGAGCCCGGACTGGCCGGTGCGCCGCTCGAGCTCGGCGAGAACTTCGCTCAGGGGCACGCGCGACGCCTCGAGCAGCACCAGAAGGTGGTAGAGCACGTCGGCGGCCTCGGCGGTGAGGCCGGCTCTGTCCGCCGACACCGCAGCGACGATCGCCTCGACCGCCTCCTCGCCGAATTTGCGAGCGCAGCGCTCGATGCCCTCGGCGAGCAGCCGCGCGGTGTAGCTTTCCTCCGGCGAAGCCTGGGCGCGCTCGGCGATGCGGCTGGCGAGATCTTCGAGCGAGAAGGCCATGTCAGTCCATCCTCACGGGAATGCCATGCTCGGCCATATGGGCCTTGGCCTGGGCGATGGTGAAGGTTCCGAAATGGAAGATCGAGGCGGCGAGCACGGCATTGGCATGGCCGATGCGCACGCCGTCGACAAGATCGTCGAGCGAGCCGACGCCGCCCGAGGCGACCACGGGCACATGCACGGCATCGGCGATGGCGCGCGTGAGCTCGAGATCGAAGCCCTGCTTGGTGCCGTCGCGATCCATCGAGGTCACGAGCAGTTCGCCCGCGCCGCGCTCGACCGCCCGCGCCGCGAACTCGATGGCGTCGAGCCCCGTGGGATTGCGCCCGCCATGGGTGAAGATCTCCCAGTCGGAGCGGTTGGCGCCGCCTACGCTCAGGGTCTGCCGGCGCCGCGCATCGACTGAAACGACGATGCACTGGTCGCCGTACTTGTCGGCCGCGCGGGCGACGAAATCGGGGTCGTTCACAGCCGCGGTGTTGATCGACACCTTGTCGGCGCCGCTCAGCAGGAGCTTGCGGATGTCCTCGAGGGTGCGCACGCCGCCTCCCACGGTCAGCGGCATGAAACAGTGCTCGGCGGTGCGCGCCACGACATCGAATATCGTGTCGCGGTTCTCCGCGCTCGCGGTGATGTCGAGGAAGCAGAGCTCGTCGGCGCCCGCCGCATCGTAGGCCATGGCCGCCTCCACCGGATCGCCGGCATCCACGAGATCGACGAACTGCACGCCCTTGACGACGCGGCCGTCCTTGACGTCGAGGCAGGGGATGATGCGCGTCTTGAGGGTCATCGGCCGGCCGCTCCAGGCGTTGCGCGTCCTCGCGGCGTCGCCGCTGCGGGCGTCGCGGGGCGGCCGTCCTTGACGTCGAGGCAGGGGATGATGCGCGTCTTGAGGGTCATCGATCGTGCAGGCGCCTTCTGCGGATGAACCGCTCATAGAGCGCAAAGCCCAGGGAAAACAGCCAGAAGATCAGCAGGAACATGTCGAGCAACAGCACCATCGCCGGCAGCACGCCGCTCAGGCTCAGCCAGCCCAACGCAAGGATCGCGGCGAGCGCGGCGGCGTACCAGGCGAAGTTGACGCGCGTGATGAGCTGAGGCGCGTTGTCGGCCGTGGCGCGGGCTTTCAAGCGGCCACTCCCTTGAGCAGGGCCAGCGCCGCGCGGGCGTCGATGCGCCCGTCATAGAGGGCGCGGCCGGAAATGGCGCCTTCGAGGATCTGGCATTCGGGCCGGCTCAGCCGTTCGATGTCGGCCATGGAGGCAAGGCCCCCCGAAGCGATCACCGGCACCCTGACGGCGCGCGCCAGCTGCAGCGTCGCCTCGAAATTGATGCCCGCGAGCACCCCGTCGCGGTCGATGTCGGTGTGGACGAAGGCGGACACTCCGGCGTCCTCGAACCGGCGCGCCAGCTCGATCACCTCGAGTTCGGAGGTCTCGGCCCAGCCCTGGACCGCAACCCTGCCGCCGCGCGCATCGATGCCGACCGCGACACGGCCGGGATAGAGGCCGGCCGCGGCGCGCACCAGCGCGGGGTCGCGCAGCGCGGCGGTGCCCAGGATCACCCGGCTCAGCCCCTTGCCGAGCCAGGCCTCGACCTGCTTGAGGCTGCGGATGCCGCCGCCCAGCTGCACCGGCATCTTCACCGCCTTGAGGATGGCTTCCACCGCTTCGCCGTTGCGGCTCTCGCCCGCAAAGGCGCCATCGAGATCGACGACGTGCAGATATTCAAAGCCCTGCTGCTCGAAGGCGCGCGCCTGGCCCGCAGGGTCGTCGTTGAACACGGTCGCCTGGGCCATGTCGCCGAGCTTGAGGCGAACGCATTTGCCGCCCTTGAGATCGATGGCGGGAAACAGGATCACGGCGTCCACTCCAGGAAATTCTCGATCAGCGTCAGACCGAGGGTCTGGCTCTTTTCCGGGTGGAACTGCGTTCCGAACATGTTGTCGCGCCCGACGCAGGCGGTCACCTGCTGGCCGTACTCGGCCACCGCGAAGAGTTCGCGGTCGTCGGTCGGCACGAGGTGATAGGAGTGGACGAAATAGGCATGCAGGCCCTCCTCGCCGTCGGGGATGCCCTTGAGCAGCGGGTGCGGCCGGGTGAAGCGCAGCGTGTTCCAGCCCATATGCGGGACCTTGAGGCCCCCGCGCGGATCGAGACGCACCACCGGCCCGAGAATCCAGTTGAGGCCGGGCCAGACGCCCTTTTCGTGCCCTTCGGTCGCCATCAGCTGCATGCCCACGCAGATGCCCAGGAACGGCGTGCCGGCCTTGAGCACGCGCTCTTCGAGCGCGTCGCGCATGCCAGGCACGGCCATCAGCCCGCTCATGCAGTCCTCGAAGGCGCCGACGCCCGGCAGCACGATGCGGTCGGCCTTTCTCACCAGATCGGGATCGTTGGTGACATTGACCTCGATCTCGGCCCTGAGCGCCCGGACCGAGCGCTCGAAGGCCTTGGCGGCGGAGCGCAGATTGCCCGAGCCGTAATCGATGATGGCGACCGTGCCGCTCATTTGTCCCGGGCCGCGCCCATCAGATAGTCGCGCGCGGCAATGTCTTCGGCCGAGGCGATGAGATCGCCGCGCCAGACATAGCCGCGGGCCACAAGTCCGTCGCGGCGGAAAGCCGGCGCCTCAAAGCCCATGAACACGGCGACGAGGATGTAGAGCCCGCCGGCGGCGTCGGGGCCGATCACGCGGGAGATGTAGGCAAGCCCCAGCACCAGCGCCACCCAGAAGACGAGCAGCAGCCAGAGCCCGTTAAGAAGGGCGAAAAGGGGCGGCAGGACCGCTGCCATCCAGGAAAAGCGGTCGGAGACCGCGACCGGCGGAATCACCTCCGGCGCGCGCCGCTTTGCCGCCTTCCCTTGCGGTTTTTCGAAGATAGAGTAGACGGTCATGGCACCGCCTTAGAGCAAATCCGCCGTGCAGGAAAGCATGTCGGACCCCGAGGCGGGCCGCTGAGCTTGGAGACGACACCGATGGCGACCCAGACCGATCCGCATGCCCCGACCGAGTCGCGGGAGCCCCCGAGCCAGGGCGTGTTCATCGGCTGGCTGGCGCTGGTGCTGCTGATTTTCGCCCTCGCCTGGGCAGCGACCGGTATCCTCGCGGGCGCCAGCCACAGCTGGCAGTAGGTTAGGGGCAGTCGGCAGTCGGCAATCGGCAGTCGTAACGAGACCAGCCGTCGCCGGCCTACTGCCTACTGCCTACTGCCTACTCCCGACTGCCGGTATCCTCGCGGGCGCCAGCCACGGCTGGCAGTAGGTAGGGGGCAGTCGGCAGTCGGCAATCGGCAGTCGTAACGAGACCAAGCCGTCGCCGGCCTACTGCCTACTGCCTACTGCCTACTCCCGACTGCCGACTTCCCTACAGCCGGCCCTTGGTGCTGGGGATCGCGTCTTTCGCCCTGGGGTCGATCTCGACCGCGCTGCGCAGCGCGCGGGCCAGCGCCTTGAAGGCGGATTCGGCGATGTGGTGGTTGTTGTCGCCGTAAAGCGTTTCGACGTGCAGCGTGATGCCGGCATTCATGGCGAAGGCCTGGAACCACTCGCGGAAGAGCTCGGTATCCATCTCGCCCACCTTGCCGCGCGTGAACTCGACCTTCCAGACGAGGAACGGCCGGCCCGAAACATCGAGCGCCACGCGGGTGAGCGTGCCGTCCATCACCAGATCGGCGCTGGCGTAGCGGCGGATGCCCTTTTTGTCGCCCAGCGCCTTCTTCACGGCCTCGCCGAGCGCGATGCCGACATCCTCGGCGGTGTGATGGAAATCGATGTGCAGATCGCCCTTGGCGCGCACGGCGATGTCGACCAGCGAATGCTTGCTCAGCTGCTCGAGCATGTGGTCGAGAAAGCCGATGCCGGTTTCGACGTCGTAGGCGCCGGTGCCGTCGAGATTCACCGCCACCGCGATGTCGGTCTCGCTGGTCTTGCGCTTGATCTCGGCCTTGCGCATGCAATCGTCCCCACGTCGTGAAAGGCCCGGCCTTTCCGCCGTTCCATCGGCAATTGCCGATATTGCAATCCGCCGTCCAGCCCCTAAATACGGAAAAATCCTTTTGGAGTGTTGAATGCCCACAGACAACGACTTTCCGGGCTGGCACGGCACGACCATCGTTGCGGTCCGCAAGGGCAACAAGGTGGTCATCGCCGGCGACGGGCAGGTCTCGGTCGGCAACACGGTGATGAAGCACAACGCCAGGAAAGTCCGCCGGCTCGCCGGGGACAAGGTGATCGGCGGCTTCGCCGGCGCCACGGCCGATGCCTTCACCCTGTTCGAGCGGCTCGAAAAGAAGCTCGAGCAGTATCCCGACCAGCTCATGCGCGCCGCCGTCGAGCTGGCCAAGGACTGGCGGACCGACCGCTATCTGCGTCATCTCGAGGCGATGATGATCGTCGCCGACAAGACCGACACGCTGGTGGTGACCGGCAATGGCGACGTGCTGACCCCCGACCATGGCGTCATCGCCATCGGCTCGGGCGGCAACTACGCCCAGAGCGCGGCTCTGGCGCTTGTCGAAAACACCGACCTCGACGCCGAGACCATCGCCCGCAAGGCGATGAAGATCGCTGCCGAGATCTGCATCTACACCAATGAGAACGTGACGCTCGAGTCGATCGAGGTCTGAGCGCGGGATCGCAGGCTCATGCGGCCTGTTCCCGGACAGGATCCGAGGATCGATCCCGCCACAAACGAGGACTACCATGCTCAATGAACCAAACACCCAGGCCGGCATCGGCGGGTCAGGCGACGCGCTTCAGTCCGAAGGCGTCCGGAAAGGCGGATCGATGGCAGAAAATCTCTCCCCCCGGCAGATCGTGGCCGAGCTCGACCGCTATATCGTGGGCCAGGCCGAGGCCAAGCGCGCCGTCGCCGTGGCGCTCAGGAACCGCTGGCGGCGCCAGCAGCTCCCCGAGAATCTGCGCGCCGAGGTCACGCCCAAGAACATCCTGATGATCGGGCCCACCGGCGTGGGCAAGACCGAGATTTCGCGCCGCCTCGCCAAGCTGGCGCAGGCCCCCTTCATCAAGGTTGAAGCCACCAAATTCACCGAAGTGGGCTATGTCGGCCGCGACGTCGAGCAGATGATCCGCGACCTGGTGGAGGCGGGCATCGGGGTCTTGCGCGACATCCGCCGCGAAGAGGTCAAGCAGAAGGCGCATGAGGCCGCCGAGGAGCGCGTGCTCGATGCGCTGGTGGGCGCCAGCGCCGGTTCGGCGACGCGCGAGAGCTTCCGCAAGAAGCTTCGCAACAACGAACTCGACGAGCGCGAGATCGAGATCGAGGTGAGCGGCCAGCAGCCCGGACAGGGCGGCTTCTTTGAGATCCCGGGCCAGCCCAATGTCATCAACATCCAGGACATGATCGGCAAGGCGCTCGGGCAGCGGCCGCAGAAGCGCAAGGTCAAGGTCAAGGACTCCCACGCGCTGCTTCTGGCCGACGAGGCCGACAAGCTGCTCGACCAGGACCAGCTCACGCGCGAGGCCGTCGAGCTCGTCGAAAACCACGGCATCGTCTTCATCGACGAGATCGACAAGGTGGCGGCGGGCGATCGCGGCTATTCCGGCCCGAGCCGGGAAGGCGTGCAGCGCGACCTGTTGCCGCTCATCGAGGGTACGACGGTTTCGACCAAATACGGGCCGGTCAAGACCGACCACATATTGTTCATCGCCTCGGGCGCCTTCCATGTGAGCAAGCCGTCCGATCTGCTGCCCGAACTGCAGGGCCGGCTGCCCATCCGCGTTGAGCTCAAGGCGCTCAGCAAGGAGGACCTCGTCGGCATCCTCAAGGACACCGATGCGAGCCTCATCAAGCAGTATGTGGCGCTGATGGCGACCGAGGGGCTGACGCTGAACTTCACCGCGGACGGCATCGACGCCATCGCCGATGCGGCGGTCAAGGTCAACTCCAGCGTCGAGAATATCGGCGCGCGGCGGCTGCAGACGATCATGGAGCGGCTGGTCGAGGAGCTGAGCTTTGAGGCCAGCGAGAAGACGGGCGAGACCGTCACCATCGACCGCGCCTATGTCAATGCGCGCGTGGGCAAGCTCGCCGGGGACACCGATCTCAGCCGCTTCGTGCTCTGAGAACTGAAATTGCGATCTAGTTGCGGGGGCGGCGCCGGAAGCGCCGCCCTTTGCATTGATGCCGGCGGCATGCGTTCCTGCGCCCTCTCTTTCGTGCTAGGCCAGCTCCAGCGACTCAGGACCCGACGCCTTGCTCCTTCCCCTCGTCAAGAATCCCCGCGACGTGCTGCATCAGGTGTTCGGCCATGCGGCCTTCCGCGGCCAGCAGGAGGAGGTCGTCAACCACATCGTCGATGGCGGGGACGCCGTGGTGCTGTTTCCCACCGGCGGGGGTAAATCCATCTGCTACCAGGTGCCGGCGCTCTGCCGCAGCGGGGTGGGCATCGTCATCTCGCCGCTCATCGCGCTCATGCGCGACCAGGTGGAGGCGCTGCGCCAGCAGGGAGTGCGCGCCGAGGCGCTCAATTCCGCAATGAGCCCGGAAGCGGCGCAGGGCGTGCGCGCGCTCCTGCGCCGCGGGGCGCTCGATCTGCTCTATGTGGCGCCAGAGCGGATCATGACGGCGGGATTCCTCCAGCTCATCGCCGATGTCGATATTGCGCTCATTGCCATCGACGAAGCGCATTGCGTGAGCCAGTGGGGCCACGATTTCCGTCCCGACTATCGCGAGCTGAGCCGCCTTGCCGAGCTCTTTCCCAACGTGCCGCGCGTCGCCCTCACGGCCACCGCCGACGCGCTTACGCGCGACGACATCGTCGAGCGGCTGCACCTGAAGCAGGCTCGGATCTTCTCGGCCAGCTTCGACCGGCCCAATATCAGCTATACCATCCTAGAGCGCCGCAACGGACAGAGGCAGGTCCTCGACTTCCTCAGGCGCCACGGGGGCGAAAGCGGCATCGTTTACTGCCTCTCGCGCAGCAGGGTCGAAAAGACCGCCCAGTGGCTCTCCGCCCAGGGCGTGCGGGCGCTCCCCTACCATGCGGGGCTCCCCGCCGATGTGCGCGCGCGCAACCAGGATGCGTTCCTCACCGAGGAGTCGGTCTGCCTTGTCGCCACCGTCGCCTTCGGCATGGGCATCGACAAGCCCGATGTGCGCTACGTCGCCCATCTCGACATGCCCGCCTCGATCGAAGCCTACTACCAGGAGACGGGGCGGGCCGGCCGCGACGGTCTGCCGGCCGAGGCGTTCATGACCTACGGCCTGGGCGACGTCGTGCAGCGGCGGCGCATGATCGAGCAGGGCGAGGCGCCCGAGGAGGTCAAGCGCATCGAGCGCGGCAAACTCGAGGCGCTGCTCGCCCTGTGCGAAACCACGGCCTGCCGCCGGCAGACGATCCTCAGGCACTTCGGCGAGGCCCATCCGGGCGATTGCGCGGCATGCGACAACTGCCTCGCCCCCGCCGACACATGGGACGGCACCGAGGCCGCCATCAAGCTGCTCGCGGCCATCTACCGCACGGGCCAGCGCTTCGGGGCGGGCCACGTCATCGATGTGCTGCTGGGCCGGCAGACCGAAAAGGTCGTCGCCAACGGCCACCACACGCAGCCCGTCTTCGGCCAGGGCGGCGAGCTCGATGCAAAGGCCTGGCAGTCGGTATTGCGCCAGCTCACGGCGATGGGCCTGGTTCAGGTCGACACCGCCGGCTTCGGGGCCCTGCATCTGACCGAAGCGGCGCGCGCGGTGTTCCGGCGCGAGCGGACGATCACGCTGCGCAGGGACCGGCCGCGCGAGACAAGGCGGGCGCTGCGCCGGGCCGCCGCGGAGGGGATGTCGGAGGCCGACGCAGCGCTGTTTCAGGCGCTCAGGGCCGAGCGCAGCCGCCTCGCGCGGGCGCAGGGCGTGCCGCCCTACGTCATCTTCCACGACACCACGCTGCGCGCCATGGCGACGGCGCGGCCGCAGCATGCGGGCGCTCTGGCGGAGCTGCCGGGGGTGGGAGACGCCAAGCTCGAGCGCTACGGGGCGGCCTTTCTCGCCGTTGTCAGAACGGCGCTCTAGCGGCGGCGCCCAGAGGGCGCGGGAAAGCCGGCCGCTAGCGGATGCGCTTGATCATCTCGGCCTGCAGCGCCGAGAGGTCCTCGGGCGTCAGGCGCGAAATGTCGCGGGCGAGCCGGTTGGCGAATTCGGTGGCTTCCGGCGACAGGCCGCCGGTCTCGATCGTCACCTTGGGGTCGGAAAGCTCGGCGAGCCGCTGCAGCTCCTCGGCCTCGTCCCAGATGACGTTGAAATAGTGGATGATGCGCTGCAGCAGAATCCAGGTCGGCTTGCCGCGGCGGCCATGCTCGAGCGCGCTCAGATAGGCGCTCGAGACATTGAGCGCGGCGGCCATCTGCTTGAGCGTGACGCCGCGCGCGGCTCTGAGCTCGCGCATCCTGAGGCCGAGGGGAGTCATGCGCGCTCCTTCTGGCGGAGCCGCACATACCAGGCCCCCTCCCCGCCGTGACCGGGCGCCGCCTGGTCCCAGCCGGCCACCAGCGGCATCAGCTCGGGGCCGCTCAGCCAGATCGGCAGCATGCTTCTGAGCACGCCCCGCTCGACGATCTGCGTGGGGTCGCCATTGAGCTTCTTGAGCCCCTTGCCGGTGATGACCAGGATGGTGCGGTCGCCGCGGGCGACGCGCGCGCGCAGATAGCGCGACAGGGCCGCATAGGCTTCGTTCTGACGCATGCCGTGCAGATCGAGCGTGCCGTCGATGGGTACGCGGCCGCGCCCGAGCTTCTGGCGCAGGCGCGGCTCGATGACGCCAGGCCGGCCGCGGCCGGGCGTTTCCGCCGATTGGTATGGCGGCATAGCGATGATCCTGGGCGGCTTGGGCTCGGGCGGCACGGCCGGCGGCAGCGGCAGCGGCGCCTTGAGGCGCAGGCTGCGGCGCGGCTTGAGCGGCAGCACCGAGCGGGCGACTTCGTCCCAGAGGTGGAAATCGGCAAGGGGCGGTTTTCGAGGTCCGCCTCGCCTCACCATGGCAGCCCCCTTGCCGGCCTCACGAAAGCTGGTTGGTGGCAACCAGCTTCCAGTTGGGGTCGCGCGATTTGGGGTTGCGGGCGAAGGTCCACTCATCGGCGATGAGCTGCACCTGGTCGGCGTTGCCCTCGACCAGCGTTCCCTCCCGGTCGCGCGTGGCCTGTACGACTTCGGCGTTGAAGCGGACCGCCACACGGGCGTCGCGGCGGTCGAGCTCGGCTTCCGAGATTTCCACCTTGGGCAGACCCACAAAGGTGAAGTCCACCTTGCGGCCGGCCGCTTCGCGATCGGCGATGGCCTTTTCGAAGCCGTCATAGACGTCCTTTTCGAGCAAGGTCTTGAGCGTCTTGCGGTCGCCCGTGGCGAAGGCGGTGACGATCATCTCGTAGGCGGCCTTGGCGCCTTCGAGGAAAGCCTTGGGCGAGAAATTAGGGTCGGCCTCTCCGATCGCCTTGAGGCCGGCGGAAACCGCGGCGTCGCCGTGACTGAGCTGCTCGATCTCGGCG
>DASZSH010000024.1:0-9465 GCA_035548755.1 Devosia sp.
GCGCTGTCGACGATGGTGCCGTAGATCTTGTCGCTGACGGCGACCGCCCCCATCGGCTGGGCGCCGTTGGTGAGCGCCTTGGCCATGGTGATCATGTCGGGCGTGACGCCGAAGCTCTGCGCGGCGAAGGCCTTGCCGGTGCGCCCGAAGCCGCAGATGACCTCGTCGAACACCAGCAGGATGCCATGCGCGTCGCAGATCTTGCGCAGCCGCTCGAGATAGCCCTTGGGCGGCACCAGCACGCCGGTCGAGCCCGCGATCGGCTCGACGAAGCAGGCGGCGATGGTGGAGCCGCCATAGAGATCGACGAAGCGCTGCAGATCGTCGGCGAGCTCGGCGCCCTTCTCCGGCTGGCCGCGGGTGAAGCGGGCCTCGGGCGACCAGGTGTGGCGCATATGGACGACGCCCGGCATCACCGCGCCGAAGGTCTCGCGGTTGCGGACCATGCCGGCGAGCGACACGCCGCCGATATTGACGCCGTGATAGGCGCGTTCGCGGCTGACGAAGCGGGTGCGCTGGCCGTCATTGCGCGCACGATGATAGGCGAGCGCGATCTTGATGGCGGTGTCGACCGATTCGGAACCCGAGTTGCAGAAGAAGACATAGTCGAGCCCGTCGGGCGTCAGCGCCGCCACCTTGCGGGCGAGTTCGAAGGAGGATGGATGGGCCACCTGGAAGTGGGGGCCGTAGTCCATCTCCAGGAGCTGCCGGCCGACCGCCTCGGCGATCTCCTTGCGGGCATGGCCGGCCGCCACGCAGAACAGGCCCGAGCTGCCGTCGAGCAGCTTTTCGCCCTTGTGGTTCCAGTAATAGACCCCCTCGCCCTTCACCAGGAGCCGGGGCTCCTGCTTGAAATCGCGGTTGGCGGTGAAAGGCAGCCAGTGGTTCTCGAGCGTGTTGGCTTCGTACTGCATGACGGGACCCTGGGTCTGGAAGGACGGGAGAGGCCTTTCGGCACTGACGGCCATCCTATCGGCCAGGATCAAGCCCCTATAGGGACAGGGCGGCGCAATTGGAGGGGGCAGGCCCCGCCGAGCGTCAGTCCCGCGCCAGCCGTCACCCCCGCGAAAGCGGGGGGTCCATCACTAAGCTCGGCGCGCTGGGCCGGGATGGATCCCCGCTTTCGAGGGGATGACGAACGAAGAGTGCCGGGATGAAGCCAAGGAGGTCTTTCGCCACCCCCGCGCCGCCTTACGCCGCCACCGCGACCGGCGTTGCCGCTTCCGCGGCGAGCGCCGTGGCCTTGGCCTCCGCGGCCTTCTTCAGCTCGCGCCGGCGCAGGACCTCGTAGATCACGGCGCCGACGATGGTGATCGCCACGATGAGGACGGCGAGTGCCGAGAGGCTCGGCGTCGTGCCTTGCCGCACGCGGCCCGCCAGCACCGTCACCAGGGTCTTCTCCGCCAGGATCGAGAAGGTGGTGGTGTTGTAGTTCTCGAAGGAGGCGAGGAAGGCCAGCACCGAGGCCGAAAGAATCGCGGGCTTCAGGAAGGGCAGCAGGATGTGGAAGAAGACCTGCGGATAGCTGGCGCCCAGATCGAGCGCCGCCTCCTCCTGCGCGCGGTCGAAGCGCTGCAGGCGCGAAAGGAACACCAGCATCGAATAGGCGGAGATGAAGGTGGACTGCCCCAGGACGGTCAGGAAATAGCCGTTGAAGAGGAACTTCATCCCGGTCCAGGCGGTCACGTCCTTCCAGAAGATGACGGTCGAGATGCCGAGGATCACGCCTGGCGTCAGCACCGGCGAGACCACGACCAGGTAATAGAGCGAGCGGGCCCGCCAGTAGATCTGGGTCATGATGATGGCGCCGGCGAGCCCCACCGGCACCGAGACGCAGACCACGCCGATGCCGATGAAGACGGAGGTCTTGAGACCCGTCAGCAGCTCATCGTCATTGGCGAGCGCCTCGAACCATTTGAGCGTGAAGCCCTCGAACGGATAGGCCTGCGGGTAGTTCGGCGTGTTGAAAGCGGTGATGCCCATCACGATCAGCGGGCCGAACAGGTAGGCGAAGAACAGGACGATATAGAACCCGATCATCGCCCGCATCACGGTCTGGGAGCTCATCGGGTGATCTCCCCGAGGCTGACCCGGAACACCCGCAGCACCGCCAGCACGAAGACGATGCAGGTGAGCAGCAGGATGAAGGCGTAGGCCGAGCCCTGCGGCCAGTTGAAGGCCTGGTAGAAGCGGTCATAGACGATCGGCGTGAACCAGAGGCTCTTGGGCCCGCCCAGGATCAAGGGTGCGGCGAGCGCGCCCGCCGTCAGCATGAAGACCATGGTGCAGCCGGACGCGATGCCGGGCTTGGCGAAGGGCATCACCACGAAGAGATGGATATGCCACCAGGGAGCGCCCAGGTCGCGCGCCGCCTCGATCTGGTTCTTGTCGAGGCTCTCGATCGCGTTATAGAGCGGGAACATCATCATCAGCAGGTAGGCGTAGGACAGGCCCGTATACATGCCGATATCGAGCCCGAGGAAATCGATCGGCTCGCCGATGAGGCCCAGGCCGAGCAGGGCGGTATTGATGAGCCCGCCGGTGCTGAACAGCACGCGGAAGGCGAAGGCGCGCAGGATCTCGTTGACCCAGAAGGGCGCGATCAGCATCAGCATGAAGAGCCTGAGGCGCTCGGGCTTCGCCACCTGCGCCATGTAGTAGGCCAGCGGGTAGCAGAGGCAGAAATTGATCGCCGTGACCAGGATGCTGGCCAGGATCGTCATGAAGAACGCCTTCAGATGCAGCGTGTTGAGCTGATCCGTCGAGGTCGTGCTGCCGAAGATGAAATAGCGGTAGCTGTCGAGCGTGTAATGGTCGTTGGGCCCGCCGTAATCCTTGGGCGGCAGCTTCGGATGGAAGGAGAAATCGATCATGTAGAGCTGCGGCAGGACGATCATGATGACCGCCCAGAGCCCGACCGCGGCCAGCAGGAAGACCGCGATCGCGATGCCGTTGCGCCCGAAGAAATTCTTGGCGCCCGGCTCGCCCTGATGGCGCCGCTCCATCACCGCCATCGCCCAGAAGACGGCGATGACGATGACGGGCCCGCCGAAGATCACATACTTGCCGAGCTCAATCACTGGCGAGCTTCCCCACCGGCAGCACCAGACCGGCCTGGCGGTCGTACTGGATCGCCGCCGTCTCGCCCTGGGCCGGCATGCGCTCCGAGCCGCCGCGCCCGACCGTCACCACGATCTCCTTGCGGGTCGGCCCCTTGAGGAAGATGTGGCTCATATTGCCTTCGAAGGCGACGTTCAGGACCGGCGCCTGCAGCGTCGAGCCGTTCGTGCCGGCACCCAGCCTGAAGGCCTCGGGCCGGACGAACAGCACGGCGTCGTCGCCCACCCTGACGCTCCTGGCGTTGCGACCGCGCAGGCGCCCGACGGGCGTGTCGAGGATGGCGTCGCCGTTCTCGAGCGCCATCACCTTGCCGGCGAAGGGATTGTTCTCGCCGACGAAGGAAGCGACGAAGCCGGTCGCCGGATTGTCATAGATCGTCTTGCCGTCGGCGACCTGCTCGATCACCCCTTCGTTCATGACCGCGATGCGGTCCGACATGGTGAGGGCTTCGCCCTGGTCGTGCGTGATGTAGATGAAGGTGATGCCGACCCGGCGCTGGATCGCGCGCAGCTCGTTGCGCATATGCTGCCGGAGCTTGAGATCGAGGGCCGAGAGCGGCTCGTCCAGCAACAGCACGCTCGGCTGCACCGCGAGCGCGCGCGCGATCGCCACGCGCTGCTTCTGGCCGCCCGAGAGCTCGCCGATCTTCTTGTCGCCCTGGCCGGGCAGCGCGATCAGCGAGAGCAGCTCGTCGGCGCGCTGGCGCTGGTCGGCGCGCGAGGCGCCCTGCACCCGGAGGCCGTAGGAGATGTTCTCCGCCACCGTCATCAGCGGGAACAAGGCCAGGTTCTGGAAGATGAGCGCGGTCGGGCGCTTGTTGGGCCCGATGCCCCTCATATCCTTGCCGCCGATCCGCACCGTCCCCTCGGAGGGATCGAGGAAGCCCGAGATGGTGCGCAGGATCGTCGTCTTGCCGCAGCCCGAGGGGCCGAGGAAGCTGAAGAATTCCCCGTTATTGATCTTGAGAGAGGCACTCTTGACCGCGGTAAAGTTGCCGAAGCGTATCGTCACCCGGTCGAGCTCGACATCCGCACTCATGGATCGAGACTTCCCCTTCCCTGACTCTCGGAACCGGCCTCAGGCATGCCCGACGGTCGCTCCACCGACGTGGACCGGTCCGCTGCAACCTGCAGGGCTGCATGGGGCGGCGCGAGGCTCTCGCGCGGACGCAAGGCAGCCCTGGTCCAATGCAAGCATCCCGGCCCAAGCGGGGCCGGGATGCAGCATGGTCACTGGAGGCTCAGCCGATCAAGACGCCTTGTATTTCTCCGCATACTCGCCGCGCAGATCGCCGAACCAGGACGGCTCGGGGATGCGGTTCCAGAGCTTGTCGAGCGCGTCTTCCGGATAGGCTTCCTGGAAGTTCTTCTTCGCGGCGTCCGACAGGAGGACGTCGGAGCCCTTGGCGATCGGGTTGTAGCCCGAACCGTCCGCCACCTTGGCCGAAGCTTCCGGCGTGTGGACGTAGTTCAGCCACTCATAGGCCTGGTCGACGTTCTTGGCGCCCGAGGAGAGCGACCAGCCGTCGATCCAGGCGATGGCGCCTTCCTGCGGCGCCATGTAGCTGACGGGCTTGCCGTCCTTCTTGAGGCTGAGCGCGGGGCCGTCCCAGGTCTGGCCGATCACCACGCCGTTCTCCAGGAGGCCGGACTTGGTGTTGTCGGCGCTGTCCCAGAACTGCTTGATCCAGGGCTTGTGTTCGATCGCGAAGGGCAGGATCACGTCGTAGATCTTCTTGAAGGTGTCCGGATCCTTGAAGGCGTCGGCCATGCGGTTGGAGGGCAGCTTGCCCGTCGCGTCCATCCAGAGGCCGATGCCGAGCAGCAGCGAATGCGGACGGCCCTGCACCTTGCCCTTGTATTCGTCGTTCCAGAGCGTGCCGTAGCTCAGCGTCTTGTATTCGAGCTTGGTCAGGTCGGTGCGCCAGGAGATCGCCTCGCTGCCCCAGCAATGCGGCAGCCAATGCAGACCGCCATCCCACTCCCAGATCTTCGTCGCTTCGATGAAGGAGGGCAGGACGTGGCTGTTATCGAGCTTCTTCGGATCGAGCGCCGCGGTCAGCCCCAGATCCTTGAACTGCGGCTGGCGATCGCGTGTCGGCTGATAGAGGTCGAAGCCTTCGCCGCCGGTCGCCTGGAGCTTGTTGATCTGCTCCTCGTTCTGCGAGAAGGGCGTCGTGTTTACCTTGATGCCGGTCTTCTTCGTGAAGTCCGGAACGACCGGGTCGGGCAATTCGTCCGACCAGTTGAGAAGATTGAGCTCGCCCGAGGATGAGAATGCATCCTTCACCAGCCACGGGCCAACGGCCAGCGCGGCACCCGCCGCGGTGGCGGTCTTCAGCATCGTGCGGCGGCTGAAGCGGCGTGCAGCGCTCAGCGTCAACTCAGCCGACGAGGCCGGTTTCTTGGCAGTCATCAGAGAACTCCCTGTCTTGGATGTGTATGAAGCCTGTACCGCGCGCCCCCTTGGCTTTTGGTTCTGATTCGATTCTCCCGGGGGGGACCGCTCGTTGTAGCGCCGGCACACGACGGATTTATGACATCCACGTGACCGGCTTCCGGGTTGAAATCGGCAGAAAAGCTGGGGATTCTTCGCCAATTGATCGTATTGTTACAATCGACTAGTGAAACAGAGCCAGTCAAGGAGATTTCGCCGGCCACGGCTTCCGACGGCCCGGAATGAGCGTGAATGCGGGAACAGCTTTTCCATTTCGAGCCGGACGGCAAGACCACGCTCCAGGCGCAGCTCCGGCGCATGCTGGTCGACGCGATCCTGGAAGGCCAGATCCCGGCCGGTACGGCGCTCCCCTCCTGCCGGAAGATGGCGCAGACGCTCAATGTCGCCCGCAACACGGTGGCGCTCGCCTATCAGGATCTGGTCGAGGAAGGTTTTCTCGTCGCCCGCCAGCGCAGCGGCTATTTCGTGGCGCCCGATGTGCTCTCGGGACGCGCCCAGCCACCGGTGGTATCGGCGGCGCGGGAAACCGCAACCGGTGCAAATGCCAAGGAACGGCCAGCCGGGGTGGACTGGGCGGACAGGTTTCGCGTCCGCCCGACGGCACAGCACAATATCGAGAAGCCACGCAACTGGCAGGACTACCCCTTCCCTTTCATCTATGGCCAGGTCGACCCGGCACTGTTCCCGATCGCGGCCTGGCGCGACTGCTCCCGCCAGGCGCTCGGCCGCGGGTCGGTCAAGGAATGGTCGCGCGACCTCTTCACCGAAGACGATCCGCTCCTGGTCGAGCAGATCCGCACCCGCCTCCTGCCGCGGCGCGGCGTGCGGGTCGGCAATGACGAGATCCTCGTCACCGTGGGCGCGCAGCAGGCGCTCTACCTGATCGCGAGCCTGCTGATCGATGCCGGGACGCGCGTCGGCATCGAGGATCCGGGCTATGTCGATGCGCGCAACATCTTCAGCCTGCGCGGCGCCGAGCTGGTCCCGCTCGCGATCGACCGCGAGGGGCTGGTGGTCGATGAGCGCCTCGCCGCTTGCGATTATGTCTATGCGACGCCGAGCCACCAGTTCCCCACCACCGCCACCATGTCGCTGGCCCGCAGGCGCGCCCTGCTGCAGTCGGCCGCGGCCAACGACATCGTCGTGGTCGAGGACGATTACGAGAGCGAGATCAACCATCAGGGCACGCCCTCGCCGGCCCTGAAGTCGCTCGATCGCAGCGGCCGCGTGATCTTCGTGGCGAGCCTCTCCAAGACCCTCGCCCCGGGCCTGCGGCTCGGCTACATGGTGGGCCCCGAGCCCTTCATCCGCGAGGCGCGTGCGCTGCGGCGCCTGATGCTGCGCCATCCGCCGGCCAACAACCAGCGCACCATCGCGCTCTTCCTCGCCGACGGCCATCACGACGCGCTGCTGCGCCGCCTCAGCCAGATCTACAAGGATCGCTGGAAGGCGATGGGCGAGGCGCTGACGCGCCACCTGCCCGAATGCCGCTGGCAGCAGAGCCAGGGCGGCACGGCCTATTGGGTGGAGGGGCCGCCCGGGCTCGACGCGCGGCTGCTCGAGGCCGCCGCCGCCAAGCAGGGCATCCTGATCGAGCGCGGCGACTGGCATTTCCAGGCCCAGGACGCGCCGCGCCGCTTCTTCCGCTTGGGCTTCTCCTCGATCGCGCTCGAGAAGATCGAGCCGGGGATCAAGCTCCTGGGCGAGATCCTGCGCAAGCAGATGGGATAGTGCTGGCGCGGCGCGACTTCGTGCACCGCGCTTTCCCTCCCCCTACCCCCTCCCGCAAGGGGAGGGGGCTAGAACAACAAACCTCACGTCTCTCCCACCAAGGAGGGGGCGAACACATCAAACATCTCGCCCCCTCCCCTTGCGGGAGAGGGTAGGGGGAGGGGTCTCGCGAGTTCGTTGCAACAGCGCGTTCAAATCCTGGCCCCCGGGAAAGCACCCCGCTGGCCCTAGCTTCCCGGCCGGCACCGGCGCTACCACAGGCTCAGGAAATCCCTGGCTTCGCCGGGGCTTGGGCGCGATCGACGCAACCTCGCCCGCCGCAGCCGCAAACCCGATCTGGAGATGAGGCAATCGCCATGACCCGCATGACCGCCAGCGAGGCTTTCGTCGAGACGCTCGCCGCCCACGGCGTGAAGGACGTGTTCGGCATCGTCGGCTCCGCCTATATGGACGCGCTCGACCTGTTCCCCGCCGCCGGCATCCGCTTCATCTCGGTCTGCCACGAGCAGGGCGCCGCCCACATGGCCGACGGCTATTCGCGCGTGCTCAACAAGCAGGGCGTCTGCATCGCGCAGAACGGCCCGGGTATCACCAACTTCGTCACCGCGGTGGCCGCGGCCTACTGGGCCCATTCGCCCGTCGTGGTGATCACGCCCGAGACCGGCTCCAACACCATGGGGCTCGGCGGCTTCCAGGAGACCGAGCAGCTCCCGATCTTCTCCAAGATCACCAAATACCAGGCCCATGTGACCCGGCAGGATCGCCTCGCCGAGCTGACCAGCCGCTGCTTCGACTATGCGCTGCTCGAGCGCGGCCCCACCCAGCTCAACATCCCGCGCGACATCTTCTATGGCGAGGTGGACATCACGCTGCCCAAGCCGATCCATGTCGAGCGCTCGGCCGGCGGCGAGCAGAGCCTCAACGAGGCGGCGAAGCTCCTGGCCGAGGCGAAGTTCCCGGTCATCGTCGCGGGCGGCGGCGTGATCATGTCGGACGGCCAGGCCGAGGCCGTGGCGCTCGCCGAATATCTCTCGGCCCCGGTCGTGACCTCCTATCTCCATAACGACGCCTTCCCCGCCGGCCATCCGCTGATGTGCGGGCCGCTCGGCTATCAGGGTTCGAAGGCGGCGATGAAGCTTATCGCCCAGGCCGACGTGGTGCTGGCGCTGGGCACCCGGCTCGGGCCGTTCGGGACCCTGCCGCAGCACGGCCTCGATTACTGGCCGAAGCAGGCGAAGATCATCCAGGTCGACAGCAACGCCCGCATGCTGGGGCTGGTGAAGCCGATCTCGGTCGGCGTCAATGGCGACGCCAAGCCGTCGGCGGCGGCGATGCTGCAGCGGCTCCAGACCGGCAACCTCAAGGTCGCGGCCCACGGCAACAAGGAGCAGCGGCTGGCCGAGGTGAAGAAGCAGAAGGAGGCCTGGGAGACCGAGCTCAACGGCTGGGGCCAGGCCGACGGCTCGCCGATCGCGCCCCGCCGCGCGCTGCGCGAGCTCGAGAAGGCGATGCCGAAGAACGCGATGGTCACGACCGACATCGGCAATATCTGCTCGGTCTCGAACAGCTACCTGCGCTTCGACAAGCCGCGCAGCTTCTTCGCCGCCATGAGCTTCGGCAATTGCGGCTATGCCTATCCGACCGCGATCGGCGCCAAGGTGGGCGCGCCCGACCGCCCTGCGGTCGCCTATGTCGGCGACGGCGCCTGGGGCATGAGCCTCCAGGAGACCCTCACTTGCGTGCGCGAGAACATCCCGGCCATCGCCGTGGTGTTCAACAACGGCCAGTGGGGGGCGGAGAAGAAGAACCAGGTCGATTTCTTCGCCGACCGCTATGTCGGCACCAACCTGAAGAATCCGAGCTTCGCCGCGATCGCGGAATCGATGGGGGCGAAGGGCATCAAGGTCGATCATCCGGACCAGGTCGGCGATGCGCTCAAGACCGCGATCGCCTCCAACCGCCCTTGCGTGCTCGAGATCATGGCGACCCAGGAACTCGGCGATCCCTTCCGCCGCGACGCCCTGAAGAAGCCGCAGCGTCTGCTGGAGAAATACAAGGCGTACTCGGTGAGCTGATTGCCTCTCGCACCGAGCGGCAACTCCCCTCCCCCTACCCCCTCCCGCAAGGGGAGGGGGCGAGACGGGTGGGGGTTCCCGC
>DASZSH010000025.1:0-13867 GCA_035548755.1 Devosia sp.
CAGCCCGCCGATGATGGCCAGCACGATTTCGTGCTTGGTGGCCACCGCGATGGTGCCCAGCGCCCCGCCCAGCGCCAGCGACCCCGTGTCGCCCATGAAGATCTGCGCCGGCGGCGCATTGAACCACAGGAACCCCAGCCCCGCCCCGATCAGCGCCCCGCACACCACCGACAGTTCGGCCGTCCCCGGCACGTTGTTGATGAGCAGGTATTCGGAAAACGCGGCCGAGCCCACCAG
The DNA here is from genome assembly GCA_035548755.1 of Devosia sp. Lineage (GTDB taxonomy): Bacteria > Pseudomonadota > Alphaproteobacteria > Rhizobiales > Devosiaceae > Devosia_A. Next base: position 238 of record DASZSH010000025.1, read on the forward strand.
ATAGGCGATGAGTCCGAAGCAGGCGGCCGCGACCATCACCGGCACGATGGCAAGGCCGTCCAGCCCGTCGGTGAAGTTCACCGAATTGCCCGCCCCCACGATGATGAACCCGGCAAAGATGTAGAAGAAATACCAAAGGGGAATGCCGCCGCCCTTGATGAAGGGGATCATCAGGGAATGGGCGATCTTGGCGTCGGTCACCGAAGCGATCATGTAGGCGGCGGTCAGCGACACGAGGGCTTCGATGGCCAGCCGCTGCCAGCCGGAAAAGCCCTTGTGCGACATCTTCTTGACCTTGAGATAGTCGTCATAAAAGCCGATCGCGCCGAAGCTGGCGGTCACGAATAGCACCGCCCAGACGTAGAGGTTGCTCAGATTCGCCCAGAGCAGGATCGAGATCAGGGCGCCCGCCAGGATCATCAGGCCGCCCATCGTCGGCGTGCCCTTTTTGGTGAGCAGATGGCTCTGCGGCCCGTCTTCCCGGATCGGCTGGCCGCCGCCTTGGCGAAGGCGCAGGCCCGCGATCATCTGCGGTCCGAACAGAAAGACAAAAAACAGCGCCGTCATGACGGCGCCTGCGGTACGGAAAGTGATGTAGCGGAAGACGTTGAACGCTGTGAGGCTCTCGCCCAGCTGGCCGAGGTAATAAAGCATAAGCGAGCCGGTCTCCGTCCCCGTCCCTCAGGCGGAAGCACCGAAACGCTGCTTGATCCTGTCGACCAGCAAAGCGAGGCGAACGCCTTTTGATCCTTTGACCATAACAGCATCGCCAAAGGCAAGGCTCTGGAGGATCGGGTCGATCAGGTCCTCCACCCGCCGCGCGTGACCGGCGACGCGATCCTCGCCCAGAATTTCCGCGAGTGGTTCGATGGCTGCGCCCACAAGGAAAATCCTCACCGATCCAGTGCGTAACACCGCAGACTTCAGCGACTGGTGCAGCTCCTTGCCCTGCGGGCCGAGCTCCAGCATGTCGCCCAGCACCAGCACTTTCTTGCCGCCCGGCGGCTCGACCGTTGCGAACACGTCCATCGCCGCATTCATCGAGGCGACATTGGCGTTGTAGCTCTCATCCACGAGCAGCAACGGCTTGTCCGGCGGGCCGAGCGGAACCGTCTCGCCTCGCCCTTCGGCCGCGGCGAACTCGCCCAGGCCCTTGAGCGCCACATAGCGGTCGACCCCCGCCAGCCGCGCGACGGCCAGCGCAGCGGTGGCGTTGGCCACCATGTGGCGTCCCCGCACGCCCAGGTTCAGATCGTAGACTTCGCCGCCATGGGTCACGCGGGCGAAGGTCCGCGTTCCCGCCATCTCGGGCTCCCCGATCTGGTAATCAGCCTCGACGTCGTAGCCATAGGTCACCACGTGCTCGATCCGGGCTTCCCGCGCTTTGGCAAAGAGCACGTGCAGATAGTCGTGATCGGCATTCAGCACCGCCGTGCCGGAGCCCTCGAGGCCCGAAAAGATTTCGGCCTTCGCCTCGGCGATGTCCGTGACCGACTTGAAAAACTCGAGGTGGGCCGCTGCAACCGTCGTGATCACCGCGATATGCGGGCGCACGAGCTGGGCCAGCGGCGCGATCTCTCCGGCATGATTCATGCCGATCTCGAAGACGCCGTACTGCGCTTCCCGCGGCATGCGCGCCAGCATCAGCGGAACGCCCCAGTGATTGTTGAAGCTCTTGATCGACCAGTGTGTCTGCCCGGCTTCCGCAAGAACGGTGCGGATCGCCTCCTTGGTGGTCGTCTTGCCCGCGCTGCCGGTCACGGCGATGAACAGGGCCTTGCTGCGGGCGCGCGCCGCGCGCCCCAGGGCCCGCAGCGCCTCGAGCGTATCGGGCACGACGATCAGCCGGCTGCCGCCATGGGCGTTGAACCACTCCTCTGAGACGAGCGCCGCCGCGGCGCCCGCCGCGAGCGCGGCGTCAACGAAATCGTGTCCATCGAGCTTGTCGCCCTTGATCGCAACGAACAGCGCTTCGGGTTCGATGTCCCGGCTGTCGATCGACACCGAGCCCACTGGCCCGTCCGAGAGTCCTTCCGGCCGCCCGCCGGTGGCTGCAACGGCCTCCGCCACGGTCCACAGAGGAAGCATCAGGACCCCTTCAGAGCCTCTGCGACCACCTCGTGATCGGAAAAATGGTGCTTGGTCGTGCCGACGATCTGATAGTCCTCATGCCCCTTGCCGGCAATCAGCAGCACGTCCCCCGGCCGGAGCGCCCGGACGGCCGCCACGATGGCCTCGCGTCGGTCGGCGATTTCCCGCGCTCCGGGAGCCGCCGCGAGGATCTCGGCGCGGATCGCCGCCGCGTCCTCGGTCCGCGGATTGTCGTCGGTGACGATCACGGAGTCCGCGAGTCGCGCCGCGATTTCTCCCATCATCGGCCGCTTCCCGCGGTCGCGGTCGCCGCCGGCGCCGAACACGACCTGGAGCCGGCCGCTCGCATAGGGGCGCAGCGATGCGAGCGCGCTCTCGAGCGCCACCGGCTTGTGCGCGTAGTCGACAAAGATCGCCGCGCCATTGTGTTCGCCCACGAGCTCGAGGCGGCCGCGCGCGCCCTTGAGTGAGCCAAGCGCATTGAGTGCCGTCCGGGCGGGCACGCCGGTCGCAGCCGCGAGCCCGAGGGCGACCAGGGCGTTCGACACCTGGAACGATCCCGTCAGGGGCAGATGAAACGACACCGGCTCTCCCACAAGGCGTCCCGTCACCCTTTGTCCATAGCCGTCATTGGCGATCGAGCCGATTTCGAACCACGCCCCGTCCCGGCCGACGGTCATCACCGCCGCCCCGCGGGCGAGCGCAGCGAACACGAAGGGTTCGTGCTCGGGGTCGTCGACATTGATCACGGCGGCGTCGCCCGCCCCGACAAGAGAGAAAAGCCGGAGCTTTGCATCGCGGTAGGCGGCCATGCTCGGATGGTAGTCGAGATGGTCCCGGCTGAGATTGGTGAAGGCGACGGCTCGGAAAACCACCCCATCGACGCGATGCTGGTCGAGCCCCTGGCTCGAAGCTTCGATGGCGACGTGATCTATGCCCTCGGCCTTGAGCCGGGCCAGGTCGCGATGCAGCGACAGCGCGTCGGGCGTCGTCAGCTCGCCCGGCATGAGGCCTCGGCTGGTTTCAATGCCGACGGTGCCGAGGCTGGCCGCCTCGAGGCCGGCCGACATCCAGATCTGGCGGACGAACGAGACGATCGACGATTTGCCGTTGGTGCCGGTCACCCCCACGACCACTTCGGGCTGTGGCGCGAACTGGCGCGCCGCCGCGCGCGCATAGGCGGCGCGCACGTCCGGCACAACGACCACCGGCATGCCCGGATCGTCCGCGGGGGCGCGGTCGGTCACCATCGCCCTGGCGCCGCGCGCCCGGGCCTGCCCCGCGAAGGCGTCGCCGTGGGTATGCAGCCCCGGGATGGCGAAGAACGCTTCTCCGGGCCGGATCGCGCGGCTGTCGGCATTCACCCCTTCGACCATGAGGGAGGGCGGTACCGCGCCCGCACCCCTCAGCAGCTCGGAAAGTGCGAACGGCACGGGCTTCTCCTCGGCGGCGTCAGCGAAGCTCGGGAGGGACAAGTTCGGTATCCAGCATGGGGTCGAAGTCTGGGCTGATTCCCAGCATCGGCGCCACCCGGGCGATGATCCGCCCTGTCGCCTCGCCGGCGTTCCAGCCGGCCGTGTGGCCGCCCTGCCCCGGCTCGGTGTGCGGATCGTCGATGAGGATCATCATGGCATATCGGGGTTGGTCCAGAGGAAACACCGAGGCAAACAGCGACAGCACCTTCGAGGCATCGTAGCGGCCGTTCACGACCTTTTCCGCGGTGCCCGTCTTGCCGCCGGCGCGATAGCCCGCCGCGAACTTGTTCATACGTGTCCCCGATCCTTCGAGGGCGTTGAGGCGCATGATATAGCGCATCTCCGCGCTGGTTTTTTCCGAAACCACGCGCTCGGCGGTCTTCTGCGCGTCGGCCTCGCTGGTCTTGTAGAGGGTCGGCCGCACCATGACGCCGTCATTGGCAAAGGCGGCCATGGCCCGCACCATCGCCATCGGCGAGACGGAAAGGCCGTGCCCGAACGCGGCGGTCGCCGCCACGATATCGGAGAACGTCTTGGGCACGACGGGATTGCGCCGCTCCGGCAGCTCGAGGGTCTCGGGCTCGTCGAAATGCATCTTGTGCAGAAAGGCGCGGAAATTCTCCTTCCCCCAGGCCTGCATCACATGGATGGCGCCCACATTGGAGGAGTACTTGTAGATTTCCGGTACCGTCAGGATGCGGTGCTTGCCGTGGAAATCGTCGATGGTGAAGCGGCCGAAGTGGACGCCGAAGCGCGCATCGAAACTGTCGGTGATCTTGACCCTGCCGCTGTCGAGTGCGCCGGCGATGGTCACCGACTTCATGGTCGAGCCCAGCTCGTAGATGCCCGCCGTGATGCGGTTGAAGCTGTCCTTCTGCAGCGCCGTCACCGGATCGTTGGGGTCGAAATCGGGCAAGGACACCAGCCCGAGGATCTCCCCGGTCTTGATGTCCATCATCACGCCCGCCGCCGCGGCCGCCTGGTAGCGGCTCAGCGCGTCCACCAGAACGTCCCGCATCACGTGCTGGACGCGCAGGTCGATCGAAAGATTGACCGGCGCGAGCTCGTTGCCGCGCGCCAGACCGACCTGCTGCAGCAGCGCGATGCCGTCGCTGTCCATCGCCTTCTCGATGCCGGCGATGCCCTGGTTGTCGATGTTCACCGCGCCCAGGATGTGCGAGGCCTCCGGCCCGCCAGGATAAAAGCGCTTGCTTTCGGTGACGAAATCCAGCCCTGGAATGCCCAGCTGCATGATCTTGTCTTCTATTGCAGGCGTAAGTTCCCGCTTTATCCACACAAATCCCTTGTCCCCGGTGAGCCGCTGGCGCAGCCAGTCCACGTTGAGATCGGGCAGCACCGAGTTGATCGCCTCGGCGGCTTCGTTGACGTCGATGATGCGGCGCGGCTCGGCGAACAGCGAGGGCACGCGCACATCGACCGCCAGTTCGAGCCCGTTGCGATCCAGGATCGCCGGACGCGTGGCCGTAATGAGGTCGCGCGTCTGCCCTTCGATGGTGTTGTCCTGCACCACCATGCCCAGTTGCACCAGGCGCGCTGCGACGGCCCCGAAGATCAGGATCAGGGCCGCGATCACCCAGCGGATGCGGGCCTTGGTGAGGTGCCGGCGGACCTTGCGCGCGCCGTCGAACGCGATCGCCGCGCTTGCCGCATCGAGTGCGACCATCAGTTGGACTCCGAGATGATCTGCTGGATCGGGTCGACGCCCGAGTTGAGCGATTCGAACAGGGAGTCGAGGGCCTGGGTGTCCGGAGCCTTGAGGCGCATGGGCAGGATGTCGAAACTGCCGAACTGATCCTGCGAGAGCATCTGCAGATTGAGCTCGGCCACGTGCCGGTTGACGATCGGGGCGACATTGGCGGGCTGGTTGAGGAAGGCCCAGTCCGCCTTGAGCAGCGACAGGTCGGCCTGCTGGCGGTCGATCTGCCGCTGCAGGCTGGCTTTCTCGGCCGCCACGTCCTCGGCCGAATATTTGAGCGCATAGACCCCCACCAGTAGGCACACGCTGGTGCACACCAAAATGATATTGACCGTCCGGATCATGCCGCGCCCCGGACCCGCGGGACGCCCAGGCCCGTCCAGTCGACCGGCCGCGCCGGCGCTCCGGTGCGGCGCGCGTGGCGCAGCGTCGCCGAGCGGGCGCGCGGATTGCGGGCCGTCTCGGCTGCCGAGGCCTTCACGGGCCTGGCGACGTCGGTCCAGCGCGGCGCCTCTGCCGCCGCCTCCGGCAGGTGCCGCGATCGCGGCCCGCCCGCCAGCTGCGGATCGAAGAACCGCTTCACGATGCGGTCTTCCAGCGAATGAAACGTCACAACCGCCAGCCGTCCGCCGGCGACAAGCAGCCGTTCTGAGCTAAATAGCCCCTCCACCAGCTGTCCGAGCTCGTCATTGACCGCAATCCGCAGCGCCTGAAAACTCCGCGTTGCGGGGTGTTGATGCTGATCCCCCGGCCGGCGGCCGACGGCCCGCTCGATGAGATGGGCCAATTGCGTGGTGGTTACAATAGGATGCGCCGCCCGAGCCGCGACGATCGAGTGTGCGATCCGCCGCGACTTGCGCTCTTCCCCAAACGCATAAAGCAGATCGGCGATCTCCGACTCTCCCAGCGAATTGATCAGATCGGCCGCGCTCTCCCCCTCCCCTGACATGCGCATGTCGAGCGGACCTTCCCGCAGAAAGGAAAAGCCGCGGGCGGACTCGTCCAGCTGCATCGAGGAGACGCCGATATCGAGCACCACGCCGTCGATTGGCCCCGCCGCGAGCTCGTCGATCCGCCCAAAACTCCCGCCAAGGAAGCTGAAGCGACTGGGGTATTCGGCAATCAGCTGGTCGGCGAAGGGTCGCACCAATGGATCCCGATCAATCGCCGTGACGATCGCCCCCGCCTGCAGCAACGCGCGCGAATACCCCCCGGCGCCGAACGTGCCATCGACGATGTGGGCACCCTCAAGCGGGGCGAGCGCCGCGAGCACCTCGGCCAGGAGCACCGGAACGTGCGGTGCGCTTTGCTCGCTGGCGACCGGTCTGGCCATCGTGTGAACCGCACTCCACCCGGCGCCAGGGCCGGTTACGCAACATCGTCGCACTCTTACCGAGCGCGGTTGAGATTCCATTAAGCAAACGCGGCCCGAGCAAGGCGCCAGTTGACCTGTAAGCCGGGTTCTGTAGGGCCAGGTTTCCCTGGCGTGATGGCCATTCCTCTTGGGGCGCGCGTCGCCGCGGCCCTCGAGCAACCAACCCGGATGACAGCCTCGAAAACCGGCCCGGCTCGCGCCGTGTCATCCCTATTTGGTCTTGCTCCCGGTGGGGTTTGCCCTGCCGTCCCGGTTGCCCGGTCCGCGGTGCGCTCTTACCGCACCCTTTCACCCTTGCCGGCCGAAGCCGGCGGTCTGCTCTCTGTGGCACTTTCCCTAGGGTCGCCCCCGGCGGCCGTTAGCCGCCACCGCATTTCGATGGAGCCCGGACTTTCCTCCCCGCCTAGACGGCAGAGCGGCCACCCGGTCAACTGGCCCGCGCTATGTGCGGCCGAAACGCCTCCCCGTCAAGGCGCGGTCCGCGGCGGGGGCAGCTTGATGATCTTGTTGTATGCTTGGTTGATGGCCTGCATCCGCGCGGTCGCGACGTCGATCAGCTCTTCGGGCACGCCCTTTGCGATCAGCCGATCAGGATGATGCTCGGCGACCAGAAGGCGATAGACTCGCTTGACCTCCTCACGATCGGCCCCCGGCGCGAGGCCGAGAACGAGATAGGGGTCCCTCCCGGCGTCGAGCAGAACATGCTGTGCCGCAATCTGCTCGAACCGCGCCTCATCGAAGCCGAAAATGTCGCTCACTCGCTTGAGGTAGTCGAGCTCGCTCTCGTGGATATAGCCGTCGGCCGAGGCGATGAAAAAGAGGCCGTCGAGCACATGCTCGAGCGTATCGGGCTCACGAGCGAAGAGGCGCCGCACTTTTCTCGCATAAGCCTCGTAGCCGGCGACATCCTGTTGCGCGAGCTTGAAGATGCGGTCCACCTGCTCCTCGATTCCGGGGGGAATCTCCACGGTGCGCTGGAAAGCCCGCAGCTCTGAGGCTGTCACCACCCCGTCGCTGACCGCCATCTTTGCCGAAAGGGCGATAAGAGCGAGCGTGAAGGCGGCATCCTTGCCGCCCGGAAGCCATGTGTCAGGGTCGAGCAGGTTGACAAGCGAGCCCACAACGCCGGTGCGCTCGCTCGCAGACCCCACGATGCCGGCGAGGCGCTGCCAGACCGACGCCATAACGACCTCCGTTGCGGGCGCGGACGTATACGCCCACGCCGCTGCGGGGTCAAAACCAGGTGAAGTCGTCGGCCGGGTCCCCTTGGCTGAGCATCTCTTCGATGCGGGCGCGCCGCTCCGCGCGGTCATTGTTCGGGCCGTCGCTCAGGTAGAATCCGTCCGGATCGTAGTCGGACGTCGGCCGCTGAATGACCACAATCGACGCGCTGCTACCGGGATCATCGATAAGACCGTTGCGCTCGAGATAGCGCGCCAAGCGGCGCTCGCGAATTGATCGCCAGTCGTCGGGAATCCCGACGGGCGGCAGCGGGCCGGCATTGACATCCAGCTGCGTTGGCATGGTCTCGACCGGTTGCCGGGCGAGGGCGCTCTCGTCGACAATGACCGGGGCATCTTTGGAGACAACCTTCGCCGGTCGATCCAGAAGCGCGGGACGGCCCGGGAATGGCACGGGAGCGACAGGGGGAGGGTCGATCGCAGCGACCTGGGTCGGCGTCTCGGCCGAGGATGGTGTGGTCAGCGCCGGTGCTTCCGAGGCCGCGGTAGCGGCTGTCGTCGATGGCCGTCCTCCGTCTGAAATGTAGTCAGGCAGTGGCTTGCCGCTCTTGACGTATTTTTCGACTGGATCGAGCACTGGGGCGACTGAGCCGGTGGAAGCTGGCGGAGCGGGCGTGGCGGGAATGATGCTCACGCCAGTCTTGGTGACCTTGGTGGTGACTGCCGCAACCTGCTGTGGCCCACTGGCGGACATCGTGGACAGGACTGGTTGGCTCACCGGATCGGTGGTTGACGTGATGACAGCGGCGGTGTTCGCGTGCTTGCCGAACTGGCCCGTGAGGTAATCGGCGGATGGTACCACCAGAACCACGGCGAGGCCCGTCCAGGCCAGGCCCCAGGTGACTTTCGAGTTCAGTCGCATTTGCCCTTACCCGCTTACTCGACCTGCCCCTTACCCACCGCCGCTTTGAGGCGAAAAACGTGGCCATACTGTGAAGGTGGCTTTCACGTTCAGTTTCCATTCAGCCAGATGAACCTCGGGTGAATGGTCGCGGCACTTTTCGACGCTCGGACGGCCCTTCTTCCGCCCTACCATCACTCCGGCCTCACGCCGAGCAGTCGCGCCAAGGCCAGCACGAGGTTCGAGCGGTTGAGCGTATAAAAATGAAACTGCGTGACACCCTCATCGACGAGCTCGAGCACCTGCTCAGCCGCAACGGCCGCCGCTACGAGCGCATGTGTCTCGGGATCATCGTCGAGTCCCTCGAAGCGCGCCGCCAGCCAGTGCGGGATTGACGCACCACACCGCGCCGCGAACCCCGAGATCTGCCGGAACGAGTGAATCGGCTGGATGCCCGGCACGATCGGTGCGTTGATCCCCGACTTTCGGGCGCGCTCGACGAAACGAAAGTAGTCGGCATTATCGAAAAACATCTGCGTAATCGCGCGGCTCGCCCCCGCATCAAGCTTGCGCTTGAGATTATCGATGTCGGCTTCCCAGCTTGGCGACTGCGGATGTTTCTCAGGATAGGCAGCGACAGACACATCGAAATCGCCGATGGCGCGGATGCCGGCCACAAGCTCGGCTGCTGACCGGTAGCCCTCAGGGTGAGGCACGAATGGTTTGCCGGCCCCCTCGGGCGGATCGCCGCGCAAGGCGACGATACGCCTGATGCCGGCGGTCCTGTAGGCATGGACGACCTGGTCGACCTCCCTGCGCGACGCTCCGACGCAGGTGAGGTGCGCCGCAGCATCAACCCCTGTCTCAGCCTTGACCTGACTGACCATGCGCAGGGTTCGCTCACGCGTCGAACCGCCCGCTCCATAGGTCACTGAAACGAAGCGCGGATGAAGGGGGGCGAGCTTATGCACGCTCTCCCAGAACCGTTCCTCCATGATATCGGTCTTGGGTGGAAAGAATTCGAAGGAGACCTCGAAAGGATGCGGGCCCGCCTGCCGGCTGGCGCGAAGGTCGCTCGGGGTCATGTGGACTCCTGTTCTACAACGAGCCGCCACAGACAGACAGTGAGGCCCTGAGCGTCATGGGCTGGCGGAAACTTGGTCAGGGCGGCAATGCGCATGCCCGCGGCGCGGGCCCAGCCTGCCATCTGCGCTTCGCTCAGGCCGAGCCGACGATGCGCGTGGTCGGCGCGCAGAAACTCGAGCTCATGCGGCGCGAAGTCCACGATAAGCATTTCGCCCGAACCTGCCAAAGTGTAGCGCGCCTGCGCGATCGCACGGCCCGGGTCGTCGAAATAGTGCAACACCTGGTGGAGTACGACCACATCGGCTGGACCGGCAGTCCCGTCGAGCTCGGCAATGTCGCCTAGCCTTACCTGCGCGTGCGCAATGTTGGCGGCGGTGAGTTTTGCCCGCGCGACAGCGATCATCTCGCGGGAGGCATCGATGCCCACCGCGCGTCGATAGTGGTCCTTGAGCAGCTCCAGCATACGGCCGGTCCCGGTTCCAAGGTCGACGAGAAGATCGACCACCCTCCCCTCGACCGCCTCAAGGATCGCCGCTTCCACCGCCTCTTCGGGTACGTGCAGCTGACGAATTTCGTCCCAGCGCGGGGCAACCTTGGCGAAGTAGGCGGCGGCCTGCGCCTGCTGGGCGGCGCGCACGGCCTCGAGCCGAAGCCGGTCGCGGGTGCGATCGGGGTCGTCTCCATCGAGCCGGTCGACAACCCAGCGCCCGAGCTCGGCCGCGGCGTCCGTGTCGGCGAGACGATAGTAGGCCCACGCGCCCTCGGCATTTCGGGTGACAAGACCGGCGTCGGCGAGAAGCTTCAGATGGCGTGACACACGGGGTTGGCTTTGCCCGAGAATTTCGGTCAGATCCTTGACCGAATGCTCGCCCTCGGCCAGCAGCGCAAGCAGCCTCAGACGCGTAGCTTCCCCTGCCGCCCGCAGTGCTCCCACCAATGTTGCAGCACTCGCCAAGTCTGCCTCCAGTGATATAAAGATATCTTTATATCCTTTGATTTGCAAGGAATTGCGGCCTCCCCTCCCGCTGGTTTTTGGAGGTCGGGGGACTGTCCGAAGCGCTGGTCGGAAACAATTCGGCGGCCACAAGGGCCGCCGCAGGTAGTGAGGAAGAAGAATGGGCGCGGTCTAGGCGACGCGTTCTTCGGATTGACCGCGCCGGCGGAACGCATGAGTGCGCCAGGTCTCGAAGATTTCCTCGGCCTCCTCCTGGCTGAGCGCTTCGAAACGCGAACGGACATTGGACTTGTCCGCCTCGGTGGGCAGATCGCGCCACGGCATTGTGGCAATGAGGGCCTCGAACAGATCGGGCGCGATACCCAGCGCGCGCAGTGCGACGGTGATCGCCACGTAGTCCTGGGCAGCAAGCCACTTCACGAAGACTTCGGGCTGAACGCGCAGCATTACGCTGAGCGCCGCAGCCGAGTGGTGACCGTAACCAAAGCGGGCGAAGCGAAGAAGGGCCTTCTCGTCAAGCTGATGGCGGTCGTAAAGCGCCTTGACCTGATTATAGGCGAGCTTCCAGTCGTGGCTCGAAAAGCCGGCGCGGTTGCGCAGGCGATTGTAGACGACGGCAGAAACCTTGCCGGCGGTCACCGGGTCGACCGGACGGTTGTCGCCGCCAAGCGACTGCAGGACCTTTTCACCGGCGCTATCGATTTCCTGGCGCAGGCTCGCCCAGTCGATGTCGGTGCGGCCGCGGAGGCCATCGGCGAGCGCAGCGTCAGACTGGGCGCGGCTCATGAGCCGCTCAACCGCCTCGCGGCCAAGCTCTGCCGACTTGTTGGCAACGAGCCGGACGACCGAAGGCGAACCGCCGTGCTCGACGATTGCCTCGCCCACGCGCTCGGGAACATGATTTCGCCCCGCGATCGCGACGCGATGCGCCTCGCTTTGATGCTGAACGATGTCAATGAGGTCGTCGTCGCTGAGCACATTGGAAAACTCGAGCAGAGGCGCGGCGACCTCGATGGTGTCATTGGCAAGCTTGTTGACGACGTTACCGGGCGCCCGCTCGAGTGGAGCCAGCAATTTGGCCACATGGGTGCGTGCTTCGACCTCGACGAATTCGGCGAGTTGACAGAGCACGTCGTCGTACTGCGAAACCTGCTCGTCGTCGCAGCGGTCGGACACGTAGGAATACAGTTGCGCCATGTTGCGGAACAACTGGTCGCGCTCGAGAATATTGGCGTCGCCATTCAGGACCCGGAAGGTCGAGAAGGCACGCTGGCCGTCTTCGAGTTCTTGAGACACGTCGGACACTCCCCGGCTTCTGCCGCTACCGGACTGACACTGCCACGACGCTGGACTTCGCCCGTTGAAGGCGAGCGGCGGCATTTGTGTAAAATTGCTTCTACCGCCAATAAACGCAGCTATATCAGGCTGTTGCAGCTCGACGCCGGATCACGGAGTCAGCCGAATAAACCATCAGCGACAGCCAGATAAGGGCAAAGCTCAACAGCTGCGTGGCCGTAATCGGCTCACCCAGGACAGAGATGGCCAGCAGGAACTGTATCGAGGGCCCGATGTACTGCAGCATGCCGATTGTGGTGAGCCTCAGCCGCTGAACGGCATAGGCGAAGAGCAAGAGGGGGATCGCCGTCGCTGGCCCGGTCAGGATCAGCAGCGCAAGGTTGACGGGCTCGGCCATTGCACCGGGTCCATGGTCTCGCGCGAACACATAGGCAAGATAGAGTAAGGCCAGCGGCATTAGCACCAGAGTCTCGACGAACAGGCCTCCGGCCGAGTTGACCTTGGCGGTCTTGCGGAAGAAACCGTAGAAGCCGAACGACAACGCCAGTCCAAGCGCGATGAATGGGACATGGCCGATGGCGAGCCATTGCACGAAAATGGCAACGACCGCGATGCCGATCGAGACGAGCTGCCACCGGTTCTGCCGCTCGCCCAGAAAAACCATGCCGATCGCCACGTTGACCAGCGGATTGATAAAATAGCCGAAGCTTGCCTCGAGCACCTGGCCGGCCTCGACGGCCCAGACATAGAGCAGCCAGTTGCCCGCGAGCAGTACGGACGAGATGATCATCGAACGCAGCGTGGCCGGATCAGCGAGCGCGGCTTTCACCTCTCCCATCCGCCTGCGCGCAACAAGGATCGCGCCGACAAACAGCAGCGACCAGACCGTGCGGTTGGCGACGATGCTCACCGAACCCACCTGCTCAAGCCAGTGGAACAGAAGCGGCAGAAAGCCCCACAGAATATAGGCGCCGAGCCCAGCGCCCAGACCCGCGCGCATTCGGCTCTCGCTCGCGTAGGCTTCATTGCTTGAGGAAATTGCGGACAAATGACGACAGCCCAGAGGGCTCCTATAAACGTTGCCCTCCTAACAACTCGAAGGACAGGTTGCCAATCAGAGATTGTGATGGGTCGGACCGCGGCCCCTGATGGCAGCGCCAACCATATGGACCCGCCCGGCGTTTCCCGATCGGACATGATGGAGGACCGCACACATGAAGCCAACCAGGACCTGGATCGTGATCGCCGACGGAGATCAGGCGAAAATCTTCGAGAACGACGGCCCCGGAAAAGGGCTGAAGCCGATCAGCAATCTCACTCTCGAGCAGGAACGGCTTCGAGCGCGCGAGATCATGGCCGATAGGCCTGGCCGTACGGGCACCGCGCCTGGCGCGCACGCTGCCATACAATATCACAGCGACCCCGTCGACATGCGTGAACGGCGCTTCGTGGAGCATCTTGCCGACATTCTTGACCGAAAGCGCATGGAAGGCGCGTTTTCACGGCTGGTGATCGCCGCTGCCCCGGCGGCGCTCGGCGATCTCCGTCCGGCG
>DASZSH010000026.1:0-5063 GCA_035548755.1 Devosia sp.
ACCGCCTTGAGCACGTCGCGCTGCAGACTCTGGATCTGGCGCGACTCGGTGGTGTCCTCGAGATAGCCCACGATGTGCGCGAAGCTGCCATCCGGCGCAAGGATCGGCCGCAAGACCATGGTCAGCCAGATCTCGTCCCCCGCCTTGTTGCGGGTGCGCACCTCATCGCGCACCGTGCGCCCGCGGCGGAGATCGGACCACAGGGTCACGTAGTCCTGCTCGGCGTAGTAGCCGGCGTCGAGAATTTCCCGCGCGCGCCGGCCGCACACCTCATGCGGCTCGTAGCCGAGCATCTGGGTGAACGTCGCGTTGACGAAAAGGATGTTGGCGTGTTCGTCGGTGACGTAAATGGCCGCGTTGGACTCATTGACCGCAAGCTCGAGCAGCCGCCGCCGGTCCGTAGCCGCGTCCTGCCTGTGTGCCCCTGTCGTTGTCATCGACTCCGCCGCGCCCATGCGCGCGATCCACTTCGCAGGCGGCAGATTAGGGGGGCCGAGGGTAAACAATTGCATTACCCGGCCGGCCCAATCGGGCTCAAACTGAGGGAAACGCGCCTGATGGTTGCGAAATGCTTGCGCGCCAGTCATTTGCGTCGGCCGCCCGGCCGGTGGTTCGCGGTCATGGGGTGCGGCCTTTTCGGCCGCTTCCAGCCGGGCGGAGGCTCGGCGACGGGCAGGTTGGTGCCAAGCCCCATCTGCCCGGGCGGCGGCTGACGAACGGCCGGCGCCTTCAGTTCGGCGATCTGGTCGCGCAGGCGCGCGGCGAGCTCGAAATCTTCGGCTTCGGCCGCCAGGCGCATCCTAGCGGCGAGTTCGGCAATCGTGCGTTCGATGGACTGGGAGGACATTGCTCAGCTCGCCTCAAGGAACACCATCATGTCGTCGAGGGTCGCCGCCTCCGCAGCCGGCTTGTCCCAGCGTATGCGGTTGATGCGGGGGAAGCGCAGGGCAACGCCGGACTTGTGCCGGCTCGAGCGCTGCGCGCTATCGAAGGCAACCTCGAAGACGAGTTCCTTGCGCACCTCGCGCACGGGTCCGAAGGCCTGGATGGTGTTGTTGCGCACCCAGTGATCGAGCTGCCTGAGCTCCTCGTCGGTGAATCCGAAATAGGCCTTGCCGATGGGGACGATCTCGTTGCCGTGCCAGACGCCGAAGGTGTAGTCGGAATAGAACGAGCTTCGTTTGCCGTGGCCGCGCTGGGCGTACATGAGGATGGCGTCGACGATGTTGGGATCGCGCTTCCACTTGAACCACAATCCCTTCGGCCTGCCAGGAACATAGGGCGAGGACCTGAGCTTGATCATGACGCCTTCGCGGCCATGCTCGGCGGCGCCGCGCCGGCGGATCCCGGCGAGCTCGGGCCAATCGTGGAACGCCAGGACCTGAGACAGATCCATGCGGGGCTGTGGGTTTCGGGCGAACCAAGATTCGAGGCGAAGCCGGCGCGACGTCCAGGGTAGCGGCCGGATGTCGTCGCGACCGTCGAACAGCATGTCGTAGACGCGGACGAAGGCGGGAAACTGCTCCATCAGCCTGGGCGCCGCGACCTTGCGGTTGAGCCGCTGCTGCAGGTCGTTGAACGGCGCCGGCTCGAAATCGCGGCCTACGAGCAGCTCGCCATCAAGCACCCCCTCGCCGAAGACGCTGTCGCACAGATCGGGGAAGGCGGCGGCGATGTCGTCGCCGGTGCGCGAAAACAGCGACACCCGGCCCTGGCCGAGAATGAGCTGGACGCGGATGCCGTCCCACTTCCATTCGGCGGAGAAGTCGGCCGGATCGAGCACGGCAAGGTCTTTCGCCTCGTCGATGGGGTTGGCGAGCATCAGGGGGTGAAAGCGCGACGCGTGATCGACATCCGGCCGGCCCCCCCGGCCATCGAGCCAGGCAAAGAGCGCGTCGTAGGGAAGCGCGATGCCGTGCCAGACCTCCTCGACCTCCTGCAAATCCTTGCCGCCCATCTGGGCGAGCGCTGTCTTGGCCAGCCGGGCATTGACCCCGACGCGCAGGGCGCCGGTGGCAAGCTTCACCAGAGCCCAGCGCTCGTTGATGCCGGCGCGGGTGAGAAGAGAGGCAATGAGCGCGGGCAGTTCGGACTTGCTGGTTGTATTGAACAGCTCGATCAGGCCGGTCAGCGTCGGCAGTTCCTGCCCGGCGCCATGATGCGGCCAGATGAGCGCAATGGTCTCGCCCAGGTCCCCCACATAGTCGTAGCTGAGCGCGAACAGATGGGGGTCCACCTCGCGCGTGACGACGTCGCGCAGCAAGGCGGGTTTGACGTTCCTGAATGTCAGCGCACCGGTGAGGATCGCCAGGGCGTAGCCGCGATCGGGATCGGGCGCGCTGGCGAAATACTGCCTCATCGCCTCGAGCTTGCGGGTGCGCGAGGGCGTGAGCGCCAAGAGTTCGAGGAGCTGGGCGAACCTTTTCATTCGCCGTCCTCGCCGTCCTCGTAAGCCGCAAGGCGCAGCGGCTCAGCGGCAAGGCCCTGCTGCCGGCTCCAATAGACAAGCGCATCCTCGCGGCCGTGCGTGACCCATAGGTTCTGCGCTCCGGTCTCGCGGATGGTCTGGCGAAGCTCGTTCCAGTCGGCGTGGTCGGAGATGACGAGCGGCAGCTCGACGCCGGACTGGCGAGCCCGCTGCTTGACGCTCATCCAGCCCGAGGCGACGGCAAGCACAGGATCGGGCAGGCGCCGGCTCCAGCGATCCTTGAGCGCCGAGGGCGGCGCGATGACGATGCGGCCGGCGAGGGCGGCGCGGGGCAGATCGAGCATGGGGCGCAGGTCGCCCAGGGGGACGCCGTGCTCGGCATAGAGCTCACACAGTCGCGTCATGGCGCCATGAAGATAGATCGGGGCATCGTAGCCGCTTTCGCGCAGCAGCGAGATGACGCGCTGCGCCTTGCCCAGGGCGTAGCAGCCCACCACATGGGCGCGATCGGGAAAGCCCGCGATGGAGCGCAGGAGACGACCGATCTCGTCGGCAGGGTCCGGATGCTGGAACACCGGCAGGCCGAAGGTCGCCTCGGTGACGAGCAGATCGCAGGGCACCAGTTCGAAGGGCGCGGCGGTTCGGTCGGGCAGCCGCTTGTAGTCGCCGGTGACGACGATCCGCCGCCCCTCGGTTTCGATCAGCACCTGGGCGGAACCCAGGATATGGCCCGCCGGGTGGAGCGAGACGGTCACCGGCCCGATCCGCCGCGCCTCGCCGTAGGGCAACGGGTCCCAGGTGCCGGCGGCATCGGCGCCGTAGCGCGCCTGCATGATGGCGATGGTTTCCGGCGTCGCCAGCACCGCGCCGTGCCCCGGACGGGCGTGATCGGCATGGCCATGGGTGACGATGGCCCGCGCCTCAGGCCGCGGCGGATCGATCCAGACGTCGATGGGGGCAATGCGCAGGTCGCGCGTCAGGACGGGCTCGGCCATGATTCACTGTAACGCGACGGCGATTGGCGCGGTTCACCAATCTTGAGGCAAGCCTCATCGTCCATCGGCTTGGTGGCCTCCGGTTTGGGAAGGGATACGGGCCGCGGGACGCAAGGCACCCCGAGGTATTTTTAGTGGGACGCCCTGCGTCCCGCGGCGCCGAGATTTCTGATCGGGCGATCGAGGCGCCGGAGATGCCCGGCGCGCCCATGCCGCTCCTGACCCAGTCCCAGGGGGAACGGCCCCCAGCCCTCTCGGCCGTCCGCCCGCTGCCGGCCGTTCGCGACACCGTATCCGTCGCGGGCGGATGGCGGGAGTATAGCGGGGGCCAAGAGGGGGTGGATAAGTTGCCGCGATTTTCCCGCTGAGGGGCGGAAAGGCTGGGGGTTCGGCGGATGCAGGCGTGCAGGTTGGGGGTGGTGAATGGTGAATGGTGAATGGTGAATGGTGAATGGAGACCTGACTGCGGCATCGCGACTGGGGCCGCCCCCTCCCGCCTGACGGCGGTTCCGCTCCCCCGTGCTTCGCACAGGGGAGGACCCGACTGCAACCGCAGCGACCACCTGGCTGAAGCCCGGCTCACGCGCCCAAGCTGCGCCAGCCTCCCCACGCCGGGGAGGGAATCCTGACTGAGACGGCGGGGGAGGAGTGCTGACTGCGGGAGCGGGGGGAGGAGGGCCGACGGCGGGGCGGTGGGTTAGGCGACGACGCTTTCGCGGACCTGCATGGCGCCGGTAAGGTCGACCGAGACAAGCTGGCTGACGCCGCGCTCATACATGGTGACGCCGAACAGGCGGTCCATGCGGGCCATGGTGATGGGGTTGTGGGTGATGACCACGAAGCGCGTTTCGGTGCGCTGGGTCATCGAATCCATGAGCGCGCAAAAGCGTTCGACATTGGCGTCGTCGAGAGGCGCGTCGATTTCGTCGAGCACGCAGATCGGCGCCGGGTTGGTGAGGAACACCGCAAAGATCAGCGACATGGCAGTGAGCGCCTGCTCGCCCCCCGACAGAAGGGAGATCGAGGAGGGCTTCTTGCCGGGCGGCCGGGCGATGATTTCGAGGCCCGCTTCGAGCGGATCGTCGCTCTCGATGAACTGCAGCTCGGCGGTTCCCCCGCCAAAGAGCGTGGTGAAAAGCTCCTTGAAGTGGGCGTTCACCTTCTCGAAGGCCTCGGCCAGGCGGGTGCGGCCCTCGCGATTGAGACTCTGGATGCCGGAGCGCAGCTTGGCGATGGCGGCCACCAGATCGTCGCGATCCTTGACCATCACGTCCAGCTTTTCCTGCACCTCGATGCTTTCCTGCTCGGCCGCGAGGTTGACGCCGCCCAGCCGCTCGCGCTCGGCCTTGAGCCGCTCGACCTTGCGCTCGACGGCCTCCTCCTCGGGCAGGGCGTCCTGCGGGCGAATCCCCGCTGCCTGCGCCGTCGCAACGGCTTGGATGTCGAGCGTTTCCTGAACCTGCCGCTCGATCTGATGGCGCTGCGCGATGAGGCCTTTGAGCCGCTCCTCGACGCGGGCGAGGTTTTCGCGCACGCCGGCCAGCGCCTCATGGGCGAGGCGCTGCGCCTTGTCCGCCTCGCGAAACCGCGCCTGCGCCTCGGCAAGAGCGTCGGAGGCTTCCGCGTGACCCGCGCGCGCC
>DASZSH010000027.1:0-43178 GCA_035548755.1 Devosia sp.
CCAACCCGCGGCGGGCTGGCCGAGGTGCGAAAGGGCGTCCGCGTACTGGACGAGCAGATCGGCCGAGTGGGGGCCCAGCGACTCGGCAACAGCGAAGTGCTCGGCGGCGCCGTCGAAATCGCGCTGATAGAGGCTCACGACGCCGCGCATCCAGTAGCCATCGGCGCCGCCGCGATCCTCTTCGATCGCCGCGTCGGCGGCCGCGCGCGCCGCAACGAGCATCTGCGGATCGTCGCCGCCCAGCAGAAGCCACTCGAGATAGAGCGTCTGAGCGAGGCGGGCATGGGCAGAGCCATAGTGCTGCTGCTCGTCGATAGCGTGCTGGAAGGCCTGGCGGGCACGCCGCAACTGCGGCAGGTCGACACTCGACAACTGGGTCTTGCCCTCTAGGTACCAGCGGTAGGCGCGGGGCACGGCATCGGGGGTGGCGGCAACGATGCGGCGGTGTTCGAGAGTGTCGGCAAGCGTGCCCGCGACCTGCTGCGAAAGCATCCGGAAGGTGCGTGCCAACTGATCGGCCGACAGAGAATAGTCGGCCGCCCAGACGATCTTGGCCGTTCGCACTTCCTGCATGTGCATGGACAGGCTGACTCCGTCGGGAAGGACGAAGCCGGCGACGTGATAATCCGCATTGAGCGCGAGGTTACGCGCCTCTTCGGGGATATGTTCGCGGCGAAAGCTGCTGTGGATCGCCAGCACCGTCAGCGTGCGGTATCGGGCAAGATTGCCGGCGATGTCGTCAAATAGGGCTCGCACCAGATTTTCGTCGGTGGTGCCGGACAGTACTTTGAGAGGCAGGAAGGCGACGCGCACGAGGTCGAAATCCGGCCGGGCAGACATCGCGGTGAGTCCGGGGATGCCGGCGCTGGCGCGTCGGAAGATGGCGCGCGTCTCGCTCGAGACGGGCGCGCCGAGTTCGCGCCGGAGCACGGACTGCAGGCTGGCATAGAGGCGGACCGCATCCTCTTTCATGCCGTTGCGGCCGTAGGCTTCGATCAATGCCCTGAAGCTCGCCTCTCGATCCGGTTCGATGGCCAGCAGACGCCGCTCGATGATGCGCAGAGTTTCGGGAGCCGCGTTGCCGAAGCGGGTCAATTCCATTAGGGCGCCGGAAGCGCCGGTGAAGCACATCTCGCGAACGGTTGCCCGCGCTCCGCGCAGCCAGTCGGTGAAAGCAGGCGATGCATCGGTGACCCCGGCCAGAAGGTCGCCCCCGTAGAGCGAGAGAGCTTCGAGGATGGCGACCGGATCGCGCGCCGCCATCAGTTCGAGGAAGGCACCCAGATCGAGTACCCCCATGCCCTCGGCGCGCAGCCAAATTGCCTCGGTGTCGCTGCCGATCGCGGCATCGATTTCCGGCGCGGCGCGGATCCGGCGCAGCAACTGGCGGAGATTGACCAGCGCGGCGGCATCACCGGGGCTGTCCCAGAGCAAATCACCAAGTAAGCGGCGGGTCGCCCGGCGGGACGGGGAAAGCGCCAGATAAGCCAAAAGCTGCAAGCCCTTGGCCGGAAATTTCTGCCGCGGCTCCGGCGCAACAAATTCCGCGTCCCCAAGAACGCGCAACACTGCGGCCATCCACTTGGCCCCCCTTTGCCAGCATACGCGTCGAACCGGGGCGCGCAACGGGAATTCCCGTGGCGTGTCCCGGGCATTATCGCAGGCCGGTCACGGCCATGTCACGCCGCTCCCGCTATGGGAGCCGGCGTTGCGGGCAGGGGGCGAATGATGCTGCAGGGACCAATCACCGGACCGGAACACTGGCTGGGGGCGGGGCGCGTGCATGCGCCCACTCACATTCATCAGCCTAATCTCGACGCCGAACTGCTTGCCCTGCTGTGTCCGGACTGGCGGCCGCCGATGCTCGTGCTCAATGCCGACACCCTGGAAGTCGCCTACGCCAACATTCGCGCCCTCGATGCGGCCAAGCGCCGTTATCCGTTTGCGTTCCGGCAGGGCCTCCTGGAACTCGGCTCGCGCGAAGACAGCCAACGTCTTCGGGCCGCTCTCATCCGTGTCCTCGATACGGACCTGAGCACCTGCACGATCATTGTCGACGATCCGCAATTCGGGCCGACCTACGGTCTTAGGCTTTGCCTGCCTCAGGGCTTCATGCGCGAAGTGCTCGAACGGCGCGTTGAAAACGGCAACCGGCTGGTGGTTGTCGAAGTGACCACGGGGCGCCTTTCACTTTCGGGCGAAGATCTTGCCTCGCTGGGCGCCGCGTTCGGACTGACCGCAGCCGAAACGCAGATACTCGCGCATCTGGCCGAGGGGCTCTCGCTCAGCGAGATTGCCGCCATCCGGCGGGTCGGGATCGAGACTGTCCGGCATCAGTGCAAGCGGCTTCTCGACAAAACGCGCAGCCGTCGGCAGAGCGATCTGGTGAAGCTCGTTGTGGCGCTCTGCGCCCACGAGGGCGAGGTCGCAGCCGCCTGAATTCTCGTTCGGGCGGTTCTTGACCATTTGGTCAAAAGACAGCACTCTCGCGTCTCATGAAAGTCCTGATCCTGGGCGCCGGCGTCATCGGCACAACCACGGCGTATTACCTCGCCAAGGCGGGACACGAAGTCACCGTGCTCGATCGGCAGACCGGCCCGGCGCTCGAAACGAGCTTCGGCAATGCGGGCGAACTCTCCTACGGTTACGCCTCCCCCTGGGCCGGCCCTGGCATCCCGATCAAGGCGATCAAGTGGCTTTTGATGGTCGACGGGCCGCTGGTCATCCGGCCGATGCTCGATCCGCGCATGTGGGTCTGGGGGCTGAGCCTTCTGGCCAACTGCACCGAGCGGGCCTATGCGCGCAACAAATCGCGCATGGTGCGCGTCGCCGAGTATTCGCGCGACAAGATGATCGAGCTAAGGGCGGAGACCGGAATTGCCTATGAAGGCCGCCAGCAGGGAACGTTGCAACTGTTTCGCACGCAGAAACAGCTTGATCATATCCATGGCGACGTCGAGGTGCTCAAGCAGTACGGGGTGCCTTACGAGGTGCTGGACCCCCGGGGCTGTATCGCCGCCGAGCCGGGACTGTCGACGGCCGCCGTCGACTTTGTCGGGGCGCTGCGTCTGCCCAACGACGATACGGGAGACTGCAGACTATTCACCGAGCGGCTGGCGACGCTTGCGGCGAAGTCTGGCGTGACGTTCCAGTATGGGACGACGATCGACGGCATCCAGTCGGCGGGCGGGGCCATATCGGGCGTTGCCACAAGCCGTGGCCTGTTGACCGCCGATGCCTACATCGCAGCGCTGGGCAGTTACACGCCGCTGATGCTCGCGCCTCTGGGCATCCGACTGCCGGTCTATCCGATCAAGGGCTATTCGCTCACGGTACCCATTGTCGATGCATCCGTGGCACCGGTATCGACCGTGATGGACGAGACCTACAAGGTCGCGACCACCCGCTTCGAGGACCGTATCCGCGTGGGCGGAACCGCCGAAATCGCGGGATGGGACAAGAAGCTGAGGCCGCACCGGCGCGGCCCGCTCGAGCGCTCGCTGCGCGACCTTTTTCCGAAGGCAGGAGACGTTTCCAAGGCGACGTTCTGGTGCGGGTTGAGACCGATGACGCCGGATGGGACGCCCGTGATGGGCAGGACCCCTTACTCAAATCTCTGGCTCAATACCGGCCACGGCACGCTGGGCTGGACGATGGCCGCTGCTTCGGGACAGATTCTGAGCGATCTCGTTTCCGGCAAGCGTCCGGACATCGACACTTCCGATCTCGATCTCAGCCGGTACGAGGCCTGAAGACCTTCAGCGACGAATGCCCCGGCGCTTCGGTGCGGCTCAACCGGGTCACGCCATGGGTGGTCTTGGCCCAATAGACCGGTCTGGTGACGAGCTCGGCGGCGGCGCGCAAGGCGGCGATGGTGTGCAGCAGCCAGTAGACCGGCAGGATCAGCTGGATCGGCAGCAGGTGGTGGGCGCGCTGGTGGATGAGCCCGCTGACCTGAATGGCAAAGGCGCCGCCGTAGCCCGAGCAAAGGATCGCAAGGCAGGCCCAGTCCCAGGGGTCGCGCGGCATGAGCCCGACCGTGCCTTCGAGCGCGATCCGCGCAAGCAGCATTGCGATGAAGACCGTGTGCAACAGCGAGGTGAGGATCATCCCTCCCACCAGCACCTGAAAGCCCACAAAACCGCGCCAGCCGATTTCGCGCAGGAACAGGAGCGGGGCGCGATTGTGGACGATGAATGTCTGCATCCAGCCTTTCATCCAGCGCGTGCGCTGCGCGATCCAGGCGCGCACAGTGAGCGGCGCTTCTTCGAGAGTGCGGCTGTCGAAGGCCTCGGCGCGAAGTCCGCGCCGGGCGAGACGGACCCCCAGGTCGGCGTCTTCGGTGACGTTGAAGGCGTCCCAACCGCCGATGTCGCGCAGGATGTCGAGGCGGAAGTGGTTGGACGTGCCGCCCAGCGGCACCGGCAGCCGCCAGCGGGCCAGGGCCGGCAACAGGCGCGAAAACAATCCGGCGTACTCGCCCGCAAAAAGAGCGGTGAGGGCATTCTCGCTGGCATTGTCCGGGACGAGCTCGGCCTGCAGGCAGGCAAGCGAGGGGTCCGCGGCAAACAGGCTTGCGGCAAGACGGAGCTGTCCGGGCTCCGGCACGTCCTCGGCATCGTAGATGACGAGATAGCGACCGCGGGCGAGGGGCAGCGCATAGTCGACTGCCTTGGGCTTGGTGCGCGGCGGGCCGTCCGGGACCTCGACCAGGCGGAATGCCGGATTGCCGAGCACGCGACGCACGGCGGCGACCGTCGCCTCGCTGCGGGATTCGACCACGAACTTGATGTCGAGCTTTTCGGGAGGATAATCGAGCGCGGCCATGGCCCGTGCGAGCATTGGGACCATCGCGGCTTCGTCGCGCAGAGGGATCAGGACGCTGTAGGTCGGCAGCTCCGGGTCCGTGAGCAGCCGTGTCGCCGTCGCCCGCTTTGGCTGCGGCCAGGCGGCAAGGGCGCGAAGCATGCCGGGGGCGATCAGCAGAAGCGAGGCGATCGGCAGCAGGAGCGGGCGCATGAACAGGCCCGCGGCCATCACCAGGGCGATCAGGAGGCCAAGAACGGTCACGAAACCGGCCCGCACGCTCAGGGGCAAGTCCTGCGAGGCGCTGGCCCGCGGCCAGCGCCGGGTGATGCGCTGCCGCGCTTCGTCCATCAGCTCGTCGCTCGCTGCCCTGGCGAGACCCGTCTCGATAGCATCGGGGGGGACAATGCGTAGATGCCGGCGGATGTGTTGGGGCGCCGTGCGCAGGGAGAGCACCTGGGAAAAGTGAGGCGCCACGAACAGCATGCGGGCGCCGAGCACGAACTGCCTGAGGCTGCGCGCTTCTCCGATCCCATCCAGCCGATCGACGGTTGGCCGCCCGCCACGCGAGGGCGTCGCAAGGGCGAAGGTCAGTCCGGCCCATTGCGCGGCGCGCTGCCAGACCAGGGCATTGCCCAGCCCGAAGCGATGGGCGCAGTAATCCAGCGGATCGACGCGGAGACTTTCGGCTTCGCGCAGATAGGTCTGCGCGACCGCATCTGAACCGCAGTGTTCGCCAAGGACCGCACGCAATAAGGCGATCGCCGCCAGCTGAGACATGGGCTGCCCCCCCAAAGCAGCTCGCCTCAAAAGAGAAATTAAGTATTACTGCGTATCAACCTACCGATCCTGTGGCGCTTTGCAAGGGCGGTGCCTCGGCCTCGCCAGGCGCGCGGAATTGCGCCATAAGCGAGGCGCAGCCTTCACCGGACACCGATGCGCGCCGCCCTCCTCGCCCTGCTTTTCCTGATCGCCAGCGCATCGGCGGCCGCGGCCCAAGCGCTGCCCTATCACGCCGATCCGAGCGCAAGAGAACTGGTGCCAAACCTGAGCGCGGTGCCCAACATCCGCTTCCTCACCACCGCGGATTTTCCGCCTTTCAACTATCGCGACAAGACCGGCGAGCTGATCGGTTTCAATGTCGATCTCGCGCGCGCCATGTGCGCCGATCTCAAAATCACCTGCACCATCCAGGCCTGGCCGTGGGAGCAGGCGGGCAAGGCGCTCGAGGACGGGCAGGGGGACGCGCTGATCGCCGGTCTCGCAATGACCAAGGAGAATGGCGATCTGTACGATTTCTCGGACATCTATCTGATGCTGCCGGGGCGCTTCGTCACGCTGAAGGCGGCGGCCGCCGGCTTCGATCCGGCAAACCTCAGGGACAAGACGGTTGCCGTCCGCAAGGGCTCCGCGCACGAACTGTTCGTCGAGCGCTATCTGCCCGACGCCAAGATCGTGGAATTCGACAGCGAGCCACAGGCGCTCACCGCAGTCCGCGACAAGACGGCCGACGCCTATTTCGGCGATGCCATGCGCGCGAGCTTCTGGTTCAACGATAACCCCGACTGCTGCAGTTTCGCGGGCCCGCCCTACTTCCGGCCGGATCTGTTCGGGCCGGGACTTTCGGTCGCTATCGCCCCGGGACACGACGCGGTGCGGCAGGCGATCAACTACAGCCTCGCTCGCCTCAAGAAGGACGGAACGCTGGACGAACTATACCTAAGGTGGTTCCCGGTAGGTTTCTACTGAGGGGCCAAGGGTGAATGGACGTCAGGCTGCACCGTCCAGCCACGCATCACCCGCTATTCAGCGCGGCGCAGTCTAGCCCGTGCTGACGCCTCGATAGCCGCGGCGATCAGCCCGTCGAGCTCGAGCTTGTCGCGCACCATTTCGAGAAGTCTCAGCTCTTCCTGCTCGAGCCGGAGGTCCACGGCGGACACCTCCACCGCAAGGGCGTAGGCCGTGTCGCGGAGCCGCTGCGGGATGGCTCCCAGCACCATATTCAGCACCTTGTCGAGATCGGAGCTGTCCTTAATCAGATCGATCGCTTCCGCGGCGACCTGACCAAGCTTGTCGCGGTTGAAGCCGTCGAAGACGGGCGAGCGCGATACGAGATTGCCGATGACCTCAAGCTCGCGGTCGGTGACCCTGGCGTCAGAACTGGCAACGATGACCATCAGGTGGATCAGCGCATCCTGGGCAGAAAGCGGCATGGGATCGGGCTCCGAAGCGCAGGGAAATTGCCGGCATACCTAGGTAGGCGAGCGGGCTTTGTCCAGAAGCCGTTATTGACTCTGCGGGGGCGCATGGGGCAACACGGCCGAACGCCGCAACAGTTCCGGTCATCCTCCCCGTGTCCAACGCCCCGCTTCCCCCGCTCGATCCTGCCCTCTTCGATGCGGCACAAACGGCGAAAGCCTGGCCATTCGAAGAGGCGCGGAAGATCGTCGCCCGGCTGACGCGCTCGGGCAAGACGGAGGCATTGTTCGAGACCGGCTACGGGCCCTCGGGATTGCCGCATATCGGCACCTTTGGCGAGGTGGCGCGTACCACCATGGTGCGGACCGCGTTCCGGCTGCTGACACGCGACGAGGTCCCGACGCGGCTCATCTGCTTTTCCGACGACATGGACGGAATGCGGAAGATTCCGGACAATGTGCCGGATCGGGCGGCGCTGGAACCCTATCTCCAGATGCCGCTGACCAGCGTGCCCAATCCGTTCGGCGGTAATTTCAAGAGCTTCGGCGAACACAACAACACGATGCTCCGCCGCTTCCTCGACACGTTCGGGTTCAACTACGAGTTCGCGAGCGCAACCGACTACTACAAGACTGGCCGGTTCGATGCCGTTCTGATCCGCGCGCTCGAGAAGTACGAAGAGATCATGGCGGTAATGCTGCCCACTCTGGGGGCCGAACGGCAGGCGACGTATTCGCCGTTCCTGCCCATCTCGCCGGTCTCCGGCCGCGTGCTCTATGTGCCGATGAAGAATGTCGATCCAAAGGCTGGCACCATCAGCTTCGAGGACGAGGATGGCACTGCGGTGACGCTGCCCGTGACGGGCGGGCATGTGAAGCTGCAGTGGAAGCCGGACTTCGGCATGCGCTGGTCGGCGCTTGGGGTCGATTTCGAGATGTTCGGCAAGGACCATCAGACCAACGCGCCCATCTACGACCGGATCTGCGAGATCCTCGGCGGGCAGGCGCCAGAGCACTATGTCTACGAGCTCTTTCTCGACGAGTTGGGGCAGAAGATCTCGAAGTCAAAGGGCAATGGGCTCACCATCGACGAGTGGCTGACCTATGCCTCTCCGGAGAGCCTGGCCCTCTACATGTTTCAGAAGCCGCGGCAGGCAAAGCGGCTCTATTTCGACGTCATCCCGCGCGCGGTCGATGAGTACTACCAGTTCGTCGCAGCCTATCGGAACCGCACGCCGGCCGAGCGTCTCGAGAATCCGGCTTTCCATATTCACTCGGGGCATCCGCCGGAGATCGATATGCCGGTGACGTTTGGGCTGCTTCTTAATCTTGCCTCGGCCGCCAATGCGCACGACAAATCGGTGCTGTGGGGCTATCTCAGCCGGCGGCTGCCCAATGAGACGCCCGAGAGCAACCCCGAGCTCGACCGGTTGGCCGGCTACGCAGTCCGTTACTTTCTCGACGAAGTGCGTCCGACCAAGACGTTCCGCGCTCCGACCGACAAGGAACGGGCGGCAATGGAGGATCTCGCCCGCCAGCTTGCCGTCAAGGTCGATTCGACCGACGCCGAAGATCTGCAGAATCTCACCTACGAAGTGGGCAAGGCGCACCATTTCGAGCCGCTCAAGGAGTGGTTCCAGGCGCTCTACCAGGTGCTGCTGGGCTCCGAGCAGGGGCCGCGCTTCGGGTCTTTCATCGCGCTCTATGGCGTGGATGAAACGCGAAAGCTCATTGCAGACGCGCTGGCAGGCAAGCTGGTCGCGGCGGCCTGAGGGTCAGTCGCGCAGGAAAGCGATGGTTCGGCCAAAGGCGAGCGCAGCGGCTGCCGCGTCGTATTCCGGCCGGTCGGGCTCGGCGAACCAGTGCCTGGTTCCAGGGTAGGTGAAGCTTGCACTTGGCCGACCGGCCTTGTGCAGGGCGTCGGCAAGGGCGGCCATGTCGTTGGCGCTCTCATAGGGATCGTCGGCGGCAAAATGGGCGAGGACAGGCACATGCACGGTCGGCAGCGGATGCGTTGCGTAGTAGGCGACGACGCGGCGGAGGGGCAGCTTCGCATCGAGCAGCCGAAGCAGATGGAAGCCGCCGAAGGAGAAGCCGACACCGCCTATCGGGCCACCGGTCTTTTCCGCCAGTTCGGAGATGGCGGCGCTGAGGCGGCCGCCGGCGCGTTCCCAGTAGGTCTCGATCTGCCTTTGAGCGTCGTCGATGCTGGTCACGACGCGCCCATCGAACACATCTGCTAGACCGACTGGGAAGCCCTCGCGTGCAAGGGCCGCGCCGTAGTCGCGGACAGCCTGGTTCAGGCCCCACCACGGATGAGCGACGAGGACGCCGGGGCCCTTGCGGACCGCCGGGACGAGCAGGTCGGTCATTGACTGGCCCAGATGATGCGGGCGATCCACTCGACGTCTTTCATATCAATAAGACGGGGAGGGTGCGCGGGGTTGAGGGAGTGGAGCTCGACAATGTTGGCGGTCTGGCGCGCCAGCACCTTGGCCATGACCTCGCCATCGCGCGTCTTGACAACGACGCGGTCGCCGCGGCGAACCTGCTCGCCGGGCGAAACGACGATGCGATCGCCGTCGCGGTAAAGCGGCAGCATGGAATCCCCGGTGACTTCGAGCGCATAAATGCCGTTCTCGCCGGGCCCGGGCAGGCGCACCTCGTCCCAACCTTCGCCGGCGGGGAAGCCGGCCGCGTCGAAGAAGCCGCCGGCGCCGGCCTGGGCAAAGCCGAGCAGTGGCACCGTTGTGCCGGTCGGCGTGTTCGCGGTTTGCAGGTAGGCACCGCCCGCCGACAGGAACGCATCGAAACTCTCTCCTGTCGCCTCGAGCAGTTTGGCGATGCTCTCGGTGGACGGCCAGCGTTCCCGGCCGTCGCGGCTCACACGCTTGGAGCGGTTGAAAGCTGTTGCATCCAGCCCGGCAAGC
This sequence comes from Devosia sp., assembly GCA_035548755.1. Lineage (GTDB taxonomy): Bacteria > Pseudomonadota > Alphaproteobacteria > Rhizobiales > Devosiaceae > Devosia_A. Next base: position 9,935 of record DASZSH010000027.1, read on the forward strand.
TTAGCCAGGCCGGATGGGGTAAAGCCGTGCCGCGCTGCAAGCGAGTCAATGGCGTCCCAGATGGCGCTGTGCGACAGCATCTCCCGCACCGCTCAAGGAAAGTTGTCTCTATAGGAGACATAAGTCCTATGTATTATCCCCTGCATGGAGACCTGTAAAGGTCTTGCACTGCCGAGGTCGGCATGTAGGGTCCGCCCGCGCCTTGCTGGCCAGGGAGTCCGCTTCGATGACGCCGGATGTTCCGGAATTCGTCTACAAGATCGTCAGCCGCGCGGCCTTCGAGGCGGCGAGTAACGCCGGCCAGTTTCCGGTCATGCCGATCGATCTCAAGGACGGCTTCGTGCATTTTTCGACAGCGGCGCAGCTTGCCGAAACCTTGCGGCTCCACTTTGCCGGACAGTCGGACCTTATGGTGTTTGCGGTGGCCGCGGCGAGCCTCGGACCCCGCCTGCGCTGGGAACCCTCGCGCGGCGGCCAGCTTTTTCCCCACGGTTACGGCATCCTGCCGGCGGCGCTGGTGGGGCGGCATGCGGCCGTCTCGGTGGGCGCCGATGGCTCGGTAAGCCTCCCGGACTTCGTGCGGTGATGCTTGAGGCACTGTCGCCGCTGCTCCGCCTGCCGGCAGTGGCTGGGCTGACACGCGACAGCCTCCTGCGTATGGATCCCGAAACCGCGCACGGAGCGACGATCACCGCGCTGAGGCTGGGGCTCGCTCCGCAACAGACCGAGCCTGATCCGCCCGAGCTGAGGACCACTCTGGCCGGGCTCGAACTCGCCAATCCCGTGGGGATGGCCGCCGGCTTCGACAAGAATGGCGAGGCGCCTCGGCCATTGGCGCTGATGGGTTTCGGAATGGTCGAGGTCGGCACGGTGACGCCGCGGCCGCAAACGGGCAATCCGAAGCCAAGGCTCTTCCGTATCGGCAAGGCCGAGGGCGTGATCAACCGGATGGGCTTCAACAATGAGGGTCACGATGCTGTCTTTCGCCGGCTGAGCGGGCTTCGCGTGCCGGCGATCTTGGGCGTCAACGTTGGCGCCAACAAGGATAGTGCCGATTTCACGGCCGACTATGCCCGCGGCGTCGCGCGCTTTGCCCGCGTGGCCGACTACCTCACGGTCAACGTTTCCTCCCCAAATACCCCGGGACTGCGCGACCTGCAGCAGGAGGAGGCGCTGAAGCGGTTGCTGCATGCGGTGCTTACAGTGCGCGGCAAGTCGCCGGTGCGCGTGCCGGTGTTCCTCAAGCTCGCGCCCGATCTGGACGAGGCGGCCATGGATGGAATCGCACGAGTGATCGCCCAGTCCGATCTCGACGGGCTCATCGTATCCAACACTACGATCAGCCGGGAGGCGGTGGCGGGCCTGGAGAACGCGCAAGAAGCGGGCGGCCTATCGGGCAAACCGCTGTTCAGGCTCGCGACGAAGCGGCTTGCGCAGATGCGGCAGCGCACCGGTCTGCCCATCATCGGCGTGGGCGGTATCCATTCGCCCGAAACGGCCGTGGAAAAATTCCGTGCTGGCGCCAACGCCGTTCAGCTTTATTCCGCGCTGGTGTTCGGTGGGCTCGACCTGCTCGAGCGCATCAAACGCGGGCTGGCGGCGGCGGTGCGGGCCGAGGGGAAGACGAACATCGCCGAAATGGTCGGGACCGCGACCGACGACTGGGCGACCGGCCGCCGACAGTTCCACGAGGGTTGATCGTCAAGGCCGGAGGCCTATGCGAACAGCGCCCTCCGCCGTCGCTCCAGCGAAACCCAGTAGTAGGCCCCGCGGCTAACGAACCAGATGTGGAGCGCGAGCCACAGCCCGAGATTGCCGAGCGGCCCCCTCAGCCAAAGCGCCGCCAGCAGGAAGACCAGGAGGGAGGCGACCATGCCGTTGCGCATCATCGCGTTCTGGGTAAGGCCGATGAGGATGCCGTCGTAGACGAAGGCGGGCATCGCGGTGAGGGCGGTCAGCGCAGCAAGCCCGAGATGGTTGTGCGCCGCCTGGCGCACCTGAGCGTTGGTCGTCATGAGACCGACGAGCGCGTCTCCGCCGAAGTACCAGAGCAGGCCGAGAGCGCAGGAGATGGCAAGGGCGATCTGGAAGCTCAATGTATAGGCGCGGTCGAAAGCCGGGCGCCAGTTGGCGCCGAGGGCCTTGCCGCTCAACTGCTCGGCGGCCTGGGCGATTCCGTCGAGAAAGAAAGCGACAATCATGAGCTGGTTGAGCAGCACGGCGTTGGCCGAGAGCTGAACCTCGCCCATGCGCGAGCCCTGCGCGGCAAACCAGGCGTAGGCGCTCATCAGGGCGGCGGAGCGGATCATCAAGTCCCGATTGAGCCCGACAAGCCGCTTGAGCGCCTGAACTTCACGCAGTTCACCGGGTGCGATCCGGCCAAGCAGCGCGCGCAGGCCGCCAAAATGCCGGACAAAGAGCACGAGCCCGGTCGTCGTCGCGACCGTCTCGCCGAGCAGCGTACCAAACCCAGCCCCGGCGACACCCCAATGCAAGCCATAGACGAAGCCGATGCAGGCGACGATGTTCACGCCATGCAACAGTATCTGGATGGTCATCCCGGTCGCGGCGGCGGCGCGGCCGTAGAACCAGCCCAGCATGACGTAGTTGACGAGGACGAGGGGAGCACCCCAGATGCGTATGTAGAAGTAGAGAGCAAGGGCCTGCCCAACCTTCTCCTGGGGGGCGAGCGCCAGGCTGGCGATAGAGAGGAGGAGCGGGCTCAAGACGATCATCAGCGCGCCGATGATCGCGCCGAGCACGAGAGCCCGCGCCGCATGCAGCAGGCCGTCGCGCGGATCACGCGACCCGATGGCCTGGGCGGTAAGGCCGGCGGTACCGATGCGCAGGAAGTAGGCGAGCGAGAACAGGAAGTCGAAGACGAGCGCTCCGAGCACCAGGCCTCCAAGGAGGTTCGCGTCGCCGAGCCGGCCAATGACAGTGATGTCGGTGAAGCCAACGAGCGGCTCGGTGATGAAGGCGAGCGAAGCGGGGATCGCGATGCGGAACACGTCGCGGCGGGTCACCTCGAAAGGGAAAGTCGGACGGCCGTTCATCAAGCGTCGCTGACGATCTCGATGGCGATGTCGGCCCGCGGCTTCGACCGCATCACCGTGTCGTAATTGGACAGGTCCACCCGCTCCACATGGGCGCGGTTGCGTTCCTCGGTGAAGAGGCCCTCTTCGGCATGCCGCTTCATGAGCCTTGCGCGCACCTTCTCGCGCGGGACCTCGATGAACACGGCCCGGTCGAGCAGCGGCTTCACCCGCCACCAGGGGGCGGTGGCGAGCAGCAGGTAGTTGCCCTCGACGACCAGTAATCGCGTCGTCGAGGGCACGGTGAAGGCGTTTTCGACCACGTCCTCGATCTTGCGCGAATAGCCAGGTCCACGCATGTCCTGTGTCGCGTCCTTGAGGCGTGCAAGGAAGTCAGCGAACGCGGCCCCTTCGAAGGTATGCGGCATCCCCTTGTCAGCGGCGATGCCGAGCGCTTCGAGCTTGGCGTGCTTCATGTGAAACCCATCCATTGGCACATAGGCCGCGATCGGGCCGAGCGCCTTCACAAGCTCCTGCGCCAGCGTAGACTTACCGACGCCCGGGCCGCCGGCGATGCCCAGCACGCGCCGACCGGGCTTGGCGAGCAAGGCTTCGGCCTCACTGCGAAGACGTGTCAGCGCCTCGTCGGGCGTCAGGGACAGGGTTTGTGGCTCGGGCTCCATATCCGCTTGACTACGTGGTAACAGGGCGGAATGCAAAAGCTCCTGATCCTGCAATCTCTATGGTCCATGGGGAACCTTCGCTCCGGCCCCGACCGGAGTCTCGAGGACAACGTCGCGCGTATCGGCGCCGCCGGGTTCGACGGCATCTGCTCGATGTGGGACACGCGCGAAACCGCCCGATCCGCTGCCGCGGCGGCCAAGTCGCATGGGCTCATCGTCGAGGGGCTGCTGCTGCCTGACACGGTCGAGGCGCTGAAGCCCGCGCTCGAATGGGGCGTCGAGTTCGGCGTCCATCACATCAATATTCAGCCGAATGTGCGTCCGCGGACGCTTGCCGAGGCGATCCGCACGATCGAGGGCTGGCAGCGGCTCGCCGAAGAGGTCGACTTCCCCGTCAACGTGGAGACACATCGCGGTCGGATCACCAACGACCTTCTGGTGACTCTTGACCTGCTTGAAGCACTGCCGAATCTGAGACTTACCGCCGATATTTCGCACTATGTCACCGGACGCGAGATCGAGCTGCCCGTGTCGCCCGAAAGCGACACGCAGATCAGGACGGTGCTTGACCACTGCTTTGCCTATCATGGCCGCGTGGCGAGCTCGGAGCAGATACAAATCCCCTTGAGCTTTCCATGGGCGAAGCCATGGATCGAGCAGTTCAAAGTCTGGTGGCGGTATGGGTTCGAGTCCTGGCGCAGGCGCTCGGCGGAGGGCGCGGAACTGACCTTTGTGTGCGAGCTCGGTCCGCAGCCCTATGCGATCGCAGGGGCTGACGGACGGGATCTCACCGACCGTTGGGAGGAGTCTTTGCTGCTCAAGGACATCGCCCTGGAATGCTGGCGATAGCCAAGGGTTCTGCGATTGTTTGGCACCTGGCGGGGGAAAGGCTATTTTCCCCCTCTTCCTGCGAGAGCGCTCCTTGCCCCTGCATCCAACCATCGCCGCCTGGTTCAAGACGAAGGGCTGGGCGCCGCGACGGCACCAGCTCGACGTACTCGCCGCATGGGAGCGGGACGCCTCGGCGTTGCTGATCGCGCCCACCGGGGCAGGCAAGACGCTGGCAGGGTTCCTGCCGACGCTCAACGACCTGACGCATGCTCCGCGTGAGGGACTGCATACTCTTTACATCTCGCCGCTCAAGGCGCTGGCAGTGGACGTGGCGCGCAACCTCGGCGCGCCGATCGAGGAGATGAATCTGCCGGTCACGGTCGAAACGCGAACTGGCGATACGCCGGCCTCGCGCCGCACCCGACAACGCCGCGCTCCTCCCAACGTGCTGATGACGACACCCGAGCAGCTCGCGCTTCTCCTCAGCCACGAGGACAGTGGGCGGTTCTTTTCCGGGCTCAGGCGAATCGTGCTCGACGAGCTCCATTCGATGGTCACCAATAAGCGCGGGGAGCTGCTGTCGCTCGATATCGCCCGGATTGCCAGCTATGCGCCGACGCTGCGGATCACGGCGCTCTCGGCCACGGTGGCGCGCCCCGACCTGCTGCGCGACTGGATCGCGGCGCCTCTGCCGAATGCAACCGCTGAGTTGCTGTTTGGCGCCGGTGGAGCCAAGCCGGACGTGTCGATCCTGGCCTCGAGCGCGCATGTGCCATGGGCGGGGCATTCGACGCTCTACGCCGTGCCGGAGCTCTACGAGATCATCAAGCAGCACCGGACGACGCTGCTTTTCGTCAACACGCGTTCGCAAGCCGAGCTCCTGTTCCAGAATCTCTGGGCCATAAACGAGGATGGTCTTGCGATCGCGCTGCATCATGGTTCGCTCGCGGTCGAGCAGCGGCGCAAGGTCGAGAGCGCGATGGTTGCGGGGCGGCTGCAGGCGGTGGTCTGCACGTCCACGCTCGATCTTGGGATCGACTGGGGCGATGTCGACCTCGTGGTGCAGGTTGGCGCGCCCAAGGGTGCAAGCCGCATGCTGCAGCGTATCGGCCGGTCCAACCACCGCATGGACGAGCCATCCAAGGCGATCTTTGTTCCTTCCAACCGCTTCGAAGTGCTTGAATGCGAGGCTGCGCTCGAGGCGGTGCAGAAGGGGGCGCAGGACAGCGAGGACCCCTCGCTCGGCGGCCTCGACGTTCTGGCGCAACACACGCTGGGGATGGCCTGCGCGGCCCCGCTCGATCCCGTCGCGTTTCACGAAGAAGTCCGGCGCGCCTGGCCCTATCGCGATCTCAGTTGGGAGACATTCGAGCGCGTGCTCGATTTCGTCGCGACGGGGGGCTACGCCCTTCGTGCCTATGATCGCTATGCCAAGCTGCGGCGGACCGCCGACGGCAAATTCCGCATCGCCAATCCATACGTTGCCCAGCAGTACCGGCTCAACGTCGGGACGATCATAGAGGATCCGATGGTGAAGGTGCGGCTGGTCAAGGGCCGCGGCTACAAGACCGGATCGGCAACCGGGCCGATCGGCCGCTACGGGCGGGTGCTGGGCGAACTCGAAGAGTATTTCATCGACCAGTTGGTCCGAGGCGACACCTTCGTATTTGGCTCCGAAATCGTCGCCTATGAGGGAATGTTCGAGACCGAGGCCTATGTCTCACGATCGAACGCAACGGACCCCAAAATCCCCTCCTATATGGGTGGAAAGTTTCCGCTGTCGACGTATCTCGCGGACGGCGTCAGGCGGATTCTCTCGAACCCCGATGCATGGCGGGCGCTTCCCGAGCAGGTAGCCGACTGGCTGCGGCTTCAGGAGGATTTCTCGGCATTGCCGCCGCCCGCCTCCATGCTGATCGAGACGTTTCCGCGGGGCACGCAGAATTATATGGTGTGCTATCCCTTCGAAGGACGCCTCGCACACCAGACGCTAGGAATGCTGCTGACGCGCCGCCTGGAACGGGCGCGGGCAAGGCCGCTTGGCTTCGTTGCGTCCGATTATTCGCTTGCCATCTGGGGTCTGGGCGATTTCGGCGGTCTGATCCGCACGGGACGGTTGTCGCTCGACGACCTGTTCAGCGAGGAGATGCTGGGCGACGATCTCGAGGAGTGGCTGCATGAGAGCCAGCTCATGCGGCGCACGTTCCGCAACTGCGCCATAATCGCAGGTCTGATCGAGCGGCGCCATCCAGGCAAGGAGAAGACGGGGCGGCAGGTGACGGTGAGCTCCGACATCATCTACGACGTGCTCTACGAACACGAGCCTGACCATGTGCTGATCCAGGCGACCCGTCGCGACGCCGCCCGCGGCCTGCTCGACATCGAACGCCTGGGCGCGCTGCTCAGGCGCATCCGCCACAACATCGTGCACAAGCCTCTCGACCGAATCTCCCCGCTCGCGGTACCGGTCCTTCTCGATATCGGCAAGACGCCGATCTTCGGCGAGGCCCGCGAAAGCGCCATGGCGGCCGCCGCCGACGAGTTGATGCGCGAGGCGATGGGCCAGTTGCCGGAGGGGCCGAGGCGGGTCGCGCCTCCGCCCGTCGTGCAAAGGAGCGGGCGGAAGAATGATCTCAAGCAGCGCGGCCGCCGCCCAGTGGTCAACTGAGGACCAGCCTGTGCTGCTGCAGTTTGCCGGCCATACATTCGAGCCGCTGCTCTCGGGCGCCCTTTTCTGGCGTTCGGAATCGATGCTGCTGGTGGCGGACCTGCATCTTGAGAAGTTCTCGTCGTTTGCGCGGCGCGGCCACATGTTGCCGCCCTACGACACGGGCATGACCCTCAAGCGGCTCGAACGCGACCTTGACGCGACGCGGGCCGAGCGCGTGATTGCCCTGGGCGACAGCTTCCATCGTGACGAAGGGGCCCAGACGCTTCTTGATGCCGATCGGCTCCGGCTGACGGCGCTGATCGGGCGAGCGCACTGGACGTGGCTCAGCGGCAACCACGACCCCTCACCACATATGCTCGGGGGCGTCTGCGCGCCCGAACTCGAGTATCGGGGCATCATGCTGACCCATGCACCCAAGCGGGGGTCGCGCGTCGCTACGATCGCGGGTCACCTCCATCCCGCCGCAACGGTGATCGCGAACGGCTCAGGCACCCGGCGCCCATGCTTCGTCCATGACGGCAAACTCCTGTTGCTTCCCGCTTACGGCGCGGGCGCGGGGAGCATGAACATCCTTGGTCCGGGCTTTGCCGGGCTCTTCGACCGCACGGCGCTCGAGGTGACGATGCTGGGGCGCAACCGGCTCTATCCGGTGAGTACGCGGCGGCTCGTGGCGGGCGTCTGAGCTAACGCCGGAACACGACACCGGCAAGCCAGCCGGTTCCGAGCGCGAGGATCACGCAGGCGATGCCGTAAAGGAGCGGCTGCTGCCGGCTCGCAACGAAGACGAAATTCTCAAAGCCGGCCTTGCGAACGCTGAACCCTTCCGTGTGTTCAGCCACGACGCGCCTGTCCTTGAGCACATAGGTATGGGCGAGGAAGGGGCCGTTCGTCACATCGCTGGGCAGCGTCACCTGGGCCACATAGGCGGTGTCGCTCAGGAATCGGACGGCATCCTCGCGCACGGCAAAGTGCGCCTGCTGGGTCATGAGCCGGACGAGCTCGGTGCCGAAGCGCGTGGCCTTGGGCGTGGCTCCTTCGGTTGAGGCCGCTTCGGCCTGCGCGATGGGAAGGATGTTTTGCCCATCCAGGACTTCGGGCGAGGCGATGAGGTCGAGCTTGCCGCTCGCAAGTACGTTGTAGAACGAGGGGAACTGCCGGAAGACGACCTGGTCGGTGTTGGTCCAGATGCCCCAGCTGTTGGTCTTGAGCCGCGTGACTCGATCCTGAAGCGGTCCGGTTACGACAACAATGACATTATAGGGCCCGATGAGGGGCATGCCGAAGATGTCGGGCTCAATGGTGCCAAAGAGGCTGAGAGTGGTGCCTTCGAAGCTCGAGGTGATCTGTACGGTGGCGCTGGAGACCGTCGAGGCCAGCTTTTCGGCGCGCGCGGGTAAGGCGGCCAGGAGGAGCGCGACGGCAACGAGGAAGGCGCGCGTCATCCGGCAGCTCCTGCCGACGTCAGGACGGCCATCGAGAACGGATCGGACGGGGCGAGCACCAGCGACAGGCCGAAACGGATGGCCACCGCGAGCACCAGCAGCGCCAGCAGGGCCCGGAGCTGGTCGCCGCGCAGGTACTTGCCGGCAGACGCGCCGAACTGCGCGCCAACCGTGCCGCCCACCATCAGGCAGAAGGCGAGCAGAACGTCGACGCTCTGGCTGGTCAATGCCTGCAGGATCGTGGTCACGCACATCATGGCGACGACCTGGAGGAGAGAGGTGCCAACCACGACATTGGCCGGGACGCGCAGCAGATAGACAAGAGCGGGCACGAGGATGAAGCCGCCGCCAATGCCCAGCAGCGCGCCCACCCAGCCGATGAAAACGCCAATCACGAGCACTGGAATGACACTGATATAGAGCCGCGACTTCTTGAACCGGATGCGCATGGGCAAACCATGCATCCAGCTATGCTGGCTCGGCAGCTTGTCGCGGATCACCACGCCGGCGCGACGGCGCAGCAGAGTCTGGACAGCCTCGGCCATCATCAGGCTGCCCACGAAGCCGAGCAGCAGCAGATAGGAAACGGAAATGAACAGGTCGAGCTGGCCGATCGAGCGCAGCAGGGAGAAGGTCGCCACGCCGGCCATGGCGCCAATGGTGGAGCTGAGGATCAGATAGAGGGCAAGATGCAGGTCGATGCCGTCGCGGCGGTAGTAGCTCAGGGCGCCCGAAGTCGAGGCGGCGGCAACCTGGCCGGTCACGGACGCCACCGCGACGGGCGAGGGCACGCCCGAGAAAATGAGGAGCGGAGTGAGCAGGAAACCGCCGCCGACACCGAACAGGCCCGACAGGAAGCCAACTGCACCCCCTATTCCCACCAGGAAGAAGAGGTTCATCGAAAGTTCGGCGATGGGCAGGTAGATCTGCAAGGTAGGACGCCAATGCAACGAGGGGGCGCGGGCGAACCTTACCGCCCTCGTCCCCTCAGCTTCGTTCCCTCACCATCGTCCCGGCTTGCGACGACAATGAGACATTTCCAACTCAGACCGGCTGGCTGCCGAGCACCGCGAGCAGGCGCGGGTTGACCTGGCCAACCTCGTTCATTCCCGTACCGGCCTCGAAGGCCTTGATTGCGTCCGAGGTCTTCTTGCCCGCGATGCCGTCGGGCGTGCCGACGTCGTAGCCGAGCTTGCCAAGCGCCTTCTGCACGCTGGCGACGATATCGCGCGTGGTGATGGTTTCGCCCGGATCGAAGTTCTTGGTCCAGGTGCCAATCGGGGCGAAGTTTGCCTTGAGGTCGATCGGCGCCGGCTTGAAGGAATTGATCTCGGCCGTGAGCTTGGCGACGGTTTCGGCATCGAGCGAGCGGGCGATGTCGTCGCGCGCCTTGGCGGCGTCCTTGTCGCCGCTGAGCGCGGCAATTCCGAACCAGCGGAAAGAATCCTGGAGGCTCTGGGGTACTCCCAGACCTCGGGCGTAGAGCATGCCGAGATTGAACTGGCTGTCGGTGAGGCCGAGCCTCGCGGCCTGCTCGAACCACTTCGCGGCGGAATCAAACTGCTGCTTGCCGAGCTGACCGCCGGCGTAGAGTGCAGCGAGGTTGTGCATCGACATGCGGTTGCCCGCCTCGGCGGCTTTCTCGTACCAGAAGCGCGCGGTCTCGAGGTCCTTGGTCACGCCGCTGCCATTCTCATAGAGGCTGCCGAGCCGGTACTCCGCCGGGGCGAAGCCCTGCTTGGCCGCATATTCGTACCAGGTTGCGGCGGCCTTGTAGTCCTGCGGGACGGCGCGACCCTCGGTGTAAATTGCGGCCACCTCGAACTGTGCACGCGGGTCGCCGTTGGCGGCGGCCTGGCGCAGATCGGCCGACCCGATCGTCTCGGGCGGGGGATCGACCTTTACGGGCACAGGCGATGCCACCGGAGTCAGCGGCGCGACCGCCGGCGTCGCCGTATCGGGCGCGATGGCCGCAACTTCGTTCTGAGCCGCCGGTTCCTCCGAGGCAGGCGTAAACGCGCTTGGCATCGGCTGGCTCGGCGCGGCGCTAAAACCCTGCGGGGTGGCGCTGATCGAGCCCGTCTTCAGGGAGTCGACCATCGGAATCACCCGCGGCGGCAGCGAGGATGTCGCGGAATCCAGGATCGGCGCCGCGCTCTTGACGTCACCCGAGATGTCGCCGGTCGTGGCCGGCGCCGCGACGGGGGCCGGCTTGGGCGGCGGAGCTGCATGATTGAGGCGCTGGGCAACGAGGTTGAGCGTCAGGAAGGCAAGGGCGACGACGGCCGCGGCCAGCAGAATGGTTTTCCGGTTGCGGCTGAGGAAGCTTTCCTTGTTGTCTGTCGGTTTGGCTTCAGCCTGCACAGGATCGAGGGCCGGAGCGGGTTCAGGCGTGGGGGATGGCGCGGCTGTTGCCTTCCGACCCTGCGATCTGTCGGCCATGGGCGGAGCCGGCTCGGGCGTGACCTTGGCCATGGGCGAGGGATGCCCATCGCCAGTGTGGAAGCGGGCGAGGGCCCGGCCGATGAGAGAATTCGAGCCCATGTCGAGGGGCGGCGGCGACTGGCGCTGTGCCGCGCGGCGGGCTGCCTCGATGAAGGTGTTGCGGCTCGATGCGGCAACCGGAGCAAAAGGTTCCGAAGCGGCGCGGCCAGCGTCGGCTTGCCCAAATCCCGGGGAAGGCTGCGGCGCGGGCGGAGCGGCCGTCTTGTCCGGTTCGAATCCCGGCGGCGGAGCAGGCGGGGCAGGCCGGTCGTAGCGCGAGGCCATATCATCGACCAGGCCCGGATGACGCCGGCGCGCGCGGGCCTCCAACGCTTCGCCGACCGGACCAGGGACCGGTGGCGGAAAAGGCGGCGCAATCAATGGCGCGTCCTCGGCGGGATTGCGCGCCATCGCGTCGCTGCGCTGGGGCGTCCCAGGCGCGGGAACAACCGGCTCCGAACGAATTTCGGTGGGCATCGCGCGCGACAGAACGTCCTCAGAAGGGCGCGGCCCGGATTCTTCCGGCGCGGTCGACCCCCGCGCGAGGAGCGACGCTTCGAGACGTTCAAGCCGAGCATTGACCTCGTTGATTCCGGCCTGAACGCTGTCGAAGGCATCAACTTCCGGATCGCGCCGCATGCCCTCGAGCATTCCGGCGATGCGGGCCTCAAGGCTTTCGATGGTGGTGGCGACGGCGCTCGTGTCGACCGCCGCCGGCGCCTGCCGCTGCACCGCTTCGGCAGCACGCGAGGCGAACATGTCCGCCATGGCGTCGAAGTCGGGCATCTGCACCGTGGTGGGCTCGCTGTAGAGACGGGCGAGGCCGGAGAGCTGTTCGCCCGTCTGGTCCATGCGGGCAACGAGCTGGCGCACCTGCGCCTCGAGCTGGAGCACACCCGGATCGCCACCTCGCATTTCCATGCGTTCGCTCAGCAAACCGATCTGCCGGCCGATTTCGGCCATGTCGTCACGGGTCGAGAGCGTGCCCATTCGCTCTTCGATGGCGTCGAAGCGCGGCGTCAGCGAGACGATCACCGCATCGCGCAGCGCCCCGAGGTCCTTGCGCAGGCCGTGCAGGAGGCGGTCGCCGGATTCGAGGTCGGAAATGCGCGTGTTGAGGGCGTCGATGAGTTCGACAAGGTGCTGGGGGGCCTTCTCGCCCTCACGGATCGCCTCGGTAAACCGGGCCATCTCGGAAGTGACGTGATCGAGATCCTCAGGTGACAGCGTGCGCTGCCGCTCGAGCGAGTCGATGCGGTCGTAAACGGCGCGCACGCTTTCCTCGATCGAGCGCATCCCATCCTGGAACGCCTGCGTCTCGACCGGATTCTGCACGCGGTCGGCATAGTGGACCTGCAGCTCGGCGAGCTTGCCAACCGTTGCCGCAACGTCGTCCAGGCGGCGGGTCAGCGACTGGATGTCCATCTCGCGTCCCTGCGAAATGATCTTGCCGAGGCTCGCGATCTGTCCTTCGAGCCGTTTGACCTGCCCGGTCTCGCCCACGGCCCCGGCGAGGAGCTCGACCACGTGGGCCAGCTGCGCCACCTGGTCGGCTACGTCCTTCACGTTGGCGCCGGTTCTGATCTGCGCCTTGATCTCGGCTTCGAGCTTTTCGAGCCGGCTGCCGAGCCCGCCGACCGATTGGGCCAGCCGCTCGAACAGGGGGGTGGGATCGACGAGACGCGACGCAGGAGTGGGCGGTGGGGGCGCGCTCGGCCGATTGTCCTGGCGCGCGCGGATCTGATCGATCGCAGCCTGCAGGCTGTCGCGCGGATTGGGCTGCATCTGGCGCGACGGCACGGCATCTTCAAAGCGGTTGATGGCGCGCTGAACCGAACGCAGCGCGTCACGATGCCGGTTGTCGGTCTCCTGCTCGGTCACACGGAACCGCATATCCCGGACGCGCTCGCTCAGGCCGGAACTGCCGCGCGACCGGGCGACCTGGCTGTCGACCTGGTCGAGCAGCGCGACGAGCTCTTGCCTCAGCGACTGCCACTCGCCGGAATTGTCGCGGTCGGACTCGTACGGTTGCGACTGCTGAGAAGCGCGGGCCATGGAGGAATCCCAAGCACCTGAAGAACGCCCGCCCCGAAAATTCGAATGGGTCGAGTTCACCCCGCACTGTTAACGGACATGGTAAAGAAGAGATTAAATGCCCGTGCAATTTGCGAATCCGAAGGCAACTTCTCCCTTAGTGGCATTGGAGGAGGCCTGCGCGAGGGACTAAAGGGTAGAATATGAGCCGCATAATCATCGTCGACGACCATCCGCTGTTCCGGGCGGCGCTGCGCCAGACCCTGGCCGGCGCCAAGGGCGAGGGCGGCGTCGAGGAGGCCGGGGATCTCGCCGCGCTCAGTGCCGCTCTTGAGGCGGACCGCGACTGCGATCTGGTCCTGCTCGATCTCAACATGCCAGGCGCCCATGGCTTTTCGGGCCTGCTGCTGCTGCGCGCCCAGTACCCTGAGGTGCCCGTCATGATCATCTCGGCGGTCGAGGACCCGAAGGTTATCCGCCGCACCTTCGAGCTTGGGGCGGCCGGGTACCTGCCCAAGTCCGTAGGGCCGGCGGAGATTCGGGCGGCGATCGACACGGTGCTGAGCGGCGGCGTGTTCGTTCCCGCCGGCGTCAACATCGAAGACGACGATGAGCAGACGGCGTTCCTCCGGCGTCTGTCTAGCCTGACCCCGCAGCAGGTTCGGGTGCTCATGATGCTGAGCGACGGCCTAATGAACAAGCAGATCGCCTACGAGCTTTCGATCTCGGAGGCGACCGTCAAGGCGCATGTGTCATCAATCCTGCAGAAGCTGGACGTGGACAGCCGGACCCAGGCCGTGATCGCCGCTTCCAAGATTGAGCAGGGGCAGTTCGAAGCCCTGCTGTCGCCGGCCGGCTGACCTTACCGACCGCGCAGCGGGCGCTGCCGGGCGAGGCCGCTGATGGCGGCTCGCAGCGCCGCCGGCTTCACCGGCTTGGTTACCACGGCGACGCCGCGCTCCTCGGCGAGGGCACGCACGGCCGGTGTACGATCGGCGGTGACCAGAGCGGCCGGCAGATGCCCACCGACATTCTGGCGCAGCCACTCCACGGCATCGAGGCCGGACGTCTGATCGAGGTGGTAGTCCATCAGCACGAGGTCGGGCAGCCAGCCCAGAAGGAGCTGGTCGCGGTCGATGTCGCGCAGTGAACGGGCCGAACGGACATCGCATCCCCAACCGCGCAACAGGCCCTCCATCGCGTCGAGGACGGCGCGCTCGTTGTCGACGCACAGGACGCGCAGGCCGCTCAGACTTGTGGCTTCCGCGGGGCGCTCGCTGTCGCCGGCCGGCGGTTTCTGCAGCGTGCCGCGCGGCAGATACAGAGAAAAGCGCGAACCACGACCCTCCCGGCTGTCGAGCTCGAGCGTGAGGCCCATGGCCTGGACGAGGCGCTCGACGATCGAGAGCCCCAGGCCGAGCCCCTGCGCCATCCGCGCGCCCTGCTCAAGGCGTGAGAATTCGGCAAAAAGCAGCCGATGCTGATCGCGGGAGAAGCCAATACCGGTGTCGATAACGTCGAGCCGGACACGTGCGCCTCGCCGGCGGACGCCTACTACGACGCGGCCCCCGGGGCGGGTGTATTTGATGGCGTTGGAGACCAGGTTCTGGACGATGCGGGCGACCAGCGACCGGTCGGCAAAGGCGACCGCCGAGCTGTCGATGAGGCGAAGTTGGATGGATCGCTCGCGGGCAGGGGGCGCGAATTCGACCGCTACTTTGCGGATCAGATCGCGAATCTGGAACGCGCCTGAGACTGGCTTGAGCGCTCCGGAGTCGATCCGGGACATGTCGAGGAGGGCCGACATGATTTCTTCCACAGCATTTAGTGAGGCCTCGATCGAGTGGGCGAGGGCCTCACTGTCCCCCCCGGTCGACCTCTCGATGAGGGTGGCCGTATAGAGCCGGGCCGCGTTGAGAGGCTGCAGCAGATCGTGACTGGCGGCGGCAAGGAACCGGGTCTTGTCGCGGTTGGCCATATCCGCCTTCTTGCGGGCACTTTCGAGTTCGGCATTGACCCTGAGGAGGGTCGCCGTGCGCTCCGCGACGCGACCCTCGAGGGTCTGGTTGACCTGCTCCAGGGCCGCCTCCGCATCCACTCTCTTGGTCACGTCGGTGAAGCTGATCACCACTCCGCCGTCGGGCAGGCGGGCGGAGTGAAATTCCAGCGTTTGTCCTTGTTTTCCAATGCGTTGCGTTACCGAGCCAGATGCGCTTGTGAGGGTCGCGACACGGGCGGCGGCGAGTTCGGCAGCATCGCCTTCGCCCAGATCTCCGCGACGGCCGACATAGAGCGCAATCTCATAGAGTGTTGTTCCAACGAGGCAGAGCCGTTCGGGCAGGTCAAGTAGCTCGCGGTAGCGCCGATTGCAGGCCAGGAGACGCAGATCAGGGTCAAAGACCGCGAGGCCTACAGGAATAAAGTCGAGCGCCCGGCGCAGACTGAGCTCGATCGTCTGGGGTGCATCCATGGCGGTGCCGTCCTTGTTCGCCGGTCGACATTCTAGAGCGGCGGTGGGTCAACTATCATGCGCATGAAGTCGGGCGGCAAGTTGACACTAAGTCTTGCCATTGCATTCCGGCGCGTTCTGCGTGATTCTCCGGCCACTGCGAATCTCTGATTTGCAGGGCGCCGCCGGGAGGGTGGGCGACGCGAGTGAGTGGACAGACCGCAGAGGGGTCCAGTGTCGCTAGTCAAGGATGTTCGAGACTTCGCTCTCAAGGGCGGTGCCGTCGATCTCGCAACCGATGCGATGATCCGGTCGGCAACCGGCGCCATCGTTTCCTCCCTCGTCGATGGTGCCCGGCGGTCCTGGCTGGTCTCGTCCTTGGGCGACCCGTGCCCTCGAGCCTGTTTGTCGTGCTGAACAATCCGAACAGCGTTGCAGTCAGCGTCGGCGCCTATGCGCCGGCACCTGTCAGAGTGGCGCTCACTATCGGTTTGTTCATCAATGCCGTTGTAAAGTTCGCCATTGTCGCCTTCGTGCTGTTCCTTGTCGAAGGCATCAATGCGGTAGGAATAAGCAAGCCGCGGCTCCGCCCGCTCAACATCTAGCTCCAACAAAGGAAGACTTCTCTTGACCGACATCCGTGACACCAAATCGATGCCGATGGCCGCTGCCAAGGCCCCGTCGAAAGCCGCCAAGCCGGCCACCGCTGCGAAAGCTCCGGTGAAGAAGGCTGCGGCTAAGAAGGCCCCGGCCAAGAAGGCGAAGAAGGCCGCCGCAAGGCCGGCCGCCGCCAAGAAGGCCCCGGCCAAGAAGGCCGCTGCCAAGAAGGCCCCGGCCAAGAAGGCGAAGAAGGCCGCCAAGAAGTAAGTTCTACTCCGGCCCTCGGGCCGGAGGAGATGAGGCAACATGGGCCAGCGTCCGCGCGTCGGGCGCTGGCCCTGTACCTTCCGCGCTAAGAATAATGTCTCGTGTATTGACAATGTTCCTCATATTAGGAATATCTTCCTTAAGGTCCGTAGGAATGTCTACGGACCGGCACGGTCTCGGAACGCCATTGTCCCTAGTGCAAACTCCGAGTCGTGTTTCATCCACAGGCCGGCGGCGCCGGGCGGACCCGGACGTGACCCGTCAATTGCCGGCGGGCGGTGTCCCCCGATCAATGTTCTCCGAGCGCCGTCGCGCGAAGACATTGGGGACGGACCATGCCCGAAGACATCTACTATCCCAGCGTTCTCAACCGCGACCGGAGCGTCCACATCGTCGACCCGGATCTGCAGACCTGCGAAGCGCTCAGCCTGCTGTTCCGGCTCGAGGCGTTTCAGACGATGTTCTCGATCAATCTCGGGGGGTTCCTGGTTTCGCTGGAGCGCCGCCGCCCGGACGTGGTCATCGCCAATTTCGATCTTGGGGCGGATGATGGGCTGGAGCTCCTCCGCCGAGTGAAGGCGATGCGCGCCGGCACGCAGGTCTTCATGATGGAGAACCGTCCGATGGTCGAGGCGGCAGTTTCCGCCATGAAGCTCGGTGCGAGCGACGTGGTGACCAAGCCGATCGACACGGAACGGCTGGTGCGAGCCGTCCGCGATGCTCTGCGACACGACATCCATGTCGGCGGGGCGGCACGGCCTGGAGGGCGCAATGTCGAGATACGCGGCTTCGCGCAGCTTACGCCGCGCGAGCGCGAAGTGCTTCAGCTCATCACCAACGGCCAGTCCAACAAGGAGGCTGGGCGGGAGCTTGGCATTTCGCCGCGCACAATCGAGGTGCACCGGGCGCGGGTTATGGAAAAGCTCGGCGCCCGCAATACCGCGGATCTCATGCGCATCGTGCTGACGAGCTGACGCCTGATCGCCTGACAGACTTGCTGCGCTGAACGGTGGAAATCGCGCTCGGCGTCGCTAGCCGCCAACCGTTGGCAAGGTCAGGTCGCCGCTGACGAGCTTCTCCGCGGTGATTTTCGGGGCCGGCCGCTCGTGCGGCAGTTCCAGCTCGGCCCAAACGCTCTCGAGCGCATGGCGAAGGGTGATGATCATGTCCTTGGTGTGGAGCGGCGTCGGCGTGATGCGCAGCCGCTCGGTGCCTTTGGGCACGGTGGGGTAGTTGATGGGCTGAATGTAGATGTTGTGCTTGTCGAGAAGCAGGTCGCTCGCGGCCTTGCAAAGGCGCGCGTCACCGACGATCAGCGGCACGATATGCGTCGCGGTCGGCATCACGGGCAGCCCGGCCTCCGTCAGGATGGTCTTGGCGAGCGCCGCCTGGCGCTGGTGCGCTTCACGTTCGACGGTCGAGGTCTTGAGGTGCTCGATCGAAGCGCGGGCAGCAGCACAGAGCGCTGGCGGCAGGGCAGTGGTGAAGATGAATTCGGGTGCATAGGAGCGCACAGCGTCGACGATAGCCCGGTTCGCGGCGATGTAGCCGCCCATCACGCCAAAGCCCTTGGCGAGCGTGCCCTCGATGATATCGATGCGCTCCATCAGCCCTTCGCGGTCGGCGATGCCTCCGCCGCGCGGACCATACATGCCGACGGCATGCACTTCGTCGATATAGGTGAGCGCGCCAAACTCCTCGGCAAGATCGCAAATCTCGGCAACGGGGGCCACGTCGCCATCCATTGAGTAGATCGACTCAAAGCAGATCAGCTTGGGGCGTTTGCGGTCGACCGCCGCGAGCAGCTCGCGCAGGTGCCCGACGTCGTTGTGGCGGAAGATCTTCTTTTCCATACCCGACTGGCGCACACCTTGGATCATCGAGGCATGATTGAGCTGATCGGAAAGGATCAGGCAGTCGGGCATCAGGCGGGCGATGGTCGAGATTGCGGCCTCGTTGCTGACAAAGCCCGACGTGAAGACCAGCGCGGCGTCCTTGCGGTGGAGGTCGGCGAGTGAACGCTCAAGTTCCACCAGGGGCCGGTTGGTGCCGGAGATGTTGCGCGTGCCGCCGGCGCCGACGCCGAGTTTCTGCGCAGTTTCCTGCATTGCGGCAATCACGGCGGGGTGCTGGCCCATGCCCAGATAGTCGTTGGAGCACCAGATCGTGATCTCACGCGCGTTATCGGCGGCATCGCGATAGATCGCGGTGGGGAAACGCCCGGCGACGCGCTCGATGTCGGCGAACACGCGGTAGCGCTTCTCCTGTCTCAGCGTATCCACTGCGTCTTCGAAGATGCCGCGATAATCCATGATGCTCGACCCAGCCTGTGGCGGAAGGGACCCTAAGGTTGCCCGCGCGGCCATGACATAGGTCAATTCGACGCGCATGGGACCGGCTAAGCCGTTGACATACAATGAGAGCTCGCAGCCAGTCTGGAACGATCCTAAGCTGTTCGGCCGCAACTGCCTAGTCGCGAGCCGGGGCAGGTCGGGCTATCGCGGCTCTGGCGGGGCCGTTAGCCTGGTCCGATGACCGACGATCCAACCGCCGCTTTCACCGACATTCAATGGTACATGTACCAGCAGCGGAACGTCGCGTATTTCGCTGCCTTCACGCGCCGGAATTTCGACGATGACAAACTTCTCGAAACAGCACGATCGCTGGTGGAGCTTGCGCCGCAGTTGAGCTTCGGCTTTCCGGGCGGTCTGCCGGACTGGCTGCTGCGGCGAGTCATAACAAGAGAAGTCGTGACGAGCCTTCTCGACTTCCCCGAGCGGTGGCTCAACCGTGGCGAGGAGCTCTTTGCGGATCCATCGCTGCCGCTGTTCCGTATACGCTATGCGGCGACTGCAGGCCCGGATCAGGCTGGTCGCGCTGGCTTCATCCTCGTTCAGGCCTCGCATGCGCTGGTGGAAGGCGCCGATTCCGCCCTGCTCAGCCGGTCCAAATCTGCGGCACATCCGCTAAGCGAAGCAAGCCGCGATGCTGCGCCACTGGTCAAGGCGGCCGCCATTGGGGCGGGCGCCGTGCTCGCCGGACTGCATCTTGTCGCGGCGAACCTGATGTCAATGCATCCCGGGCCGTTCCGCGCGGCCACTCTTGCCTATCCGCGTGCAGCGCTTCGGTCCCTCGCGCGAGAGTACGGGGTCCGGCAACGAGCGCTGCTGTTTGCGCTCGTGCTGGCGGCTTTGTTCGACTGCGGTTCGCCCGCCGGCAAGCGACGCATCAGCTCGACTTACTCTTCGATCGACGATGGCGGGGGAGCCGATCGCGATACGTATATGCGGATGCGCATGCGTTTTGCGATGTTCGAGAATCGAGCCGACTTCTTGGCCTTCGTGCGGGCCCTCGATGCCAGGCTCGAGCTGGCCGAGGCGCGGGACAGTGGTTTCAACGACGCCCTCAACGCGCAGGGTGTGCGTGTGCACCGCCGCTTGAGCCGGCTGATCCCGTTCGCCTATTCGCCGCGGCTGTTCCAGTTCATGCCCTATGACGTTGTGCTGGGGCTGATCCCGCCGCATCGGCTGGCCGGGCCGCTGACGCAGGAACTGATGGAGCCCGTCTATGCCGGGGCGCTGCTCGAGGGAGCCAATGCCTGCGTGATCGTCCCCAACCGGCGGCTGGTGACGTTCAACTTTTACGTGCAGGAGACGCTTGCGGGGCGGGTGGGGCTGCTGGGGAAGGCGCTCATTTCCCGTTCAGAATTGATGGGTTAGGCCAGATCGGCTGTATGTGAAGCATTTCTGTCACGGATTAACGCCGTATCGTCTGGTTGGTTGACCGCCACTTGCCGGGCCGAATATCAGTGTTAAGACGCCGCTAACCAAGACAATCGGGGGGGCCGAGTGAAGAGTTTTTCGTCCTCGAGTTTTGCCAACGACCACGCCGAAGTGCTCGAGCTGGCGCTCGCTGCGGTGTCCAGAAACCCGCAGGCGCTGTTCACCGACTTCCAGTGGTTTCTCTACGAAGCGCGCGACACGGTGTTCTTCACCGCGTTCTCGAAGGCGACCTTCGACAAGGACCTGCTGGGCAACCTCGTGGCCGAGATGGTCAACCTCGCGCCGCAGCTGACGCACGGCTTTGTGGGCGCGCGCCCCGGCCAGCCCTTCCCCAAGCACCTGCTGGAGGCGATCACCGACATCGAGCAGGTCGACGATTTCGAGGGCTACCCCGACAAGTGGCTGGGCAAGTCGCAGGACATCTTCGCCCGCGACGACCTGCCCCTGTTCCGCGTCCAGGCCGCGGTGCGCCGGGGCGGCCCGGATGCCCAGGGCCGCGCTTCCATCATCCAGGTGCGATCGAGCCACGCGCTGCTCGAAGGCTCGGATTCGGCGCTGCTTACGCGCTCGCAGTCGGCGGCGCACGGCATCATGTCGGACAAATCCAACAAGGTGCCGTTCTTCACGCGGCTGGTATCGGCGTTCCGCGGCTGGGCCCTGACGATCACCTATGTGACGCTGGCCAATCTCCTCGCGCCGCCGGACAAGCCCTGGGGCTTCAAGACGCTCGCCATCAAGCGCCATCGGCTCAGGCTGCTGGCCAACCGGCTCGGCGTGCGGCAGCGCTCGCTGTATTTCGCCCTGGTGACCCACGCCCTGAACGGGGAGGGCCCAGACAAGCATATGAGCGACAAGGTTATCGGCGCCGCCTACACCATGCTCGACGGGCAGCGCAACGATGCCGACGATGACTTCTTCCGCGTGCGCGCGCTCGAGGCGCGGTTCGACTACAAGGAGAATTTCGTCGATTTCGTCCGCCACGTGGACGACACGGTCGACCGCATCGAGGCCAAGGACATCACCAAGTTCCAGGTGATGATGAACACCATGTTCAAGACGCTGCGCGGCCTCAACCGGATGCTTCCTTTCCTGCCCGGCCGCCGCTTCTGGCGGTTCAACAACTTCATCCACGTGGTGCTTACGCTGGTGCCGCCGCACCGGACCTACGGGCCCATGACGCATGGCATGATCGAGCCGATCTATTGCGGCGCCTGGCATCCGGCTGCCAATATCTGCACCTTCTGCCCCGGACGCGATTACATCACCTTCAACTTCACCATGGAGGAGCGCCACATCGCCAATGTGGACAAGGTGATGAGGCTGCTCGAGCGGGTCGAGGCCATGGACATCGCCCCGCGCAACAAGGTGATCGTCGAGGGCGACGACGCCTGAGGCGCAGGCGGGGGGGCCAGCACCCCCGCGGGCAGGGCGCGGCCGGCCCGGAACCGCACGAGGCGGAAGACCTGCCGCGCGGGCGCATCGGGCAAAGGCGCTTGCTCATTGGGCGGCATCGGCTACATCTGCCGGGCAACACCGTCCGGAGGGAATCGATGCCAGCCTTCGCCACCTATCCCAGCCTCAGGGGCATGCCCGTGGTCATCTCGGGCGGGGCCACCGGAATCGGCGAAACGATCGTGCGCGAGTTCGCAGCGCAGGGCAGCAAGGTTGGTTTCGTCGACATCGCGGAGGCCGAAGGGACCGCGCTCGCGGCGGAGCTCGCCAGCAAGGGACAGACGGCGCGCTTCGTCCGCTGCGACATCACCGACACGGCGGACTATCAGCGCGCGATCGGCGATTTCGAGAACGCGCACGGGCCGGCCCTGGCGCTTGTCAACAATGCCGCCAACGACACCCGTTACAAGTGGAACGAGGTGACGGAGGAGGCCTGGGACAAGGCGATCGCGGTCAACCTCAAGCACGCGTTCTTTGCCGCGCAGGCGGTGATCCCGGGAATGATCAAGGCCGGCAAGGGCTCGATCATCAATTTCGGCTCGATCAGCTGGATGATCATGGTGGGCAATCTCACCGCCTATACCGCCAGCAAGGCGGCGGCCCACGGCATGTCGCGCTCGCTCGCGCGCGACCTGGGCCCGCACGGCATCCGGGTCAACACCGTGGTTCCGGGCTGGGTGATGACCCAGAGGCAGCTCACCCGCTGGGTCGGCGAGGCCGAGAACAGGCTCATCGACGAGACGCAGGCGCTCAAGGGCCGGGTCTATCCCGCCGATGTGGCGCGCATGGTGCTGTTCCTTGCCGCCGACGACAGCCAGATGATTTCGGCGCAGGATTTTGTGGTCGATGGCGGCTGGGCGCACAACTGAGCCCGGCCGATCGGACCTTGTTCCAATCACCGTGCTGCCGCAATCTGTTGGTGGAAGAGGCAGACCAATCCAGGGGGATCCGATGAAGTCGTCGATCGTCGTTGCCGGGCTCGCCGCGCTATCGCTGAGCGCCTGCACCACCATGAACGCCTATACCGGCGAGCAGCAGCTTTCGAGCACGGCGGGCGGCGCCATGATCGGGGCGGGCACCGGCGCCGTGGTCGGCGCCTTCGCGGGCGCGGCGACGGGCAACGATCCGCGCATCGCGGCGCTGATCGGAGCGGGCCTTGGCGGCCTCACCGGCGCGGCGGTCGGCCACTATATGGACCAGCAGGAAGCCGAGCTGCGCGCGCAGCTGCAATCGACCGGCGTCTCGGTCACCCGCGTGGGCAACCAGATCATCCTCAATATGCCCTCCAACATCACCTTCGACACGGATTCGGCGACGGTGAAGCCCGAGTTCAACCAGACGCTGGTGTCGGTCGGGCTGGTCCTCAAGAAATTCAACAAGACGATCGTGGACGTTTACGGCCATACCGACAATACGGGGTCGGAAGCGCACAACCAGGATCTGTCGCAGCGCCGCGCGGTGGCCGTCGCCACCATTCTGGCCAACCAGGGCATCGACCAGCGCCGTTTCTACATCGAAGGCAAGGGCGAAACCGACCCGATCGCCTCCAACGCCACCGAGACCGGCCGGTCGCAGAACCGGCGCGTGGAAATCCAGATCTCGCCGATCACGCAGGGATAGCCGGGCCAGACGCGAGGGCGCGAGGGGAGAGCCGTCGCTGAGGCGCGACGACCTCTTCCCGGCGGGCGGCTGGCTGACCGGGATGGTCAGGGGCGGTTCAGGCGGAAGGGGCGAGGCTCATGGGCATCCGAACCCCCACGCGGAGATCGCAAATGCTCAAACTCTCGCTCAGCCTCGTGCTCGCCGCCGGACTATTGTCGGCAACGCCGAGCCTCGCCGACAGCAAGGACGACAATAGCGGCATCGGGCGCGGCTGCACGCTCGATCCGTTCAACCACACCATGCGCTGCATCGATTTCGACCACTGCACCACCGACAAGGACGGCAAGAAGACCTGCCCCGTGGTGGTGACGCCGACACGCGCCTCGCTCGAGGAGGACGGGACCGGCCAGACCGGTCCGCGCCACGGGCAGGACTATCTGACGCTGACCTTCAGCAACGCCATGATGTCGAGCTTCTAGCTCAGGTGTTGACCACGATGGGCGTGCCCACGGGGCAGCGGCCATAGAGGTCGATGATGTCGTGGAAGAGGAGGCGGACGCAGCCGGACGATACGGCCTGGCCGATGCTCCACACTTCGAGCGTGCCGTGCAGGCGGTAAAGCGTGTCGCGTCCATCCTGGTAGATGTACATGGCGCGGGCCCCGAGCGGGTTGGTCAGCCCCGGCGGCATGCCATTGGCGTATTGCCGCGTCTCAGGCTGGCGCTCCTGCATCTCCTTGGGCGGCGTCCAGGTCGGCCACATGGCCTTGCGCCCCACCTTGGCCTTGCCCGACCAGGCGAAGCCCTCGCGGCCGATGCCGACGCCGTAGCGGATGGCCTGCCCGCCCTCCTGCACCAGGTAAAGGTGGCGCTCGGAGGTGTTGACCACGATGGTGCCCGGCCGCTCGCCGGTGGGGTCGGGCACTTCGGTGCGGAACATATTGGGGTCGAGCTTGGTCAGATCGATCGCCGGCACCGGAAATTCCTCATCCGGCAGCGGTCCGTACATGGACAGATAGTATTGGGAGAACTGCGGGGCGGCGACCTGCATCCGCTGGGAGGCGCACCCGGCCAAAGCAAGGGCGGCAAGACTTGCGCCGCCAGCCAGAAAGCTGCGGCGCGACGGGGAGATGGCGGCTGCGGTCATGCGGTACTCTGGTCGTAAACGAAAAGGCCCGCCTCAAAACTCGAAGCGGAGCGAGAGAGTTCCCTAACCCTAGCGTCGTTAACGGCGACAAAACGGCAGATCACATGTCGGCGAGCCGGCGACCCTTGGCCTCTTGTTCACATTTGCGCCGTAGCTTTCAACGATCACATCCTTCGTCCCGTCTCCCGCGCCCGGCGCGGCTGGCCAGGGTCATGACCGACAGCTCTGCACAGATAAGTCGCCCCCTTTTTCCTGCATTGTCCCTCAATCTGCACCTCGGCCGATGGCGGGGAGTTTTCCTGCTCGCAGCGGCCGCTTTCACCGGCGCCGTTGCCGCGCTCGTGGTGTGGGTCGTCGGCTGGGCGACACGCGAACTCCATTCGCTGTTGTTCGCCATTCCCGAGGGGGCGCGACTGAGCGCCCAGGCGGCGCTGGTCAGCCCCTGGCTTGCCCTCGTCCCGGTTGCGGGAGGCGTTGCCATCGGGATCAGCATCGCGCTGGCCCGCCATTTCCGCACGCGTCCGCCGGTGGATCCGATTGAGGCAAACGCCGTGCATGGCGGCCTCATGTCGTTCCGCGAAAGCGTCATCGTGACGCTTCAGACCATCGTCTCGAGCAGCTTCGGCGCTTCGGTCGGGCTGGAAGCGGGTTATACGCAGATGAGTTCGGCCCTGGCGTCCCATCTGGCCGTCCGGCTCAGCCTCAGGCGCAACGAAGTCCGCATGCTGGTCGGATGTGCCGCCGGCGGGGCGATCGCGGCGGCGTTCGATGCTCCCTTCACGGGCGCGTTCTACGCCTTCGAGCTGATCATCGGAGTCTATTCGATCGGCCTGCTGGCGCCGGTGGTGACCGCTGCCGTCGTCGCGACGCTGCTTGCCCGCCTGATGGGGGCGGCGCAGACCCCAGTCGTGCTTTACGGCGTGGGTACACTATCACCTGGCGACATCGTGCCGTACCTGGCGCTGGGCGTGTTTGCGGCGGGCATCTCGATCGTGATCATGCTGGCAGTGGCGCAAGTCGAGCGCCTTTTCACCCGCATTTCGATCCCTTCCCCTTATCGGCCGGCCATCGGCGGTGTTGCGGTGGGCATGCTCTCGCTTCTTTCGCCGCAGGTGCTTTCGACCGGTCACGGGGCGCTGGACCTCCAGCTCAGCGCCCAGGCAAGTCTCTTGACGGTGTCGTTGCTGTTCGTTCTGAAGTTCCTTGCCTCCACAATTTCCCTTGGCGCGGGGTTTCGTGGCGGACTTTTCTTTGCCTCGCTCTTCCTGGGGGTGTTGATGGGCAAGGTCTATGGAGGGGTGCTTGCGCTGAGCGGGATTGCGCCGCATGTCGACGCGATGCTGGCGGCGGTGGTCGGCATGGCTTCGCTCGCCAGCGGGGTGATCGGCGGACCTCTCACGATGACGTTTCTCGTTCTCGAGACGACCGGAGACCTCGCGATCAGCGCAGCCGTTCTGGTGGCGGCGGCGATGTCAGCGTTCATCGTGCGCGAACTTTTCGGCTATTCATTCTCGACCTGGCGCTTCCACCTGCGCGGGGAAACCATCCGTTCGGCGCACGATGTGGGGCGCCTGCGAAACCTGACGGTAGGGCGGATGATGCGGGCGGACGTGAAGACCATCGAAGACTCGATGCCGCTCGATGCCTTCCGGCAGGCCTATCCACTTGGGTCCGCCGAGCGGGTCGTGGCCCTCGACAAGGCAGGCAAGTATGCCGGCATCGTGCTTGTCGCCGATGCGTTTCAGCCCAATGCCGTGGAACATCCAACGACGCCGCCCACGGTGGAGCCGCTGTTGCGCCACCGCGACCGATTCCTGCTGCCCGGGCTGAATGCGGCCGACGCCGCGGCGCTGTTCGAGAAAGCCGAGAGCGAGGAGCTCGCAGTGCTCGACAGCCTAGGTAACCGAAAGGTTATTGGTCTGTTGACCGAGTCGCACCTGCTCCGCCGTTACGCCGAGGAGCTCGACAAGGGACTGAAGGACCTGACGAGCTGAGGCGGAGGGGTGGTGCTGCAAGAGAGGATTGAACTCTCGACCTCACCCTTACCAAGGGTGTGCTCTACCACTGAGCTACTGCAGCCTGTCCACGTGATAGCGCTTCAAAAAGCTGGCGGTTGATGCCATAGCGCTTTTCCCGACGCAAGGTGAAAATCCCCGGTTGCCAGCCATGTCCAAGGCCGACGAAAAAGCGGCGCGCGAGCAGAGATTGGCCACAAAGCTCCGCGAGAATCTCAAGCGGCGGAAGGGGCAGGCGCGGGCACGGGCAGGTGCGGCGCCATCTGGCCCGCCGCCCGCAAGACCGGGCGACAAGGCTTCTTAAATTCCCCCCGGTTACGCTTATGAGCCTGCCTTGAACCGCCCGAGTCGCCGGGCTAGCACTGCCGGACGGCGCACCAGCCTGCCGGAACGGGGAAGAATCCATGGATCGCATCCGCATTGTCGGTGGCCACGAGCTCAGGGGCGAAATCCCCATCTCGGGCGCCAAGAATGCCGCCCTGCCGCTGATGATCGCATCGCTGCTCACGGACCAGCCGGTGACGCTCAACAACGTGCCGCGCCTCGCCGACGTCAAGCAGCTCGAAAAGATCCTCGAAAATCACGGGGTCGACATCGCCGTGCATGGACGGCGCGCGACCGACAGCTTCGAGGGCCAGCGCATGACCCTGCAGGCCGCCGAGATCATCGATACCACCGCGCCCTACGAGCTCGTCTCGGTGATGCGCGCAAGCTTCTGGGTGATCGGGCCGCTGCTGGCGCGGGCGCATGAGGCGCGGGTGTCGCTGCCGGGCGGCTGCGCCATCGGCACGCGGCCGGTCGATCTCTTCCTCTACGGGCTCAAGGAGCTCGGGGCCCAGATCGATATCGACGAGGGCTATGTGGTGGCGCGCGCGCCCAAAGGCGGGCTGATCGGCGCCACGGTGCGGTTCCCCAAGGTCTCGGTCGGCGCCACGCACACCATCATGATGGCGGCGACGCTGGCGCGCGGAACGACGGTGATCGAAAATGCCGCGATCGAGCCCGAAATCGACAATGTCGCGCACTGCCTCACGGCAATGGGCGCGCGGATCTCCGGCATCGGCACGCGCACGCTCACCATCGAGGGCGTATCCGCGCTGGGCGGGGCGGAAATCGACGTCATTGCCGACCGCATCGAGACCGGCACGTTCGCCATGGCGGCCGCGATGACGGGCGGGGACGTGCTGCTGCGCGGCGCAAGGCCCGAACATCTGCAGTCGGCGCTCGACGTTCTGGGCGAGGCGGGCGTCCACATCGCCCGCGAGGCGGGCGGCATCCGCGTGATGCGCAACGGCAACGGGATCGTGGCGGCCGATGTGGAGACCGATCCGTTCCCGGGCTTCGCCACGGACCTGCAGGCGCAGTTCATGGCGCTCATGACGATGTCGAACGGCGTTTCGCACATCCGCGAGACGATCTTCGAGAACCGCTTCATGCATGTGGCCGAACTCGCCCGCTTCGGCGCCGATATCCGGGTCGAGGGGCAGGTGGCGACGGTCACCGGCGTGCCGGCGCTCAAGGGGGCGCAGGTGATGGCGACGGATCTGCGCGCCTCGGTGTCGCTGGTGATCGCTGGGCTCGCGGCGCGCGGCGAGACCATGGTCAACCGCATCTATCATCTCGATCGCGGCTTCGAGCGGCTCGAGGACAAGCTCGGCCGCTGCGGCGCCCAGATCGAACGGGTGAGCTGAGCCGGAGCGGCTGGCCGGGCGCGGGACCGATGCCTACCATCGCCCAGGATTGCGGCGAGGTCATGCGAGCAGCCACAGCCAGAAGCTGATGGTGGCGACGGACGCCACCGTGGAGATGAGCACGACGTTGGCGGCCACGTTCACGGCCCGGTCGTAGTAGGTGGCGAACACATAGACGTTGATGCCGGCCGGCATGGCGGCGAGCAGCACGGCGTAACGGGCCGTCTCGAGGGGCACGTGCAGGACCTGCACGGACAGCAGGTAGACGATGGCGGGGTGGACGATCAGCTTGAACAGGCTGTTGACGCTGGCCTGCACCCAGCTGTCGGATACCCGGTATTCGTTGAGCGCGCCGCCCAGGCCAAAAAGCGAAGCCGGCAGCACGGCGGCCGACATCATGGTCAGAAATGCTGTTCCAGGCTCGGGCAGCCGGATGCCCAGCGCATTGCCCGAAGCGCCGATCACAACGCCCCAGAGCAGCGGATTCTGCACGATCCGAAGCAGCGCGACCTGGAGGGTGCGGCCAAGGGGAGCGCTGTCGCGGCGGCTGAGCTCCATAACCAGCATGCCCAGCGTGATCAGCATGGGAGCGTGGAAGGCGATGATCGAGAAGGCCGTCGGCAGCGCCGCGGGGCCGAAGGCGCGCTGCAGCACGGGGATGCCCACCAGCACGGTGTTGGTGAACATCGCCGAAAAGCCGGCCGAAATGCTCTCGCCCGGGCGGTCGTGGAAGACCCGGCGGGCGATCAGGCTGCCGCAGAGGAGGGAAAACAGCGCCCCCACATAGAACGGCACGATGAGCGCCGGATTGAAGGTCTGGCTGAAATCGGAGGTCAGCATGGCCTGGCACAGCAGGCAGGGCGTGGCGAAATTGTTGACGAAGGCCACGAGCGCCTTGGTGCCTTCGGCGGGAAACAGGCGCAGCCGCACCGCCAGGTAGCCGACGCCGATGATGGCGAAGACCGGCAGGATGACGTTGAAGATGTCGAACATGGGGGCTTGCGAGGGCGGCGGGACCTGCTTGGTGGCCCCTGTTCATCCTGCGGTCAAGCGGGCGGGGCAATAAATCCGATACCCGACGGTTGCGCGACAGGCCGTCCGACGCTAACCAAGTCCAAGGGGTATGATGACTCGATGGCCAAGCGCGACAACATCACCGACATCTTCGTGATCGGCGGTGGGGTCAATGGCGTCGGCATCGCGCGCGACGCGGTCGGCCGGGGTTTTTCGGTGTTTCTTGCCGAAATGGGCGATCTGGCCTCGGGCACCTCGTCGGCGGCGACCAAGCTGATCCATGGCGGGCTGCGCTATCTCGAGTATTACGAGTTCCGCCTGGTGCATGAGGCGCTGGCCGAGCGCGAAGTGCTGTGGGCGATGGCCCCGCACATCATCTGGCCGATGCGCTTCGTGCTGCCGCATCACCGCGGATTGCGGCCGGCCTGGCTGCTGCGGCTGGGGCTTTTCGTGTACGACCATCTGGGGGCGCGCAAGCTGCTGCCGCCGACGCGGACGCTCGATCTGCGCAACGATCCGATCGGGCGGCCGCTGAAGGGGGGCTATACCAGGGCCTTCGAATATTCCGACTGCTGGGTGGACGATGCGCGGCTGGTGGCGCTCACCGCCCGCGACGCCGCCGACAAGGGCGCCGTCATCCGCACGCGCACCAAGGTGGTTTCGGCGACGCGCGAAGGGGGCATCTGGACCATCAAGCTGCAGGACGTCGACAGCAAGCTGCGCGGCACGGTGCGGGCGCGGTTTCTCGTCAATGCGGCGGGGCCGTGGGTCGACACGGTGCTGCGCGAGCAGCTGGGACAGAACGAGGCGCACAATGTGCGCCTGGTCAAGGGCAGCCACATCGTGGTGCGCAAGCTCTACGAGCACGACCGCGCCTATTTCTTCCAGAACCGGGACGGGCGGATCATCTTCGCCATCCCCTATCAGCAGGATTTCACGCTGATCGGCACCACCGACCAGGATTTCTCGGGCGATCCGCAGGGCGTCAAGATTTCGGACGAGGAGCAGAACTATCTGCTGGCGGCGGCGACGGAGTATTTTGAGCGTCCGGTTACCTGGCAGGACATCGTGTGGACCTATGCGGGCGTGCGTCCGCTGTTCGACGATCACGCCAGCAAGGCGCAGGAGGCCACGCGCGACTATGTGCTCAAGCTCGAGGGCGACGCGCAGACGGGGGCGCTGCTCAACGTCTTCGGCGGCAAGCTCACCACGCACCGGCGGCTCAGCGAGGAAGCCCTCGAACGGATCGAGAAGGTGCTGGGAAGGCGCGGCAAGCCCTGGACGCGGCGCAGCAAGCTGCCCGGAGGCGAGTTCGCGCCCACCGGATTCGAAGCGCAGGTCGAAAAGCTCAACGAGCAGTATCCGAACCTGACCGACCGCATGCTTCGCCGGCTGGCCCGGCAGTACGGCACGCGGGCCGAGACGCTGCTGGGCACGGCACGGCGGATGGAGGACCTGGGCGAGCTGTTCGGCGCGGACCTCACGCAGCGCGAGGTCGACTATCTGGTGGACAAGGAATGGGCGCGCACGGCCGACGACGTGCTGTGGCGGCGCACCAAGCTCGGCCTCAGGATCGGCCTCAACGACAAGGCGCGGCTCGAGGCCTATCTCGAAAGGCGCCTCAACAAGGGCAAGAAATGAGCGGCTACGTTCTCGCCATCGATCAGGGCACGACCTCGAGCCGGGCCATCGTGTTCAACGATCTGCAGCAGATCGTGGGGCTGGGGAAGATGGAGTTCACCCAGCATTTTCCGGCCTCGGGCTGGGTGGAGCACGTGCCCGAGGAAATCTGGGCGACCTGCCTGTGGGCGGTCAAGACCGCGCTCAAGAAGGCCGGCATCACAGCTGCCGAACTCGCCGCGATCGGCATCACCAACCAGCGCGAGACGACGATCGTATGGGACCGCGCAACCGGCAAGGCGATCCACAATGCGATCGTCTGGCAGGATCGCCGCACGGCCAAGCATTGCGAGCGGCTCAAACGCGAGGGCGCGGAAAAACTGGTGGCGCGGAAGACCGGGCTGCTGCTCGACCCGTATTTCTCGGCCACCAAGATCGGCTGGCTGCTCGACAATGTGCCGGGCGCGCGCCGACGCGCGGAAAAGGGCGAGCTCGCCTTCGGGACGGTCGAAACCTACCTCATCTGGCGCCTCACCGGCGGGGCGGCGCATGTGACCGATGCGAGCAACGCCAGCCGAACGCTCCTCTACAATATCGAGAGCGGCGAGTGGGACGACGAGCTCCTCAGGCTCTTCAAGATACCGCGCGCCCTGCTGCCCTCCATCCGCGACAACGCCGACGATTTCGGCACGAGCGAGAAGAGCGTGCTGGGCGCCGCCATCGCCATACGCGGGGCCGCCGGCGACCAGCAGGCGGCGACGATCGGACAGGCCTGCTTCGAACCGGGCATGATGAAATCGACCTATGGCACGGGCTGCTTTGCCCTGCTCAACACCGGGCCGGACATGGTGCGCAGCCGCAACCGGCTGCTGACGACGGTGGCCTACCGGCTGGGCGGACGGACGACCTATGCGCTCGAGGGGGCGATCTTCATGGCCGGCGCCTCGGTGCAGTGGCTCAGGGACAAGCTGAGGCTGTTCAAGGACTCGGCCGAATCCGGAGCTCTGGCGCGGGCGGCCGATCCGGCCTCGGAGGTTTATCTGGTGCCCGCTTTCGTGGGCCTTGGGGCCCCCTGGTGGGACGCGGACGCGCGGGGCGCGATCTATGGCCTCACGCGCAACAGCGGACCGACCGATCTCGCCAAGGCCGCGCTCGAATCGGTGGCCTATCAGACGCAGGATCTGCTGACGGCGATGCGCCGCGACTGGAAAGGCGCGCGCGACACGGTGCTGCGCGTGGATGGCGGCATGGTTGCCTCCGACTGGACCATGCAGTTTCTGAGCGACATTCTGGATGTGCCGGTCGACCGCCCCACAATTCTCGAAACGACGGCGCTTGGCGCGGCCTGGCTGGCGGGCTGGAAGGCCGGAGTGTGGCCCGACATGAAGGGTTTCTCGCGTCGCTGGGCGCTGGACAGGCAGTTCCATCCCTCGATGGACCCCTCAGTGCGCCGGCGCAAGCTCAAGGGCTGGAACGAGGCCGTCCGGCGAACGCTCACCCGGTGAGGCCGCCCGAGATCGCGAGCGTATCGTGCCCGCCGGCCGCAGGCTGAGAGGGCGTGGCGGCCGCCGTGCCGGCGCCCGGCATCCAGGCGCCAAACGGTCCTCCTGCGATGAAGCACCAGTAGATGCCGTAGCGCGACTTGCGGCCCGCCGGGACGCGGGCGACGGCGAGCCCGAACTCGGTGAATTTGTCGCTCAGAAGGGTCGCGCGATGACCGGGCGAGTTGAGCCAGCCTTCGATTGCCTGCTGCAGGGTCTGCTGGCCGCCCGCGATGTTCTCGCCCACGGCGCCCTGGTAACCGGCCGCCGTTACCCGTTCGCGCAGCGTCACGCCAAGATCGTGCGCGAGCGTATCCTTTTCGGCCATCAGGTTGGCCTGCGACCGGGCCGCGGCCGCGAGCGCGGCATTGTAGGTCATAGGCTTGTGGTTGCCATTGATCTGCCGCGCCTGGTTGATGGCCGCAAGGATCGTTGCCTCGGTGAGCTGCTGCGGCGTGGTCGCTCCTTGCGGAACGTTGCTGCCGAACCCGCCGATCGAGGCGCAGGCACTCAGCGACGCACCGGCGCCGAGGACAAGGGCGGCGCGGCGGGTGAGAAGCATGGTCGATCTTCCGGTTGGCTGGCCAAGACGGGCCGGACCATATCGCCGGCCTGGGCGCCGGAAAATGGCGGACCCAGGGCGTTTGAACTAAATTAACGGCAAAAACGGTTCGTTCTCGCGCGCCCGGTCGAATGAGCCCACTGTGAGCAGCCCAGGGAGTGTGCTCAGATGGCGCATATCGAGCTCAGCCACGCCGACATGAAGCCCGCGCCGATCGTCCGCTACGAGATCGCGCAGGAGCACAGCCGCGCCAAACAGCTGGTCGTCGGCTCGGTCATCGCCGCGATGATGATCCTGGTGATGGCCGCCATGTTCATGACCGC
>DASZSH010000028.1:0-1737 GCA_035548755.1 Devosia sp.
CGAACTCGCCTTCAACCCGGCGCTGCTCAAGAAGGTGGACGAGCTCGAGCTTTCTGTCCGTTCGGCCAACTGCCTCAAGAACGACAACATCGTCTATATCGGCGACCTGATCCAGAAGACCGAGGCGGAAATGCTCCGCACGCCCAACTTCGGGCGCAAATCGCTCAACGAAATCAAGGAAGTCCTGGCGCAGATGGGGCTCCATCTGGGCATGGACGTGCCGAACTGGCCGCCTGAGAACATCGACGATCTGGCCAAACGCTACGAAGACCACTATTAAGCCGGCCAATTCGGCCGCCGGCCCGTCGCGAGACGCCGCCGTCTAGGGAGTAAGAAATGCGCCACGGCAATTCCAACCGGAAGCTCAACCGGACCGCGAGCCATCGCAAGGCGATGTTCGCCAACATGTCGGCCGCCCTGATCAAGCATGAGCAGATCGTGACCACGCTGCCCAAGGCCAAGGAACTCCGGCCCATTGTCGAGAAGCTCGTGACGCTGGGCAAGCGCGGCGATCTGCACGCGCGCCGGCAGGCGATCGCGCAGGTCCGCGATGAGACGCAGGTCGCCAAGCTCTTCGGCGTGCTTGGCCCGCGCTATAAGGATCGCAACGGCGGCTATATCCGTATTCTCAAGGCTGGCTACCGCTTTGGCGACAATGCCGCCGTGGCCGTTATCGAATTCGTGGACCGCGACACCTCTGCCAAGGGACAGGATTCGGGTCCGGTTCCCGAAAAGACCGAAACCGAGGCCGCGGCGTAAGCCGCCGGCGGCCTGACAGAAGGTCATGGGCGGTCCGGAACCCGGGCCGCCCGCTGCATTTCCGGGAGGGCTCCCAATGGCCGATCTGATCCTCGTCACCGGCGCCTCCGGCTATGTCGGAAAATGGTGTGTGGTCAAGCTCTTGGAGAAGGGCTACCGCGTCCGCGGCACCGTCCGCTCCGAGGCCAAGGCGGCCCAGGTTCACGATACCGTCGCCCGGGTCGTCGGCGATGCCGCCGCCAATCTCCAGCTCGTGCAGGCGGACATCCTCGACGACAGGGGCTGGGCCGACGCCATGAAGGGCGTCGCCGCCGTCATGCACGTTGCCACCACCGTGCGCGGCGATGAGCCGAAGGATTCTTCGATCGTCGTCAAGCCGGCCATCGAGGGCACCGCGCGCGTTCTCAGCTTCGCGCACGCCGCCGGCATCAAGCGGGTGATCCTGACCTCCTCCATCGCCACCATCGGCTACGGCCATGGCCAGACCTCGGGCCGCCGCGTTTACGACGAGACCTACTTCACCAATCTCGACAACATGCGCTGGACCTGGGCCTACTGCATCGGCAAGACCAAGGCCGAGCGCGCCGCCTGGGAATATGCGCGGGCCCATGGCATGGAGCTGACCACCATCCATCCGGGAGCCATCATCGGCCCGGCCCTCGACGACGATGCGAGCGTGTCGATCGGCATGGTGACGTCCCTGCTCGATGGCAGCACGCCCGCGCTCCCCTCCAACGGTTTTTCCATCGTCGATGTGCGCGACGTGGCCGAAATGCACGTTGCCGCGCTCGAAAAGCCGGAGGCGATCGGCCAGCGCTACCTGGCGACCGCCGAATACACGCCATTCCCCAAGGTCGCCGAAATTGTCCGCGCCGCCTATCCCGCCCACAAGGTGACGAGCCGGACCGTCCCCGACTGGCTCATGCACGTGATGGCCTATTTTGGCGGCCCGATCCGTCAGATCATCAACGATATCGG
>DASZSH010000029.1:0-12751 GCA_035548755.1 Devosia sp.
AATCATTTTCGCGGACGTGTCATCGGGGAACCCAGGCCCCCGGGTCGCGCGAAGGGCGTCTTCGCGCGGGCGCGACGATCAGGCCGGATCAAAAGCAGTGTCGGGTATCGCGGACGCATGGAGTCCAGCGACGCCCGTGCGCGGCCGTGCGCCCGGCCTGGGGGTCGGAGGCCCGAGCGCCGCGGGGGTAGGCTCGTTGAGGCCGTGCGCTCGCGTCATCGCCCAGGTTCAGAGCAGGACGACGCTTTCCTGTTCGTTGGGGTCGGTGCGGGCGATGAGGGCGCGGGCAACCCTGTCGGTGGGGTTGAACGGCTGGTGCGGAACTCCCGCCGGGATGAACACGAAGTCGCCCTCGTTGACGACATCGAGATGTTCGAGCTTGGGACCGTGGCGGAAGGAGGAGGAGCCCTCGAGCATGTAGATCGCCGTTTCATGCGCCGCGTGGTAATGCGGCTTGGCCTCGGCGCCCGGCGGCATGACCAGCAGGTGCATGCAGATGCCCTCCGAGCCGGCGGATTCGGCGGACACGCCGGTAAAGTAATCGAGTCCCTGCTTGCCGTGGAACGCGGCGCCGCCGCGGATGACTTTGCACTGCTTCATCGGCCCCTCCTATTTGCGTCCATAATAGCTCATGAAAATGTCGACGGCCGCGGCGACGACCCGGGCGATCTGCTCTTCGCTCGCCGGAGTGGCAAGATTGCCGAACAGGCGGCGCTTGTAGATCGAGGCCATCGAAAGTTCGAGGAACTGGCGCGAGGCCAGATCGGTATCGGCGATGTCGAACTGGTCGGGGCGGGCGTCCAGAAAGTCCTTGAGAGACTGGTGCGCAGAGAAGGTGTCGCTTGCAAAAAAGCGCTGGGCGATCTCCGGCATGCGTTCGGCGATCC
The DNA here is from genome assembly GCA_035548755.1 of Devosia sp. Classification (GTDB taxonomy): domain Bacteria; phylum Pseudomonadota; class Alphaproteobacteria; order Rhizobiales; family Devosiaceae; genus Devosia_A. The sequence goes on from DASZSH010000029.1 coordinate 888, forward strand.
CCAGAACCAGGCGCTGGGCGCGGATCACTTCGTCCGAAGTGAGCCGGGTCGTCACATGGATGCCGAAGCGGGTGAGGGCCTCGCGGGTGGTTCCTCCGGCGTTGAGGGCATTGGCGGCGGCAGACAGCGCGGCGCGCTTTTCGCGCTCGATCAGGCCGCTCAGGATCGCCGCCTTGTCCTCGAAATAGACATAGAGCGTTCCCTTGCTCACTCCGGCGGCGGCGGTGAGGTCATTCATGCTGGCGGCGTCGAACCCCATTTCGAGAAAGCACCGCTTGGCGCCGTCCAGAATCTGATTGCGCTTGGCCGGATCCTGCCCGGCCACGCGGCGCCCTCGCTTCAGTTCGTCGTCGATCCCGGCATTCGCGGGCTGCATGGCAGGTCTCCAAAATAGACTGAACCGTTCGGTTCGATTTCCCTTGATATGGGACAGCGCCTGGTATAAGTCAATCGAACCGAACGGTTCAGTTCGCTCATTTTCCTCCGGAGGAGCGTCATGGCTCAATCCAATGTACAGAAGGTCAGCCGGTTTTCACGTCCTTTGGAGGACGAGAGTGGCGCGATTCCGCTCACCGAAGAAGCGCCGGCGGTGACGCCGGCTGCTCCCGCGGCTCCAGCGGCTCCCGCGGCGGCCAACGACACGGCCGCCAGGGCGGCGCGCGGCCGGAAGCGGTCGCGCCGGCCGCTGCTGTTTGCGGGCATCGGACTGGTCGCGGCCGCCGCCGGGGCGTGGTTCGGCACGCAGTGGTACACGACCGGCCGGTTCATGATCTCGACCGACGACGCCTATGTCGAGGGCGACATCACCACCATCAGCTCCAAGCTGCCGGGCTATGTGGCGCATGTCGATGTGGTCGCCAACCAGACCGTCAAGGCCGGCGACCCGCTGGTGACGCTGGACGACGGCGACTACCGCATCGCCCGCGACCAGGCGCAGGCGCAGATCGAAACGCAGACCCTCACGCTCAAGCGCATCGATGCCCAGATCAAGGGCGCCGAGGCGGGCGTGGCGCAGGCCGAGGCGCAGAAGCTCGCGCTCGTGGCCGCGCAGACCAATGCGGCGGCGACGCAGCAGCGCGCCGCCTCGCTGGCCAGGACCTCGATCGGCTCGCAGGCCGATCTCGACAAGGCCAATGCGGCGCTCGATCAGGCCAACGCGAATGCGGCGGCCGCCGATGCGCAGATCAATGCCGCCCGGGCGCAGGTCGCGGTGCTCCAAGGCCAGCGCGCCGAGGCCGAGAGCCAGCTCAGGCTGCTGCGGCTGGCGCGCGACAAGGCCGAACGCGACCTGGGCTTCACGGTGCTGCGCGCGCCCTATGACGGCGTGGTGGGCAATCTCGCGGTCGAAGCGGGCGATCTCGTTTCGGCCGGCACAAGGCTGATGGCCGTGGTCCCTACCGACGCGCTCTATGTCGAGGCCAACTTCAAGGAAACGCAGCTGGCCCATCTGGTTCCGGGCGAGAAGGCGCTCATCCGCGTGGACGCCATGGACGGCGAGCCGATCGTGGGCACGGTCGCCTCGCTGGCGCCCGCTTCGGGCTCGGTGTTCTCGCTGCTGCCGGCGGAGAATGCCACGGGCAACTTCACCAAGGTCGTGCAGCGCGTGCCGGTCAGGATCGCGCTGCCGGCCGAGGCGCTTGCGGGCGGCAAGCTGCGGGCCGGCCTCAGCGTGACGGTCGAAGCCGACACGCGAACGGCCCCGGCCGGGCACTAACCCGGTCTTCCGTCCAACAGGAGGTCCCGATGGCGGACATCACGATGGATCGCGCCGCGCCGGCGGCGCCGGCCGCGCTCGCCGCGCCGCGCGAGGAGGACATGCCGGCGCGCCGGATCCTCGCCTTCTTCTTCATGGTCGTGGGCATGTTCATGGCCATACTCGACATCCAGGTGGTGTCGGCTTCGCTTGCCGAAATCCAGGCCGGACTGAGCGCCGGCTCGGATGAGATCGGCTGGGTGCAGACGGCCTATCTCATTGCCGAAGTCATCATGATCCCGCTGTCGGGCACGCTGGCCCGCATCCTGTCGACGCGCGTGCTGTTTGCCATCGCCGCGGCGGGGTTCACGCTGGCAAGCGCGCTGTGCGCCACGGCCACGAGCATCGATCAGATGATCATCTACCGGGCGCTGCAGGGCTTCATCGGAGGCGGCATGATCCCATCGGTGTTTGCCGCGGCATTCACGATCTTTCCGCCCTCGCGCCGCGCCATCGTGTCGCCCATCATCGGGCTGACCGCGACGCTAGCGCCGACCATCGGGCCGACCGTGGGCGGATGGCTCACAAGCTCGCTGAGCTGGCACTGGCTGTTTCTCATCAATGTCGGTCCCGGCGTCATCGTGGCGACGGCGGCCTGGCTGCTGATCGACTTCGACGAGCCCGAGCTCGGCCTGATGCGCAAGTTCGACTGGTGGGGCCTGATCGGTCTTGCCGGATTTCTGGGCTCGCTCGAATATGTTCTCGAGGAGGGGCCGAGCCACGACTGGCTCAACGACCAGACGGTGCTGCTGTTCTCTCTGGTGATGCTGGCCGGTGCGGCGCTGTTCTTCTGGCGGGCGTTCCGGGCCGAGTTTCCCGTCGTCGATCTGCGCGCCTTCACCAATGTGAATTTCTCGTTTGGATCGCTGTTTTCCTTCGTGCTGGGGGTGGGGCTCTATGGCCTCACCTATCTTTATCCGCTCTATCTGGGGCGCATCCGCGGCTACGACTCAATGATGATCGGAGAAACGCTGTTCCTGTCGGGACTGGCGCAGTTCATCGCGGCCCCGATCGCCGGAGCGCTGAGCAACCGGATGGACCTCAGGGCCATGCTGCTGGTGGGATTTCTCGGCTTCGCCCTCGGAACCTTCCTGATCACCGGGCTTACCGACGAGTGGTCGTTCGACGAGCTGGTCTGGCCGCAGATCCTGCGCGGCGCTTCGATGATGCTGTGCATGGTGCCGATTTCGAACCTGGCGCTGGGCACCTTGCCCAGGGAGCGCATGAAGGGGGCCTCGGGCCTCTTCAACCTGACGCGCAATCTGGGCGGCGCGGTCGGCCTTGCCGTCATCAACACGCTCCTGGTCGATCGCACGAGCCTGCATGTCGAACGGCTGGGCGAGGCGGTCAACTGGGGGAGCGGGGCGGCGCTCGGGCGGCTCGAGGCCATGAGCGGCAACGACAGCCTCAGCGGCCTCGATGGAGCGACGGCGGCGCTGCGGCAGATGGGGCAGCTCGTGACAAGGCAGGCCTATGTGATGAGCTTCATCGACGTCTTCCTGCTGCTCACCGCGCTCTTCGGGGTGCTGGCCTTCGGCTCGCTGCTGATGCAGAGGCCCGGAGCTGCCGCCGGGGCCGGCGGCCACTGAGGCGGCCGGCAGCGCCTCGATTGACATCGGACGATCCCGGGCCGATGGGTTGGTTCGCATCCTAACCAACCCGGCCGCCGGGCGGCGGTGTCGATGGACGAACGCAACACAGCGCGACCGGCCGGCCGGCAGCGCCTGCCAATCGCAAGCCTGCCCAGGCCGGCGCAATGGGCCGTGCTGCTCGCCGGCTCGGCGGCGCTCGCCGTCGCGCTCGAAATGCTGCATCTGCCCGCGGCGCTGCTGCTCGGGCCGATGATCATGGGCGTGGCGTTCGGGGCGGGGGAGGCGGACGTCCGCATCCCGGCGCCGCTTTTCATGACGGCACAGGCGGTGATCGGCTGCCTCATGGCGCGGTCGCTGCCCGCGGCGATCTTTGCCGAGCTCGTCGGCAAATGGCCGCTCTACGCGCTCGGCATCGGCTCGGTGATCGCGGTCGCCGCCGCGCTGGGCATCCTGCTCACGCGCCTCAGGGTGCTGCCGGGAACCACCGCCGTATGGGGGTCGGCCCCCGGCGCCTCCACGGCCATGATCCTGATGGCCGACGCGTTTGGCGCCGACACGCGGCTGGTCGCCTTCATGCTCTATCTGCGCGTGGTGATGGTGGCCTTCACCGCCTCGATCGTGTCGCGTCTGTTCGTAGGCGGGGAGGCCGTCGCGGCGCCCGCTCCGTGGTTCCCGGCCGTCGCGCCGCTGCCCTTTGCCGAAACCTGCGCGGTCATCGCCGTGGGGCTGGCGCTGACGCGAGGCTTCAAGGTTCCGGCCGGAAACATCCTTCTGCCCATGGCGCTATGCGCTCTGCTTCAGGATCTTGCCGGCATGCAGATAGAACTGCCGCCCGCCCTGCTGGCCGTGAGCTACGCCCTGGTGGGCTGGACCATCGGGCTGCGGTTCACGCGCGCCATCCTTGCGCATGCGGCGCGCGCGCTGCCGGCCGTTCTGGGCTCGCTTGTCGCCCTGCTGCTCGCCTGCGGCGGCTTCGCGCTCATGCTGGTGTGGTTCGCCGGTGTCGATCCGCTCACGGCCTATCTCGCGACCAGTCCGGGCGGTGCCGACTCGGTCGCCATCATCGCCGCCAGTTCCAGGGTCGACGTGCCTTTCGTGATGGCGATGCAGGCGGGCCGCTTCATCGTGGTGATGGCGATCGGGCCGGCGCTTGCGCGGTTCATCGCGACGCGCCCGGGCCTGCAGGGACGCTGAGGCCGAGCGGCCACGGTCCCGCGCGGGCATGGCAGGGGTGCCGCCCGGGCGGCTGGCGGCGCAGCGGGACAAGGTTCACGCTGTCTTGGTTGAGTCGTGACAGTGAAAGGAGCCCGACATGCCAGCAGCACATCCGGCCGACGAGACCGCGATCCGCGAGCAGGCCTATCTGCTCTGGGAACAGGAGGGACGGCCGCACGGCCGCGAGATGGAGTTCTGGACCCGCGCCGAAGTGGCCCTCGCCGGGAGGGCCGACGGCCCGACGGACGCCGCGCCCGCGCGCAGCGCCTCCTCGACGCCAAAGCACAAGGCGGCGGCCAGCGCCATGAAGGCGCCGCCAGCCAAGGCGGTGAAGGGCAAATCCGCCGAAAAGGGCAAGTCCCGCAAGAAGTAGCGCGCGCCCCCTCGCTCTCTGCTAGAGGAGAGTCGGAGGGCGCCTCATGTTGAAATCGCTGCGCAGCGGCAATCTGCTGCTCGCCTTCGCACTCGAGCTTGCCATGCTCGCGGCCTTCGCGCTGGCCGGCTGGACGGCGACAGGCCTCTTCTGGCTGCGGGTCCTGCTGGCCGTGCTGCTCCCCCTCGCCGCGATCGTGCTGTGGGGAGCCTTCGCCGCCCCGCGGGCGGGCAAGCGCCGGCTGAAGATGCCGGCGCTCCTTTACTTCAAGGTCTGCATGATGATCGCGGCAGGGCTGGCCTGGGTCGTCGCCGGTCAGGCGTTCATCGCCTCGATCTTCACCGTGCTGGTCGCGATCAACGTCCTGGGGATGTGGGCCTTCCGCCAGTACTGACCGGCGCCTCAGTTCGCCGCGGCCGGCTTGAAGTTCAGTGCCACGCCATTGATGCAGTAGCGCAGTCCCGTCGGCGGCGGGCCGTCGTTGAAGACGTGCCCGAGGTGGCTGCCGCAGGTGGCGCAGTTCACTTCGGTCCGGATCATGCCGTAGCTGCGGTCGATGACCGTATCGATCGATCCCGGAACGGGCTCGTTGAAGCTTGGCCAGCCGGTGCCGGACTCGAACTTCACCTTGCCCTCGAACAGCGGGCTGTCGCAGCCGGCGCAGTGGAAAGTGCCCGGCCGCTTCTCATAGAGCAGGGCGCAGCTACCCGGCCGCTCGGTGCCGTGCTCGCGCATGATGTGATACTGCTCCGGCGTCAGGAGCTTGCGCCACTCGGCATCGGAGCGGGTGACGGGATAGGTCTTGGCGTCCATGTCAGGATCTCCCTTCGCTGCCGCCAATGTAGGCATTCGGGCGCGAAAGGGAAACGCCGCGTCTCGGACACGGCGTTTCATGACTGCGTGAGCCGGCGGTGAAGGCGGGGCGGGGACCCTCAGTACACGCGAATCGATGTGATTGCGCCGGTCAGCAGGCCTTCCAGCCGGGGCTTGGACTCATTGAGGATCACGCAGTAGCTGCGGAAGTTGCGGTCACGGCAGGCGAGCACGCTGCCCCCGGAGATCCGGACGGAACGGAACGAATTGTCGAGGCCGGCGAGATAGAGGTCCTTGATCACGTGGCCGGCTGCGTAGCAGGTCTCGCGCCCCGAATAGTCGGCGCCCGAATAGAAGCAGACGCCGCCGCCGTAGCGCACGGGCAGCTTCGGCGTGTTCACGAAAGGCTGCCAGGGGCCCTGGCCGAAACTGATGTTGCTCAGCGACATCCATCCTCTGTCGTCCCGCGTGTGGATGAAGCACCACAGTTGCGAGCAGCGGTCGACGCGGATGCGAATGCCGGCGTCGACATGGCCGGTCACGTCGTATTGCGTGCCGGGGCCGTGATAGAGCGTGCCGGAGAAGTTGGTCCAGCCGTCGGTCGTCCAGCCGGCGCTGCCCAGGGGCTGCACGGCCGCGGCGGGGACGGCAAGCGACAAGGCCAGCAGGAAGCCGGCCAGCAGGCGCAAAAGAACAGACATCGGAACCTCGAAAACCAGGTTGAGCAACCCTAGCCGCTCGCCGGGAGACCCGGAAGAGCCCGCCGGCAACACTTCCCCAGGACTTGCCGCCGCAAGCGCGCCGGGCGGCCTGCCGGCGGCGGCTCCGACTCAGGCGGAGGGCACGCGGCGCTTGCGCCCGTCCTCACCGAGGGCGACGTAAACGAAGCGGCCCTCGGTGACCTTGACGCGATCGGCGATGCGCTCCCTGCGGGCCCAGGCCTCGATGGCCACGGTGATCGAGGTCGTGCCGACCCGCTCGATGGTGGTGTAGACGCACAGCACGTCCCCGACCTTCACGGGGGCGATGAAGGTCATGCCCTCGACGGCGACGGTCACCACCCGGCCCATGGCGCGCTCATAGGCGGCGATGCCGCCGGCGATGTCCATCTGGCTGATGACCCAGCCGCCGAAAATGTCGCCGGCCGGGTTCGTGTCGGCCGGCATGGCGAGCGTGCGGATGGTCAGGTTGCCAACCGGCTCCTTCTGGGCAGGCGTCATTGAGCGGGCCCCAGAACCGGCCAGCGGCCGGTTTCCTCCTCCCAGTGCCGGCGGCAAAGGGACACGTAGATGGATTTTTCGATCGACACCTGGCTGCCCTCGGTGATGACGCGGCCGGTCTCGTCCTTGCGGACGACCATGGTCGCCTTGGCGCCACAGTAGCAAATCGTGCGGATTTCGCGCAGCGAATCGGCGATCGCGAGCAGGGCCTGGGAGCCCGGAAACAGCTTGCCCTGAAAGTCCACCCGCAGTCCGAAGGTCATGACCGGGATGTGCAGGCGATCGGCGACGCGGGCGAGCTGCCAGACCTGGTCCTCGGTCAGGAACTGGGCCTCATCGACCAGAACGCAGTCGACCTTGCCGGAAAGAGACTCTTCGCGGATGCGGTCATAGAGATCGTCCTCGGCGGAAAACAGATCGGCTTCGGCCGAAATGCCGATCCGCGATTCAATCCGCCCGCGGCCCGCCTCGCCCTCGGCATAGAGCGCCGAGGTGTAGAGCAGGGTCCGCATGCCGCGCTCGCGATAGTTGTACGAGGCCTGAAGCAGCAAGGTCGACTTGCCGGCATTCATGGTCGAATAGGAGAAATAGAGCTTGGCCATCGCGCCTTGATGCCCCAGCGCACCCTTGCGGCACAAGGCTCAGCCCCAAGGCTCAACAAAAAAGCGGCCGCCGGCGAGGGCGGCCGAGAGCCGATCGGGTCGGCACGGACTACCGGTTGGCGGGGCAGCCCGTCGATGGCGGTGGCACCTTCGCAAAGGGGCCGGGGTGTCCGGAGGGTTGGGGTGGTCCGGACGGTTGGGAAGCTAGGGGTAAGAGGTGACAGGGGTATGACGCGGATGTGACGTTTCCGCGCCAGCGACAAGACCGGCTGCACGCGCGATACCGCCTTCGCAGGCAGCCCCAAACCTTTTAGAGAAGGGGCCTTACTTCAGTCCCATTCGCCCGCAGTGTTGCGCGACTGGGGCACCCAAAGGCAGAGGATGTTTTCATGAGCAGACTGTTGCGGACGATTTCCGGCGCAGCCTTGGCGGCGCTGACCGCTCTGACCCCCATCGCGTCGTTGGCCGAGACCAGCACCGCGCTGGGCATCTACCAGACGACCGATCGCAAGATGGATTTTGCGCTGGCTCTGTGCGGCAGCGATGGCCGGCATCTGTGCGTGACGCTCCAGGATGCCCGCGGCACGGCCCGCACCCGGCAGACCCGGCCGTTCATCGGCAAATACGTGGTCGATCACGCCGTGCCGGTGGGCAGCAATGTGTGGAAGGGCAGCATGACGGTTCAGGGCTACACGGCCAATGGCACGCTGACCCTCAGCCCGGGCAAGAAGTTCGTCATGCATGGCTGCACCTATGTCGTCGTCTGCCAGGACTTCACGCTGATCCCGGCGTTAAAATAGGCCGCCGGCTGCGGAGCGCGGGAACCGCTTCGACGAGAACGATGGCGACGAAGATCAAGGCGGCGCCCAGATAGCCCACAGGCGGCAGGCGCTCGCCCAGCACGAGGGCGCCGGCGAGGGCGGCGAACAGCGATTCCGCCGAAAGGATGATCGCGGCGTTTGCCGGCGGCACATATTGCTGGCCGATCGCCTGCAGGGTGAAGGCGATCGCAGTCGACATCACGCCGGTATATAGAATCTCGATCCAGCCGGAGGAGACCGCGCTCCAGCTCGACTGCTCGAGCGCGGCCGTTCCGATGGTCGAAAGGACCGCCGTCGCCGCGAAGCAGGCAGCCGACATGACGATGGGCATGCCCGTTTCCTGGACGAGCGGGGCGAGCATGGCGATCTGCACCGCCCAGGATACGGCGCAGATCACCAGCAGGCCGTCGCCAAGCGTGAAGGCGCTGAGGTCGGCGCCGGTCAGCAGATAGATGCCCACAAGCGCCATCGGCGCGCCAAGATACACGATCGGATGCGGCCGGATGCGCGCCATCACGAAGGTCACGATCGGCGTGAAGATCACATAGAGCGCGGTGAGAAAGCCGCCATTGGTCACGGTGGCTGTCTGCATTGCAGCCTGCTGGGCCCATACGCCGGCAAAGAATGACAGCAGCAGAGCGCCCACCTGCCACCACTGGCGCGAGGTCAGCCGGTGCAGGCCGGCGGCCCGGCGGCGGCGGTATTCGCCCAGCGCCAGCGGCGCGACCAGCAGCGTGCCGATGCTGTAGCGGATGGCGGTGAACACCAGCGGTCCCATATGCGCCATGGCGCCCTTCTGGAACAGGAAGGCGATGCCCCATAGCAGGGTGCAAAGGATCAGCAGCAGTGCGGCAAGAGTGCGCGACATCTCAAAGGGCTCGCGGGGCAGCTAGAGTTCGGCGTCGAGCGCGGTGATGAGGCGCTGGACTTCCTCGGGCGTGGTGTAGTGCACAAACGACATGCGCAGCACGCCGTGCTGGGGATTGATCCCGAGAGCTTCGAGGACGCGGTAGCCGTAGAAGTGCCCGCCTCCCACCCCGATATTGTGCCGCGAGATCATGCCGGCGACGTGCGCGGCGGGGCGATCGACGACGATGGAGACGGTCGGCATGCGCTTGCTCGGATCGTCCGGGCCGATCAGGCGAATGCCGTTCTTGCTGCGCAGATAGTCGAGCAGCGGAGCGAGCAGCTCCTGCTCCTGCACGCGCATGGCGTTGTGGGCGATGCGGAAGGTGCCGGCGCCTTGCACGGCGATGCCGGCGATCTCGGCGACCTTTTCGAGATAGTCGGCGATGCCGGCGGAGGCGGCGATCTGCGCGTGATCGGGGCCGGCCGGCACCAGCCGCTTGCGCGGCTGCGTCTCGTTGAAGAAATGCCCCTGATTGGGCAGCTCGGCGGCAAGGGACGGGCGGATCGCCATCACGCCCTGGTGCGGCCCGTAGGTCTTGTAGGTCGAGAACAGGTAGATGTCGCAGCCCAGCGCCAGCACGTCGGGCAGGCCGTGCGGCGCGTAGGACACCCCGTCCACCACCGTCACGGCGCCGAAGGCCTTGGCCCGGCGCACGATGTCGGCGACCGGATTGATCTCCCCCACGATGTTGGAGACGTGCGGCATGGCCACGAGCCGCACCCTCGAATCGAGCAGCCGGTCGAACTCGGCGGGATCGAGATGTCCGGTCTGGGGGTCGATCTTCCATTCGCGCACTTCGACGCCGCGGGCGGCGAGCCGGCGCCAGGCGCCGCTGTTGGCCTCGTGATCCTGGCTGGTGACCACAATGGCGTCGCCGGGGCGCATCCAGGCCTCGAAGGCGCGCCCCAGCGTATAGGTGTTGGCCGAGGTCGAGGGGCCGAAGTGAATCCAGTCCGCGGCGAGGTTGAGGGCCTGCGCCATGCGGCGGTGGGCCTCGTCCATCGCATCGCCCGCCGCGCGCGAGGCGGGATAGGCGCCATAGGGCTGGACCTTGGTATTCCAGTAGTAATGGCGCATGCGGTTGAGCACGGCGGCGCAGGTATAGGATCCCCCGGCATTCTCGAAGAAGGCGAAGTCCTTGAGGTCCGGCTGTTTGAAGGCGGGAAACTCGGCCCGGATACGCGCGGGATCGAGAGGCAGGGACATCGCGGGGTGGGCCTTTCGTGCTCTCCCACGCTCTAGCCGATTTGGCGTCATCAAAGGAAGCTCCCGCCGCGTTGGGGGCGGGGCGGGAGCTTCACCTGCGGCGAGCGGGGGTGCTCGCCGGTCCGGCAGGAGGGAACCGCCGGACGATCAGGGAGACTGCGGCGCCGTCGGCGCGGAGGGCATGCCGCCGGGGGCGGGGCCCCGGTCCCGGCCCTGCCAGCGGCCCATGCCCATGCCCATGCCGAAGCCGCGCCCGGGCATCAGAAGCTGCCTTTGCGCGTCGCTGAGGCTGTTGTAGAGGGCCTCGAAGTCGGGAAGCACCGCGTTGAGGGCCGTCAGGCGCGCCTCGTCGATCGCCAGCCTCGCCTTGAGGCGGGCGAGAAGGTCCGGCTGGCCCGCGGCGCGATCGGGCCGCGCCGCCGCGCAGGCGTCGGCAAAGCTCGTCTGCGTGGTCAGGGCCTTGGCCCGGAAGGCGTCGAACAGCGGCTGCTGCTGCGCGGTGAGATCGAGCCGGTAGGAGAGCCGGACCAGGGCGATCTCGAGCGCCTCGGCGCCGCGCTGGGAGCAGGCGAGGCCGAGCAGCCCCGCCGGACCCATCATCGCGCCAGCCCCCATCATCGCGCTGGGCCCCATCATGCCGCGTCCCGGCCCCATATTGCGTCCCATCGGGCCCATCTGCACCCGGCCCGGCCCGCCGTTCCAGTACATCGCGGCCGATCTGGGGTCGTCGCCCAGGGCGGGAAGGGCTGCGCCCAGGCCCATGGCCGTGGCGAGGAGGGCGGCGATCGCATGCGAGGATTTCATCGGAGCGTCCTTTCAACCGAAGGATCGGGGGGTCCCGGATGCCGCCACCATAGGACGCGCCGGCTCGCCGCGAGATTGCGGCCGCATGAAGCTTTGGAGAGGTTGGAAAGCCGGGTAACGGTTCCTTGACCATGGTCGGTAAGGTTCTCTTAACCGGCTGATCTGTTTCAGGAAACGGGGCGATTACGCAGGGGTCCGCCGGAATTGCACAGTGGGCTGGCGTGTTGTTGCAATTGGCCCAGTTTCGGCACCCTCGTTTCCGGCATGTTCAGGCATCAGCTCGTTAGTGAAACCAGGCCGTCGATCGGCGCGCTCGCGGGGCTCGAATCGCTCAACGAGGTCGATGTGGTGCGGCGGCTGCTCGAGCAGCACACCGGCTTCCGCCAGTTTCGGGTCGTGCTGCCGGGCCGGATAATCTGGGCCGACGAGGCCGGCCCCTCCGATCTGGCCGTGCTCGCCTCGGCCGGCACGCTCGAGGAGGCGGTGCGCGCCTTCGAAGTCGAGGACCGTCCGCTGGTGCTCGATGCCATCGAGGCGGCGATCCGGGAGCACAAG
>DASZSH010000030.1:0-13160 GCA_035548755.1 Devosia sp.
AACCTTGCCCTGGTTGCCGGTGTTCGAGCCCCCATACCAGCCCGCATCGGTGTTGATGCGTTCGCTCCACTTGCCTTCGCGCGGCATTGGAACGCGGTAGTTGTCTCGCGGCACCGGTGTGAAGTTCGAGACCACCACCACTGGATTTGCCCCATTTGACCGCCGCGTCCAGGCAAAGACCGAGTTCGCGTGATCGTTGCCGATGAGCCACTCGAACCCTTCCGGTTCGTTATCCCGGCCATGCATGGCGGCCAGTTCGCGATAGGCCCCATTGAGATCCATGATGAGCCGCCGTACCCCCTCATGCATGCCGGCATCCAGCAGCCACCAGTCGAGGCCCTTTGCCTCGTTCCATTCCTCGCGCTGCGCGAATTCCTGGCCCATGAAGAGCAGCTTCTTGCCCGGCCATCCCCACATATAGGCGTAATAGGCACGCAAAGTCGCAAACTGCTGCCAATCGTCCCCGCTCATCTTCGAAATAAGCGAGCCCTTGCCATGCACGACTTCATCATGGCTTAGGGGTAGAACATAGTTCTCCGAGAAGTTGTAGAGTGCGGCGAACGTCATGTCGTTGTGATGATATCGCCGGTGGATGGGGTTGCGCGTCATGTAGCGCAGCGTGTCATTCATGAACCCCATGTTCCACTTGAAGCCGAACCCCAGTCCACCCGCGTAAACGGGCGCAGAAACGCCGGGCCAGGCGGTCGATTCCTCGGCGATCATCATCACGCCGGGATGCTGCCGGTAGACCTCTTCGTTGACGCGCTTGAGAAATGCCACAGCCTCGAGGTTCTGGTTGCCTCCAAACTGGTTGGGCACCCACTGTCCGGGCTGCCGCGAGTAATCGAGATAGAGCATGGAGGCCACGGCATCGACCCTGAGGCCGTCGATGTGAAACTCCTCGAACCAGTAGAGCGCATTGTTGAGCAGATAGGACGCAACTTCCTTTCTGCCGAAATTGTAGATCGCCGTGTTCCAGTCGGGGTGATAGCCCTGTCGAGGGTCCTCGTGCTCGTAGAGCGCCGTTCCGTCGAAGCGCGACAGCCCGTGCTCGTCGGTCGGAAAGTGCGCCGGTACCCAATCGAGTATCACGCCCAGCCCAGCCTTGTGAGCCGTGTCCACGAACCGCTTGAACTGCGCTGGGTCGCCGAAGCGCGACGTCGGAGCGTAGAGCCCTGTGGGCTGATAGCCCCAGCTGGGATCGTAGGGATGTTCTGAGATGGGCAGCAGCTCCAGATGCGTAAAGCCCATATCCTTGGCATAGGGGACAAGCTGCTCCGCGAGCTGGTCATAGCTCATGAAGTGACCGTCGGCGCGCTTACGCCACGATCCCAGATGCACCTCGTAGATCGAAACGGGCGAGCGCCGCCAGTCGCGTCTGGCGCGCTGCTCGAGATACCTGGCGTCGCCCCATTCGAATGGGGAGGGATCCGCCACGACCGAGGCCGTCTTCGGACGCACCTCCGACTGCCGGGCGAACGGATCGGCCTTCAGCGGCAGCAGCGTGCCGTCCTGCCCGACGATTTCATATTTGTAGATCGTTCCCGGTCCGATCGCCGGGATGAACACTTCCCATACGCCTGTGTCGAAGCGTTTGCGCATCGGGTGTCGCCGGCCGTCCCAGTCGTTGAACGATCCGACCACCGAGACCCGGCGCGCATTCGGCGCCCATACGGCGAAGTGGACGCCCGCCACACCCTCGAATTCCATGGCGTGGGCGCCCAGCTTGTCGAACAACCGCAGATGCGTGCCCTCGTTGATGTAGTAATCATCGAGCGGACCCAGGACCGGACCGAAACTGTAGGGGTCGAATACATCCCATTCGCCGCCCTCGTTGCCGGCCCGATACCGGATCGGTTGTCGGTGATCGATATCGACCCGGCCCTCGAAGAATCCGTCCTCGTGTCGGCGCTGGAGCTCGCCCAGCGGCCTGCCGTCCCGCGTGAAAGCCGACACCCTGGCGGCGTGCGGAATGAAGGCCCGCGCGACCCAAAGGCCATGGGGCTGCTGCAGTCCAAGGATCGCGAAGGGGTTGGCATATTGCCCCTTGACGATCTGTTCGATCTCGTCGGGGTGCGCCTGCCAGTTCTCCAGGGAAGTCATCCTAAAACTGCCCCACCGGAACGTGCCAGATGTCCTCGGCGTACTGCCGGATGGTTCGGTCCGAAGAGAACCAGCCCATGTGCGCCGTATTGCGGATCGCCATCGCGTTCCACTTGCGCTTTTGCTGCCACAACGTGTCAACGCGACGCTGCGCCTCGGCATACGAGTCGAAATCGCGCGCCACCATGAACCAGTCGTGGTCGTACAGTCCGCCCATGAGGTCGCGGTAGCGGTTGGGATCGTCCGGCGAAAAGACGCCCGAGGCGATCATTTCGAGTGCTTCGCGCAGCGGCGGCGATTGATCGATCGCGCTGCGCGGTACCTCGGTGCGCGCGCGCTTGGCCGTTACCTCCTCGGCGGTGAGACCGAAGATGATCATGTTGTCTTTGCCGACCGCATCGAGCATTTCGATATTGGCGCCGTCGAGCGTGCCTATCGTGATGGCGCCATTGAGCGCGAACTTCATGTTCCCCGTGCCTGACGCCTCCAGTCCGGCCGTCGAAATCTGCTCGGATAGATCAGCCGCCGGCATCACGATCTCAGCCAGCGACACATTGTAGTTGGGAAGGAACACGACCTTGAGGAGCTCTCTCACCGAAGGGTCGTTGTTGATCACTTTGGCGACGTCGTTGATCAGCTTGATGATGAGCTTGGCATTCCAGTAGCTGGGCGCGGCCTTGCCGGCGAATACCTTCACCCGCGGCACCCAGTCGACCTCGGGGTGAGCCTTGATTGCCGAATATTGCGCTACCGCCTCGATGACGTTGAGCAGCTGCCGCTTGTATTCGTGGATGCGCTTGACCTGCACGTCGAAGAGGGAATCGGGCGACACCAATACCCCGAGCCGATCGTGAATCAGTTCGCCGAGCCGCGCCTTGTTCGCGCGCTTCACAGCCGCGAACTGGTCTTGAAAGTTGGGATCGTCGGCGTGTCTGTCGAGCTGGGCGAGCAAGTCGATGTTGTCCTGAAATTCGGTCCCGATCCGCTCGCCAATGAGTTTGGACAGCCCCGGGTTGCATTCGAGAAGCCAGCGCCGGGGTGTCACTCCATTGGTCTTGTTGTTGATCCGATCGGGGTAGAGCCTGTGGAGATCGGCAAAGACCGTCTTCTTCATGAGCTCTGTATGGAGCGCCGACACCCCGTTGATCGAATGGCTGCCCACAAAGGCGAGTTGTCCCATACGCACCCGGCGGCTGCCCGCTTCGTCGATAAGGGACAGGTTGGCGATCTGCTGATCGTTGAAGCTGCCGCTCGATCGGGCCTCAGCGAGCACCTCGGCATTGATGGCGTAGATGATTTGCATCTGCCGCGGCAGCAGCCGCTCGAGCAGAGCGACCGGCCACGTCTCAAGCGCCTCGGGAAGCAGCGTGTGGTTGGTATAAGCGAAGACGCCCTTGCAGATGGGCCAGGCCTGCGACCACTTCACGCCGTGCACGTCGATCAGGATTCGCATGAGTTCGGCGATCGAAATCGCCGGGTGGGTGTCGTTGAGCTGGATGGCGACCTTGTCGGGGAGCGACCCCATCTCGCCATATTGCTGCATATGGCGCCGCACGATGTCCTGCAGCGACGCCGAGGAGAAGAAGAACTCCTGGCGCAACCGCAGCTCCTGGCCTGAGGGCGTGGAGTCCGCCGGATAGAGCACACGAGTGATGGCTTCGGCGCGCGCGCTCTCCTCGAGCGCGCCGATGTGATCGCCGGAATTGAACTTGTCCAGAAAGATCGGGTCGACCGGCTGCGCGCTCCACAGCCGCAACGTGTTCACGCGCGCCCCGCGCCAACCGATGATCGGTGTGTCAAAGGCCACCGCCAGGAAATGCTCGGCGGGCCGCCACTCGAGCCGGGTCGAGCCGTCGGGCTCCGGGACCGGGACAACGTGTCCGCCAAAGCCGATCTCGTAGGTCGACTCCCGCCGTTCGAATTCCCAGGGATTGCCATGTGCAAGCCAGTCCTCGGGCAGTTCGACCTGCCAGCCCTCGCTCATCTCCTGCCGGAACATCCCGTTCTGGTAGCGGATGCCGTAGCCGTAAGCGGGGATTTTGAGCGTGGACATCGAGTCCATGAAGCACGCGGCAAGCCGGCCCAGACCCCCATTGCCCAGTGCCGCGTCTGGCTCGAGGTTAAGCAGTTCGCCCAGATCGACGTTGAAGTTCCTGAGGGCCTGCCGTACCGGCTCCATCAGCCCGATATTGCTCATGGCGTCCCGCATGAGCCTGCCGATCAGGAACTCGAGGCTCAGGTAATAGACGCGCTTTTCCGAGGTACGCCAGGTCGTTCGGCTGGATTCGAACCAGTGGTCGATGATGCGGTCGCGGATGGCCAGGATCGTGGCGCGGAGCCAATCGTGGGGACGCGCGACGATCGGATCCTTCCCGACGGAATACGTAAGCTTTTCAAGAATTTCGGCCTGCAGCGCCTCGGCAGTACGGCCTCGCTTCTCCGGCGTGGGGGCGTCCAAGACGATAGGCATTTGCGGCATGGCGCAATCCAATCAGCATGACGATGTTTTCCCCTCTAGTTCGGGCACCATTGCATCAAACCTAGTGACTGAAAAGCCCCGCCAATTTGCCTCCCGGCCAGGCTAGCGCCCTGTCCTTTCCCGCGTCCGGTCCGTCTGCGTATCGTCCGGCTCGACCGGCTGCTGATCCAGGATGATCGGCTCGGAGGGACCGCCCACTGCCCCGCTTTCGCGGGCCTGTTCCTCGGCGTTGGAAAGCAGCAGATCGCGTCCTGCCTGGATGCCGCCCACGAGCTGCGCGGCGAAACGCTGGCGGTCGCGCTCTCGGACGCCGTCGATGGCGTCGGCAACTTCCTCATCGCTCGAGCCGAGGAACTTGAGCGCCTGACCGCTGAGCGCCAGCGCCGACTCGAACGTCTCGCGGATCTGATAGTCGACGCCGGCCTTGATCAGCTGGATGCTGTGGCCGCGGTCGAACGAACGGGCCATGAGCTTGACCAGTGGAAATTCCGAATGGATCAGCTCGGCGATCCTGGTGGCGTCGGCCCGCCGATCGACCGCGATGATGGCCACGTCCACGCTTTCAATGCCTGCTGCCCGCAGAATGTCGAGCCGCGTCCCATCCCCGTAATAGACCTTGGCGCCGAATTGCGCGGCGACCCGGATCATCTCGGTGTCCGTATCGATAAGCGTCAGCTTGTGTCCCTTGGCGAGCAGCGCCTGGCTGACGATCTGGCCGAACCGCCCGAAACCGATGACCAGCACATCCCCGCTCAGACCATCCGGCTCTTCGATCCCCTCCATGGATTCGGCTGGCCTGGGCAGCAGCCGCAAAGCCTGGATGGTGAGCGGCGTCAGCACCATCGAAATGATCACGGTGGCCGAGAAGATCGCCTGCTGCTCGGCGCTGATGAGCCCGGAAGCCGCCGCAGTCGTATAGAGAACAAACGCGAACTCTCCGCCCTGCGCCATCAGCAGGGCCCGCTCCAGCGCATCGGCAAAGCTCGATCGGAAGCCGCGCGCGAGCAGGAAGATCGCCCCGCCCTTGACCGCCATGTAGCAGGCGACGCTGATGGCGATGATCTGCCCGTTGCGGGCAACCACGTCGAGGTCCAGCGACATGCCCACTGCCAGAAAGAACAGGCCAAGCAGAATGCCGCGAAACGGCTCGATGTCGGCCTCGAGTTGGTGACGGAAGGTCGAAGTCGACAGCAGCACGCCCGCGAGAAAGGCGCCCATCGCCATCGATAGCCCGCCGAACTGGAACAGCAGCGCCGCGCCCAAGACGACCAGAAGCGCCGCGGCCGTCATCACCTCGCGCGCCTGGGCGTTGGCAAGGATGCGGAACAGCGGGTTGAGCACCCAGCGGCCGATGAGGTTGAGCGTCGCCACGCATCCGATGGCAATGAGGATCGACAGCCATACCGGCGTGGAGGCTGCGGCGTCTTTGGGAGCGGGCGAGATCAGCGCCACCACGGCAAGGAGCGGTACGATGGCAAGATCTTCGAGGAGCAGGATCGAAACGATCTTCTGCCCCGAGGGCGTCGCGAGTACACCGCGCTCGGTGAGAAGCTGCATCACGATGGCCGTCGAGGTCAGAACGAACCCCATGCCAGCAACGAAGGCGACGGCGGGGGACAATCCCAGAAGGATACCCGCCCCTGTCAGCAGCGCGCCGCAGACCGCGACCTGGATGACGCCGAGCCCGAAGATCTGTTTGCGCAGGCTCCAGAGCCGGCTGGGCTCCATCTCGAGGCCGACGACGAACAGGAACAGCACCACCCCGAGTTCGGAGACATGCAGGATCGCCTCGGGATCGGCGATCAGCCGCAGGCCGAACGGGCCCACCGCAAGCCCCGCCGCCAGATAGCCCAGGACCGAGCCGAGCCCGGCGCGCCTGAACAGCGGTACCGAAATCACACCAGCGGCCAGCAGAGCCACAACCTGGATCAGGTCGATGCCGCTCGCGGCCTTGACTGCGATTTCGGTGCCCTGAGCGATCACCTCGGCCGCCATCCCGGTCTCCCTGCCCGGCTAGACATGCGCGGGGGCGGCCCGCCGGTCAAGGCGAGGCCGGAATAGCTGCCTTTCGGGCCTTCCGCCTAGCCTGCGCTCTCGGCGCGGGCGGCGGGGCCGAGGGACCGGGATCGAGCGGCGGCGCGGCCGCTGCGGCCGCCTTCTCCTCGAGCTTGCGCTGGACGATTCGCGGCAGGTTCTGCGTGGTTGGAAAGATGTGCATCACCAGCGATTGCAGCACGAGCAGTGATGGAACCGCCACGAACCCGCCGATTGGACCCCACACCCAGAGCCAGAAGGCAATCGACACAAAAATCAGGAACGGGTTGAGCGTCAGGGCCTTGCCCACCAGGTGCGGAAATACGATCTGGTCGGCCGTGAGGTTGATTGCGCCATAGGCGGCAAGCGGCAGCAGCACCAAAGCCATGTTGGGCTCGGTCCCCAGGCCCACGGCGAACAGCACCGCGAACATGACGGCCTGGCCGACATAGGGCACAAAGTTCATCACGAACGCCAGTACGCCCCACAGCAGTGGAGAGGGCATGCCCAGCACCAGCATGGCCAGCGACGTGGCGACCCCGACCCCCAGATTGATCGCGCTCGCTGAGAGCAGGAAGCGCGACACGTTGAGTTCGATGTCGCGGAACACATGCGCGGTGCGCCAGCGCATCCGGCGCGAAAAGCACAGCGACAACACCGAAAGGCGGATGTGGTGGCGTGTTGCCAGGAAGAAATATAGGCCTGCCAGAAACAGCAGGACGTCGGCTAGGATGCTGGGCGCCATGAGCGCCATGTCCTGGACCGGGCCGCCGTCCTGGACCTGCACGGTCAGCGCCCCTTCCGACCCCATGAGGGCCTTGAGCTGATCCTGGACCGCGCCGATCGCCTGCAGCGGCTGCTTCAGGCCCACGATCTGCGTCCGAAGCTTGTCCCACAGTTCGGGCCCGCGGGCGACCCATTCCGAGATCGGTCGTGCAAACAGCATCGCCGCCAGCGTCAGTACTCCGACAAAGAGTAGCACCACCACCGCCGACGATAGCGCCGAAGGCACGCGTCGGCGCTCCAGAGCATCCGCAAGCGGCCCGAACATCAGTCCGACAACCATTGCAAGGCATACCGGAGCTAGGATGACCCGTCCGAGCGCCAGGGCGAGCACGACCGCCAATGCGCCCACGACCAGCAGCGCGATCCGCGCGCCGAGGGCGATCACATGTTCGAACTGCGCCCCCGACATCGATCGGGGAATCGCGCGTTCGCTTCTCGGCGTCCTGTGGGGCAAGTGACCCTCCGGCGGGGACAATCGCCTGAGGCCGGTTTTGTTCCCCCGCGGCACGCCCTACAATCCCGCCCGGAATCGAAACAAGGGTTAACTCCATGCGTCGCAAGATCATTATCGACACCGACCCCGGCCAGGACGACGCCGTGGCGATCCTGCTTGCCCTGGGCTCGCCGGCCGAGATCGAGGTGCTCGGTATCGTCGCGGTTGCGGGGAACGTCGGTCTTGCCCAGAACGCAGTGAATGCCCTTAAGGTCGTCGAACTGTCCGGCAAAACCGACGTGCCGGTTTATGCCGGCTGCGAACGGCCCCTGCGTCGCAAGCTCGTTACGGCCGAAAACGTCCACGGCAAAACGGGGCTGGACGGCCCCGCCCTGCCCGCCCCGAAAATCAGGCTTCGCGACCAGCACGGGGTCGATTTCATAATTGATACCCTGCGCCGCGAGCCCAAGGGCACGGTGACGCTATGCGCCCTTGGTCCGCTGACCAATCTCGGCATGGCCTTCGTCAAGGCCCCCGACATTGTCCCGCGCGTGAGGGAGATCGTCCTCATGGGCGGCGGCCTGTTCGAGGGCGGCAACGTCACCCCGGCGGCCGAATTCAACATCTATGTGGATCCCGAGGCTGCCGATATCGTCTTCCACTCGGGCATACCGATCACGCAGGTGCCGCTTGATGTGACCCACACCATGCTTTCGACCCGGGCCCGCGTCGAGCGCTTCCGTGGGCTCGGCAACCGCACGGGCAAGGCGACGGCCGAGATGCTCGAATTCTTCGAGCGGTTCGATGAGTCCAAATATGGCTGGGAGGGAGGGCCGCTTCATGATCCATGCGTCATAGCATGGCTGCTTAAGCCGGAGCTCTTCAAGGGCAAGCACGTCAATGTCGCCATCGAAACCGGCAGCGAGCTCACGCGCGGCATGACTGTCGTCGACTACTGGGGCGTGACGGGCCGCTCCAAGAACGTCAACTACCTGCGCTCGGGCGACGCAGACGGATTCTATGAGCTGCTGTTCGAGCGGCTTGCGACCCTAGCCTAAGCCTGCTGCAGCCTCCCGGTCGATCCATTCGAACCCGCCCATCGCCTCGATCATCGGGCCGAGCCAGGGTTCGTACCGTTTCCAGCGCGCCACCGAGCCGCGATAGATGGGCTGGCGAACCTGCCATTGGCTCGCGGTGAGCACCGCCCGGGCCGTGCGCTGCGGCTCGAGCACGTCCGGCGTCCACTCGAGCCCGGCGAAATCCAGCAGCCGGCGCGCCTGACCCTCCGGATCCTCCACGAACCGCTCGTAGCTCAGATCGAGAATCGGCAGGTCGATGGCGCGCTTCCAGATGGCCATGCTCTCGGCGATCTGACGCGTACGGATCCCGGTCCAGTCGAGCCGGTTCGAATATCCTTGCCCATGCGAGAATCGCTGAAAGAAATTGGAAACTCCCACATCGAGCGGATGACGTCGGACATGAACCACCCGGGCATTGGGAAACAGCCGCGCCGCCAGTCCCAATCGCACGGCGTTCTCCGGCAATTTGTCCGTGATGACGTGCGGCGCTAGGGACGCGCCGGCCGTCGCCTGCCGCAACAGCGTCTCGGCGCGGGCCGCCAGCCAGTCCCGATCGAGATCGAGGATCAGTTGATGGCGTCCGATCCTTCGCCGCGACGGATTGAGCCGCGCCAGCGCTGCATTTTCGATGTTGGGAAGTCCCGAGGCCTCGCCGCGGGTCAGCACGGCCGGATGACGCGACAGCACGGCCTCGACCAGTGTCGTTCCCGAGCGCGGCATGCCCACGATGAAGAGCGGCGCGCGGCTTGGGTGTCCGCTCGAGCGGGCGCGACGGAAGGCATCGAGCCGCGCCAGTTCCGCCAGTTCTTCGAGCGCTGCCGCCTCGCCCGCAAGGTCCCAGGGCCTGGCGCCCAGCCGGTTCGCCTCGAGCGCATAGGACATCGCCTTGTCTGCGACACCCAAATCGTCATAGGCCTTGGCAAGACCATAAGCGAGAAACTCACGCGGTCCGTCACCCAGCCCGGTCTGCCCGTGCAGGGCGGTCATCTGGTCGAGCAGGGGTTCGTGCTCAACGAATCTGTGGTTTTGCGTCAGCCCGTAGAACGCCATCGTATCGTCGGGCTTGAGGCGCAGGGCCTCGCGAAACTCGGCGGCGGCCGGGGCAATGTCGCCGCGCGAGGCGAGCAGAGTCGCAAGATTGTGCCTCAGCGAGGGAACTGCTGGAGCCAGAGCTACGGCCCGTCGGATCTCGGCGATCGAAGCATCGATGGGCCCGCCGCCTTTCCACATCGCCATCGCGTGGCACGCGAGGGCCGACACGTTATCGGGAAATCGATGCAGGATGGACTGCGCCTGTCGCGCCGCATCGGCATAGCGTTGCTGGCCCAGCAGCGCCCAGGCAACGTCCAACTCGTTTAATGAAATACTCAATCAAAGCCCCACGGCGGGGCGCACCGGCCCCCAACCGATCCGCCTGAATTCTCCCAACGCTGCGGAGAACAGCACGCCCTGCCCTGCGCCGCACCTGGTGGCGCTACCAATAGTCGGGAACAACTGGAGTTTCCGCTTCACGTTTTCGAGAGCCACGCGGGTTGAGCGCCCGGCGCGTCTCGACTAGTGTCGCGCGCCATTCCCGGGGAACTTGAGCGATGCGTGCCCTTCTTGTCCTGCTGCTGACCCTGGCGGCGTCGCCCGCCTTGGCGCAGGCCTCGATCGCCGATCAGGCCCAGGCGGCCTACGCGGTGTTCGCTGGCGGGCTTTCGCAACAGGACTTCCTCGCTGCCCACTACGGCGACAAGCTGTTCGACGACATTGCCGGCAACTGGGTCCGGCTCAACGGGCCGCAGGACAAAACCGGCATTGAGACCTATGGAGCCGACACCGAACGGTTCTGCAAGAGCCCGGCCGCCCTGACACTGGCTTCTGACAATCCGCTTTCGCTTACTCTTGCCACCAACCTCAAGGGTCGCAACTTTACGCAGACCTATACCTTGATCGCCGGCGCGACCTTTGGCGAACATACCGACCCCTGGTCGTATCTCGAAGCCGTTGGCATAGGAGCAGACAAGACGGGCGATGCAGCCGATCAACAGCGTGCGCTGCTTCTCAGCCTCGCCAACGGGCTCGTACAGATTTACCGACCGTCACCCGACATCCTCGTGATGACGCGGGATCGAGGTTACCCGATTGTGCTTGCCCGCTGCCCAGCCGCGGCGCCGCCCTCGGGCCCGCGGCCGCCGGCATCGGCAACCTCCTCGTCATCATCGGCGGAGCACTAGAATGGATCTCTTCACCCTCGCGGCCTTTACCGTGGCCTATATCGTGGCCGTGCTCGTCCCCGGCCCCGGCGTCGCTGCGATCGTGGCCCGTGCGCTCGGCGGTGGGTTCTGGAGTGCGCTGCCCATGGTGATCGGTATCCTCGCTGGCGACCTCATCTATCTCGTCTTTGCTCTCTTCGGCCTTGCTGCCATAGCCGCCTGGTTCGGCCCCATCTTCGTGATCGTGCGCTGGGCCGGCGCGCTCTATCTTCTCTATATCGCCTGGAGCTTCTGGACCGCCCGTCCCGGCTCCGAGCAGCTCGGGCCACGCCGCCGCGAGCACTGGATGAAGACTTTTCTCTCCGGCTTCGCGCTCACAATGGGCAACCCCAAGACCATCGTCTTCTATCTCGCGCTTCTGCCGACCGTGGTGCCACTCGACCGCCCGGTTACCGCTCTGGGCTTTGCCGAACTCACCGTCATCGTCGTCGTCGTGCTGATCGCCATCGGCTGCGGCTATGCGGCTCTCGCCGCCTGGGCCCGGGAACTCTTCACGAGCGCTCGCGCCATCCGCCGGATGAACCGCACCGCTGGCGTCATCATGGCCAGCGCGGCCGCCTTTGTCGTTGCTCGCGGCTAGCGCACCACGGCCTCTGCGGCCTTGAGACCCCAGGCCAGCAATTCGTCGGCCCGTTCAGCCGTCGACGCCTCGGTATAGCAGCGAAGCTCGGGCGCATTTCCCGAGGGACGGTAGTGGATTACCTCGCCCGAGGCGAGCTCGAATCGCGGACCATCGATCGACGATCTCGACGCTATCCGTCCCTGCGGCGCAAGGAAGCCGGCGGCGTCGGTCTCAAGCCTTGCGATGAGCCGCGCGCTTTGCTCCGGCGGCACGTTTTCAAGCCGCCCGCTCCGCGCGAAGCGCTGCGGGAGCGTCTGGGTCAACGCCGAGAGCGTCGTTTCGGCCGCACGCGCCGCCCCCAGAACGGCAAGGATCGGCAGAAGCGCATCGCGCGTCGGCAGTCTGGCGATAGAAACGCCTCCGATCGCGACGTCGCTGCCCAGGAGCACGCCGCCATTGGCTTCGAAACCGACGACGACCTCCCCTCCCCCGGCCTCCGCCATACCCGCTATCACGTAGGGCGAACCGACTCTCGTGCGCACGACCTTGCGGAAAGCCCCCATGCCCTCGATCGAGGAATTTGAGGTCACAGGCGTCACGACGACATCGGCGCCGACGAAGCGCGCAGTGAGGATGCCGATGGCATCGCCGCGGATCAGCGCCCCGGAGTCATCGACGATCAACGGCCGGTCGGCGTCGCCATCCGTTGATACGAGCGCGTCGAGCTGATGCGCGTGGACCCACCCTGCCAGTTCGGTCGCCATGTCCTCGCTGACCGCCTCGGTGTCCACAGGAATGAAGGTGTCCGAGCGGCCCAGGGCCACCGCTTCAGCACCGAAGCCCTCGACAACGTCGGCAATGAGGTCGCGAGCAACGGACGAATGCTGCCACACGCCCACGCGCCAACCCGCAAGTGCCCGATGCGGAAGTGCGTGGAGGTAACGGTCCCGATACGACGCGAGCGCGGTTTCGTCCACCCGGACTTCGACATCGCCGACCGGGGCTTCCCCCAGCTGGGCCACGATGCCGGCTTCGTCATCCTTGTCGATCTCGCCCGTGGGTAGGTAGAACTTGAGTCCGTTGCGGTCCGCCGGAATATGGCTGCCTGTGACCATGACCGCGGGGGCTTCGTTGGCCATCGCCGCCAGCGCAAGCGCCGGTGTAGGCAGTTCGCCGTAGTTGACGATGTTGATCCCGAGTGCCGAGATGGCGCTGATCACGTCCGCGGCGATCCGGGGACTGCTTGCACGGAGATCGCGCCCGACAAATATTGGGCCCCTGCCGCCGCTGTAGCGGGCGAATGCCGCCGCGTAGCGGCGCGCCTCCGAGCCGGCAAGGTCGGTGCTCAGTCCTCGCAGGCCGCTGGTGCCGAATTTGAGGCTGGTGGCCATCGTCACCTCCTGACGAAGGCTGATTGTCACGCCTG
>DASZSH010000031.1:0-46271 GCA_035548755.1 Devosia sp.
GTCAGGGCCGCGCCGCCCTTGAGCTCCTTGATCGTGCTGCCATATTGCAGCACTGCGCCCCAGCCGCCAGGCCCCGGATTGCCGGAGCAGGCGCCGTCGGTGTGGATGATCACCGTCTCGCTCATGCCGCCGATGAGGGCGCGGCGCTGGATCGCAGCTCGCGAGGCAGGTTGAAGACGATCGTCTCGCGGCCTGCTCCGTGCGCCCCGACCTCGATCTCGAAGCGTTGCGCGAATGCCTCGATCACCTCGTCGACCAGCGCCTCCGGCGCCGACGCGCCCGCCGTGATGCCGAGTCGCGCGATCCCCTCGAACTGCGCCCACTCGATACGTTCCGCCCGCTCGACCAGCACCGCCCGCGGACAGCCGGCGCGATGCGCCACCTCCACTAGCCGCACCGAATTGCTGGACTCGGGCGCACCAACCACGATCATCGCATCCACCTGGGGCGCTACCTTCTTCACCGCCTCCTGGCGGTTGGTCGTCGCGTAGCAGATGTCCTCCTTGTGGGGCAGCGCGATTGCCGGGAACCGGCGCCGCAGTACGTCCACGATGGCCGACGTATCATCGACGCTCAGGGTTGTTTGAGTCACATAGGCGAGCTTCCCGGGATCGCGGGGCGCAAACGCCTCGGCGTCTTCCACGGTCTGCACCAGCGTGATTGCGCCCTTGGGCAATTGCCCCATCGTGCCGATCACCTCCACATGGCCGGCATGGCCAATAAGTACGATCTCGCGGCCCTCGGAGAAGTGCCGGTTGGCTTCGATATGCACCTTGCTCACCAGAGGGCAGGTGGCATCGAGAAAGAACATGTCGCGCGCTCGCGCCTCGGCCGGCACCGATTTGGGCACCCCATGCGCCGAAAACACGACGGGTGCGTCGCCCGCCGGAATTTCATCCAGCTCCTCCACGAACACCGCGCCCTTCCGTCGCAGCCCCTCGACCACGTACTTGTTGTGCACGATGGCGTGCCGGACATAGACGGGCGCACCATACTTCTCGAGGGCGAGTTCCACGATCTGGATCGCCCGGTCCACGCCGGCGCAGAATCCGCGGGGCGCGCACAGCGTGATCTCGAGTTTGGGCTTGCTCATGGCGACGAGCAGATGCTTTCGCGCCCCGTCCGAGTCAAGGCCCGTTGCGGCGCGTCTCCCGGCCGGGCACAATGGAAGGCAAGCTCGTTCAAGGGGATAAACGGTGAGCCTCGCGCTGGAAATGTTTGCGATCGCCCCGGCCTCGGGCCCCGCAAACCTCACCGCGGCGCAGCGGCGCTTCCTGAGCGGCAAGGCCCGCTGGGTCCGGGCGGTGTATGAGGCCGGGCTCGCCACGGTCCCGACCATCGTCGTTACCGCCGCGGCTTGGCAGGGCCTGCAGGATGAACGACGTCAGCGCGAGGGGCGGTTGCGCGCCCATTGGGTCGCAACGCTGTTCCGCCTTGTCGGCCACGACGGCAAGCCCCCGGCCCTGGTCGTGCGCACTTCGGCCGAAGCGGTCCTGCCGGGACTGACCCCGGCGCGCGTTGGCGTTCCCGCCCCGGCAACCGAAAGCGAGGCGGTCGATCCCAAAATGCCGCTCGGCCGCGCCATCTCCGAAGCGTTCGAGTCCTTTGCCGGCCACCCCGAAGCTATCGTCATGGTGCAGGCCGAGGCGAAAGGGGATATCGCGCAGTTCCTCTCGCGCGATCCCATGTCCGGTGCCATGGGGCCGGCGGCGCTTCCTGGCCGCGACGTTCCCCTTTCGCCCGACGCGTTGCGTCTGTGCGAAGCCATTGACCGGCTGGCCGGCCGCCACATGCTGATCACCGCTGCGCTTGAGCGCGGCGCGCTTACCTTCGTTTCGGCACGTCCCTACCAGGCGAGCGCGCCCGCCGAGCTCGAGGCGGCGACTGATCGCGTTGAGCGCGGCACCTGGACCGAGCAGCAGGCGGTCGCGAGCATAAGCCCCGAACGCTTGCAGGCCATGCTGCACCCGAGCCTGCGCGATGGCCACGCGGCCGAACCGGTGGCCAGCGGCCTTGGCGTCTCGCCCGGCGCTGCGACGGGTTACATCGTCTTTACTGCCGAGGATGCAGCGCGCCTGAAGGCCCGCGGTCGCCACTGCATCCTCGTGGTCAATGAGACCGGTCCAGCCGATATCGACGGCATGCGGGCCGCAACGGGCATTCTCACGGCGCGCGGGGGCATGACCAGCCATGCCGGCGTCATCGCGCGCATCACCGGCAAGCCCTGTGTCGCCGGGGTGCGCGATCTCAGCGTCGATCCGGTGGACCTGTCGTGCCGCATCGGCGGCCACACGCTCCGCGCTGGTGATCGCATCACCATCGACGGCAGCGATGGCAGCGTCTATTTGGGCGTCCTGCCGCTCAGCCGCCCGCGCATCGGCGGCGCGCTCGGCGAACTGCTCGGCTGGTCCGACAGCACGCGCCGCATCGAGGTGCGCGCCAACGCCGAGACTATCGAGGCGGCAAACACTGCGCTCAGCTTTGGCGCTGAGGGCATCGGCCTGGCCCGGTCTGAGCACATGTTCTTCTCCCGCGAGCGCATGGTCGCGCTGCGTCGCCTGATCCTCAGTGAGGACGAAGACGATCGCCGCGCCGCCCTGAATGGTCTCGTCGACTTTCAGACGGGCGACTACTCCGCCATATTTTCGACCATGGCTGGCAGGCCTGTCACGGTTCGCCTCTTCGATCCGCCCCTGCACGAGTTTCTGCCGCGCACCGACGAGGACATTGACGAAACCGCGAAATCCCTGGGCCTCGAGCAGCGCGCGCTGAAGCTCCGCCTCGAGCGAATCTCCGAGATCAATCCCATGCTCGGCCACCGTGGCGTGCGGCTCGCGGTCACCTATCCTGAGATTCTCGAAATGCAGGTCCAGGCGCTGCTTGCCGGCCTGCGCGCCGCGATGGGCAATGGCGACGATCCGGTGGCGCTCGAGATCATGGTGCCGTTCGTGTCGACGGCGCACGAAGTCACATGGGTGCGCGACCGCGTCATGGAGCTGATCGACGCTGCAAGCCTGCCTCCGCAAGCGCGCAGCCTTTTTGCCTTCGGCACGATGATCGAATTGCCTCGGGCCGCCCTGCGGGCTGCCGACATCGCCCGCCACGTCGACTTCTTTTCCTTCGGCACCAACGACCTCACCCAGACCACCTACGGCATCAGCCGCGACGATGCACCGGCCTTCCTTGCCGCCTATCAGCGCAAGGGGCTCTACGAGCTCGACCCTTTCGTCACGCTCGACCAGAAGGGCGTAGGCGAGCTGATCTCCATCGCCATCCAGCGTGGGCGTCAGGCCAACCCGGCGCTCAAGATCGGCATCTGCGGCGAGCACGCGGGCGATCCCGCTTCGCTGGCTTTCTTCGCCCGCCTTGGCATCGATTATGTGAGCTGCGCCCCGTACCGGGTGCCGGTCGCCCGGCTGGCCCTCGCCCAGGCGGCCTAGCGCAGAGCCTCACGCAAACACGCAGGCGGCCGCGGGAATGGCCGCGCCGTTAACCATCCGCGACGCCGCGCCGCATGAGGTGCCGCGGCTTTACCTCACGATAACCCTAATCCCGCATGATCGCATTCGTCGGCATTTGAGCAACATTGTGCCGAAGCGTCGTATCGTTGTGGCGTTGCGTGAGTAGTACCGCGTTTGATGGGCCTTTCCGGACCAAATTCCTCATGGGCCCGTCGCGGACACAGCTTCGGCGGCGTTATTGTCTCGCTCGTCCTTGCAGCTTTGGTCTGGCCCCTTCTCACCGCTGGCGCGCAGGGTCCCTCGATCGATAGGGTGCTTGCTTCGCCCGGTCCGCCGGAACCTTCGGCGCCCGCGGCGACGTTGCGGCGCGAAGGCGATAGAGTCGTGATCGTCGGTTCCGTCGCGGCTCTGTTCAACTCCGGAAGCTTTTCCGGCCCCAACCGCGCCGAGAAGACCAATCGCGCACGGCTCACGCCCGATGGCATGACCGTTTCTGCCGGCTTCGACGCCATTCGCACAAAGCTTGCCGAGCTTCGTTCGGGCAACGCGTCCGGCGAGCTGGTGCCGCGGCTCGAGGTGGCAAGCGCCGACCCCGAAGGGACATTCGCCGTCGGCCCCGACGACAATCCGGCGCTGCACGCGATCGATCAAGTCGTGCCGATGGTCATTCCCATGATGGCAACGCCCAAACTCGCCTATGCGCGCGAAACCACCCCGCCCACGCCGTTCGACCTGACAATGGACAAGTTTGGCAACCAGGTCAGCCAGCGCGACATCAAATGCATGACCGACGCGATCTATTTCGAGGCCCGTGGCGAATCCTATCGTGGCCAGATCGCCGTAGGGCAGGTCGTGATGAACCGGCTGCACCACCCGATCTACCCCAAGGACATCTGTCAGGTGGTCTATCAGAACCAGCAGATGCGCAACGCGTGTCAGTTTTCCTTTGCCTGCGACGGGATCCCCGAGACGGTGGACGATCCCAAGGCCTGGAAGGAAGCGGGCGAGATTGCCAATGGCGTCATCAACGGCAGTCTCTATCTGCCCGAAGTCGGTCGCGCCACGCATTATCACGCGACCTATGTTTACCCCGACTGGGCACCGCGCCTCAAACGCGTGACCAAGATCGGCCACCACATCTTCTATCAGTTCAAGCGCGCGGCATGACCGCCGCAGGCGCCCTGGGCTATTTCCGGGGCGTCGGCGTGAAATTGTAGGTATAGTAGGTGAACGACCCGGATGAGTAGCTGGTCCATGTTCCCGAGCCGTATGGGGAAGCGAAGCTCGAATAGGTGAAGCCGCTTCGGCCATGCTTGGGCGCTACGTCAATCCCGGGATAGCGCACGTTCGGGGAGGCCAGTCCGTCGCTGGAATAGGTTCCGGTGGCGGTCGTCACCACGGCCACCTGGGTTCGGCGGCCGAAACTGATCTTGCTGACATAGGTGGTCGAAAGCGGCTTGGTCGACACGCTGTCGCCATAGGTGATGTCGAACCTCTTGAGCCGGCCCGGATCGAAGGAGGGAGGAAACAGCTCCTTGGCAGTATCCAGCAGACCGCTCTGCGGCTCTTCGGCGAGGGCCTGCGGCAGGAACACCGGGACCGCGAGTCCCCCGGCGGCAAGTGCAGCGAGGCCAGCGCTTGCTACGGCGATGCGAAGATCGAAGCCCATGGCGGCCTCCGGCAAGGTTCGTGTTAACCTCGCATCAACCATGCGTCGCAAAGCTGCGTCAAAACGGAACGGCCGTTTACGTTAACTTTACGATTGGCTGTGCATGGCGGTCGCCAGCATATCGACCGCATCGACGAATCGGTCGTGCGCCTCGCGCGTCGGCCAGGGCCGGATCAGCTGCTCGAACCGCTCCAGCTCGAAGGCTGCGAGCGTCGGCTCCCCAAAGAACTTCCGCGCCTCCTCCACCCCGAAGCCGGCAAGCTGCACCGCCTCGTGATAGGCGGCTTCCTTGTCCGCCTTCTTGATCTGACGCTGAAGCGGCGCGGGCGCGGTTGCGTTAAGCGCGAAATGCAGGTGGACCGCGGCGAGCAGCCGCGTTTCGACGTCCTTGTAGTTACCCCCCATCGCCGCCTTGAACGGCGAGATGATGTCGCCCATCACATATTCGGGCGCATCGTGCAGCAGCGCATAGAGCCGAGCCCGGGCATCGGCCGCCGGCGCCTGCGCAGAGAAAATCTCGAGCACCAGCACCGAGTGCTGCGCCACCGAAAACGGATAGTCCCCCTTGGTCTGCCCGTTCCAGCGGGCGACGCGCGCCAGCCCGTGCGCGATGTCCGAGAGCTCCACATCGACCGGAGAGGGGTCGAGGATGTCGAGCCGCCTCCCGCTCAGCATGCGCTGCCACGCCCGCTCCTTGCCGCGCGCCATCATCGAACCCCCCAACTCGCGGCTCCTCTCCCGCAGCGAAGTGCGGGGGAGGGGCACGCGAAGGGTGACGGCAGACGCGGCTCCATCCGTATCGGAGCGGCCTCCGCCTTCCGTCACGCTACCTGGGCAACCTTCTCCGCTGCGCGGGAGAAGGACCCGACCGCAAAAAATCTAGGCCTCAACTGCAGATTCGCCCAAGCGATACGTTGCCCAAGCCGGCAGCGCCACCGATACCGGTTTTCCCTCCACGGTCACCTCGCTGCCGTCGAACCGGTCGAGCCGAACGATCGCCACGGCCTTGCCCCCAGCCGGTCTGCCGATTGTGCCTGCGTCCCGTCCACCTGCTTTGACTGCGGCGCCCGCGGTCGCCTCTACGCCCGACACGATCACCGGCCGCCGTCGCGCCGTACCGCGATGCTCCATGCGGCTCACGACCTCTTGCCCAACATAACAGCCCTTCTTGAAATCCACCCCACCCAGCAGGTCCATGCCGATATCGTGCGGGAACAACTGATCTGCTCCGAAGTCGGGCCCGAGCTCCGCGATGCCCTGTTGGATGCGTGATTCATCGTACGAGCCATCCGGCGCATCCCATTGCGCCGACTCCGCTTTTGTTGCGATTGTCCGCCTGTGCGGGCCATCCCCCGCCCAGCCAACAACGTGACTATCGCGCAGGTCCGCGATCTCGACCGCGGCCCTTAGTTTGTACATCCGCATCCGCTTGAGGAAGGCGTCCGCGACGCCTTGATCGACGTCCAGCCAGAACGCCCCATCCTCATAGGTGGCGAGCCCTTCCGCCTGAATCTTGCCTTGCGGGCTCAGCAACGCCCACCACACCGGCGGTCCGGCCTCCGCCAGTAGTCGTCCGGTTACGACGTCGAACAGCAGCTTCTGCGCGTCCCCGCCGGAGAATCTGAACAGTGCGCGGCTGGGACGAAGGATTGTGGGCATCCGGGCCATCCAGTAAGGCAAGACACATGGCGCACTACGACGCGATCTTCAAGAACGGCACCATCGTCAACCAGGATGGCGTGCATCTCGCCGACATCGGCATTCGAGATGGCCGCATCGCTGCGCTCGGCGAGCTTGGCGGCGACACGGCCGCCTCCGTGACAGACTGCCATGGGTTGCACGTCCTGCCCGGGGTCATCGACACCCAGGTGCATTTCCGCGAGCCCGGCTTCGAACACAAGGAAGACCTTGTCAGCGGCTCGCTCTCTGCCGTCATGGGCGGAGTGACCGGCGTCTTCGAGATGCCCAACACGCATCCGCTCACCACCACTCGCGCCGCCTTCGAAGACAAGCTCCGCCGCGCAACTGGCCGAATGCACTGCAACTTCGCCTTCTTTGTCGGCGGCACGCACGACAATGTCGCCGAACTTCCCACGCTCGAACGGCTCCCCGGGTGCGCCGGCGTGAAGGTCTTTATGGGCTCGTCCACCGGAAGTCTCTTGGTTCCCGACGACGATGGCGTCGCATCGATCCTGCGTGTCATTACCCGCCGCGCGGCCTTCCACTGCGAGGATGAATTCCGGCTCGAGGAGCGCCGGCACTTGCGCGTGCCCGATGACCCGTCGTCCCATCCCGTCTGGCGCGATCCGGAGGTTGCCTTGCGCTCGACGCAGCGGCTTATCGCGCTTGCCCGCAGATATGGCCGGCGCGTTCACGTCCTGCATGTCTCCACCACCGACGAAATAGCCTTCCTCGCCGACCACAAGGACGTGGCAAGCGTCGAAGCGACCCCGCACCATCTGACCCTCGATGACACGGCTTACGCCCGTCTGGGCACGCTGGTGCAGATGAATCCTCCGGTGCGAGACAAAAGGCACCGGGCCGGCATTTGGGGCGGCGTCAAGAGCGGGATTGTTGACGTGCTCGGCTCCGATCACGCCCCTCACACGGTCGAGGAAAAGCGGAAGCCCTATCCCGGATCGCCATCGGGCATGACTGGGGTCCAGACGCTGGTTCCCGTCATGCTCGACCACGTGAACGCCGGTGCCCTCACGCTCCAACGCCTGGTCGACCTCACGAGCGCGGGACCGGCGCGCATCTTCAACATTGCGCGCAAGGGCCGCATTGCGGTCGGCTACGATGCCGATCTGACGATTGTCGATCTGGGACGCCGCGAAACCATCACCAACGCGTGGATCGCCAGCAGAGCAGGTTGGACTCCCTATGATGGCGTGAAAGTCGCCGGCTGGCCTGTCGGCACCGTCGTCAACGGTCGAACCGTCATGTGGCAGGGGGAATTGGTCGCCCCCGCGTCAGGCCGTCCGATCCAGTTTCTGGAGACCCTGCCTCAGCAGGCCTGAACGTCAGTGCGTCTGGCGCTCGAGATTATATTCGCCGCTGCGGATGCGGTCGGGCAGCCCGGCAACCAAACCGGCCGTAGCCTCTTCGCCATGCTCGCGCACGAGCGTCGCAAGGGCCGCAAACAGCGATGCATGCGCCAGCGCGATCGTGTCGACCCCTTCGTCCTCCGCGGTATTCCATGCTTCGGCGAGGTATTCGAGGGCAAGCTGCCGCGCCTCGCGCTGGCCGTCGCGGGCGCTCTCGCCGAAGTTCGGAATGATGGGTTTGCTCGCCCGCATGACGATGACGTAGCACCAACACAGTGACGCCAGTGGGGCACCTCACCAGAAGGTTAATGGAGGCTCAGGCTTTATACTTAATTCTGCGCGTCGCCCCAGGCCTACTCGGCGTATCGCGTATGAATGTCCCGGGCTGTAGCGGCCGCCTCGATCATGAGCCGCTGCATGGCCTCGAGCGCGGAGGGCGTGCAGGTCCGATAGAGCCGCGAATAGGCGGTGTATCCGCTGTTGAAGGCGCCATAGAGCCGCTGCTGGCGGTCTTCGTCGGGTTCATCCAGCCGGACAAGATCGCTGAGCTGGGCTCGCCAGTCGATGCCTCCCGGTTTGCAGAGCGGATTTAGGAAATAGAGGCTCCCCAGGATCTCCGCGAGCCGTTCCATTTGCGGCTCATAGGGCGGATCGATCGCCGCTGCTGGCTGCGCCAGGGCAATCGCTGCAAGTAACAGCAGGGCAGGTCGCAATCGTCGCATGGCTCTCTCTAGGCGCACGGTCGGGTGCCGCACAAGGTTCATGTGCGATCGAACATGCGGAACACGGCGGCGAGCACCTCATCCAGGCCGGCCGTGGTTGTGAGCCTTGCGAGCTGGTGCGGACGGACCCACCGCCAGCTCCGGATTTCTGCTGGGTCGGGAGAGATTTCGCCCTCGAAGGTCTGGGTTGCGAAGACCTCTAGCTCGAATTGTCCGTATCGCATCACCCGCACAGACCTCAGGGCAAAGACATCAAGGCCGAGTTCCTCCTTTACTTCCCTGATGGCGCATTGCTCCGTCGACTCACCCGGTTCGAGCCGCCCGCCCGGCAGAGTCCAAAGCCCTTCAGAGGGCGGCATGTTGCGCTGGATTAGCAGCACGTCCTGCTGACGATGAAGGGCGACGCTTGCGGCAAGGACCGTCATTGGCGCCCGATTGTCAGTTTGCCTCTGCGGCTGCAAGTCAATACCTTGGCCACAAGGAGACTTTTCGATGTGTGGACGTTACGCCCTGCTTCTCCCGCCGGAGGCCATGGCTCGGCTGTTCAGGGTGCTCGGCGAACTCGCGGACTACCCGCCGCGCTACAATATCGCGCCAACCCAGCCGGTCGTTACCATCCTCGAACGTCACGGCCGCCGCACCGCGGAGCTGTTCCGCTGGGGGTTCGTGCCATCCTGGGTGAGAGACCCGCGCCAGTTTGCCTTGATCGTCAACGCCCGCGGCGACACCATGGCCGAAAAACCTTCGTTCAGAGATGCCCTGCGCAACTCGCGCTGTGTGCTTCCGGCCAGCGGCTACTATGAATGGAAGTCGCGGCCAGACGGCTCTCGATGGCCATATTATATCACGCTGGCAAGCGGCGAGCCGATGGCCTTCGCCGGATTGTACAGCACCTGGGCCGGCCCGAATGGCGAGGAGGTTGATACGGTATGCATCGTGACCACCGCGCCGAGCCCTGAAATATCCGCGATCCACGATCGCATGCCGGCGCTGCTTCGCGGCGAAGCCCTCGAAGCCTGGCTGAACACGCGCGAGGTCGAGTCGAGGGATGCGCTGAAGTTCATCGCCCCCCCTCCCGTCAATAGCATGGCGTACCATCCAGTCAGCCAGGCTGTGAACAAGGCCGACACGGACGGCCCCGAGCTCATCGCCGCCGTCGATCCAGGCTCCGCGTCGGAACGCACCGAAACGAGGCGGGCGTCACGAGGTATTCAGCTGGACTTGTTCTAGCGGACCCTGGGCGATGATGTCCGCAAGGTGCGGTTGTTGGCTACACCAGCACCTTTCCGGGATTCAGAATCCCGTTCGGATCGAGTGCCTGTTTGATCACCCGCATCATCTCGATCGCCACCGGGTCTTTCACGTCGGCCAGCAGTCGTGCCTTGAGCTGCCCGATCCCGTGCTCCGCCGAGATCGAGCCATGAAGCTTGAGCACTACATCGTAAACGGCGGAATTCACATCCTTTTCCCGGGCCATGAAGGCGCTGCCGTCCATTCCTTCGGGCTGGCTGAAGTTGAAGTGGAGGTTGCCGTCGCCCATGTGCCCGAAGAGGCAAGGCCGGATCCCGGGCACCACGCCCGCGGCGGCGGCCGCTCCCTCCGCGATCATCCGGGGGATCGCCGCAATCGGCACCGAAATGTCGTGCTTGATCGAGGCGCCCTCCTTGCTCTGCACTTCGCTCATCTGTTCGCGCGCGGTCCACATCTCGGCGCGGTCTGACTCCGAGAGCGCGACATTCGCATCCGACACGATCGCCTTGGCGAGCGCCTCCTCCAGGGCCTCCTCCAGCGTCCCTGACGCTCCTCCGGCCATGCGGCTCAGTTCCACAAGGGTGTACCAGGGGGACACGCTGGCCGTTGGATCGCGCGCGAGCATGCCGTGCTTGAGCTGCAGCTCGATCCCGAAGCGCGGCATCAGTTCGAACGCCGTGAGCCGCGACCCGGCTCGTTGGCGCAGTAACCCGAAAAGGGCCAGCGCACGCTCGGGGTCCGCTACCGAGCAGATCGCTGTCTCGTGTCCAACCGGCCGTGGCAGGAGCTTGAGCGTGGCAGCCGTGATGATCCCCAGCGTGCCCTCGGCCCCGATCAGCAGATCCTTGATGTCATATCCGGTATTGTCCTTTTTGAGGGCGTTGAGGCCTCGGTAGACCCGGCCATCCGCAAGCACCGCCTCGATACCCAGGCAGAGCTCGCGGGCGTTGCCATAGGCGAGCACGCTTACGCCTCCTGCGTTGGTGCTCAGAACGCCGCCAATTCGGGCCGAGCCTTGGCTGGCGATCGAAAGCGGGAACATCGCCCCAGCAGCCTCGGCCACCTCGTGGGCATGTTGCAGGATGACACCCGCCTCCAGCGTCATGTGACCCGCCGCGCCGTCAACCTCGCGCACCTTGTCGAGGCGTTGCAGCGACACGATCACCTCGTCCCCGCGCATCGGCACCTGTGCCCCAACCAGTCCCGTATTTCCGCTCTGCGGGATAAGCGGCACGCCATTGGCGTTCGCCCAGCGGCAAAGCGCCTGCACCTGCTCCGTATCCGCCGGTCTCGCCACTGCCGCGGCCACGGTGTGGTAGCGCCTGCGCGGCTCACTGAGGTAAGGGGTCATCCGAGCCGGATCCGCGATCACGGCGCTCTCGCCCAGAATTCCGGTCAGGCCGGCAATGATGCTCGAAATGTCCTTGGTCATGCCCGCCACCATATGGCACAAGCCTGCCAAAACCGGAAAAGACGGAAGGAGACCGAGATGGCCGACGGATTGATGAGCGGCAAGCGGGGGCTGATCATGGGCGTCGCCAATAACCGCTCAATCGGCTGGGGCATTGCCAGGGCCGTGGCCGGGCAGGGTGCCGAACTTGCCTTTTCCTACCAGGGCGAAGCGCTCAGAAAGCGCGTCGAACCTCTCGCCGCCGAGGCAGGATCGGACTTCCTGGTCGAATGCGACGTCACCGACGATGCCGCGATGGACGAGACCTTCCGTCAAATCAATCAGCGCTGGGGCCATCTCGATTTTCTCGTCCACGCCATCGGCTTTTCCGACAAGAACGAACTCGACGGCCGATACATCGACACCAGCGCCCACAACTTCGCGCAAACCATGAACATCTCGGTCTATTCCTTCACTGCCGTTGCAAAGCGGGCCGAGCCGCTCATGGGCCCGGGAGGGTCCTTGCTGACTCTCACCTACTACGGCTCCCAACGCTACATCCCCAACTATAACGTCATGGGCGTCGCCAAGGCCGCGCTTGAAGCATCAGTGCGCTATCTCGCCGTCGACCTGGGCAAGGGCGGCATTCGGGTCAATGCCATTTCGGCCGGAGCCATAAAGACCCTCGCGGCTTCCGGCATTTCCGGCCTTCGCGACATGCTGCATTGGCAAGAGGCCAACGCAGCCCTGCGCCGCAACGTCGACATCGACGATGTGGGTCGCGCCGGCCTCTACCTGCTGTCCGACCTTGCCTCCGGCGTCACCGGCGAGATCCATTACGTCGATGCCGGTTTCAACGTGGTCGGCATGAAGCTGATGGACGAGGATGCGGCCGTCGAGACCCCTCCCACTGCGTGAGCCCCTCCGATGAGCCAAGTCGTCTGGCCGGAACTCTATTTCGTCCGGCATGGAGAAACCGATTGGAACGCCGAGGGGCGCTACCAGGGCAGCAAGGACATCCCGCTCAACGCCCGGGGCCGGAACCAGGCGGCGCTCAACGGTGAACTGCTCAAGACCCTGCTCCGGCGCGTCAACCGTCACGCCACGGACTTCGGCTGGTTTGTCTCCCCGCTGAGCCGTGCGCGCGAGACCATGGACCTTGTCCGCCGCGGTCTCGGCGACCCTCTGCCCGATATCACCATCGATCCTCGGCTCGTCGAAATTTCTTTCGGCATATACGAGGGACATCTCCACACCGAACTTGCCAACGGGGCGATGGCGATTGCCGGCGAACGCGATGCGAGCTTCTGGTACTTTCGCCCCCCACAAGGCGAGAGCTACGACGACGTTGCCCGCCGGGTACTCGACTTCGGCCGCTCGCTCGACGGCCCCGCCGTAATCGTGTCGCACGGGGGAATACTGAGGATCCTGAGGCATTTGATAGAGGGCTTCCCGCACGAGCGGGCGGTCAACTGGTTCCCTCCCCAGGACTCCGTCGTGCATTTCCTAAATGGGAGATCCGTGGTTTATCCGGCGGGGCAGAGCTGGGACGACTAGATGAGCTTCAACACCTTCGGCCAGATGTTCCGCATCTCGACATGGGGCGAGAGCCACGGGCCGGCGATCGGCTGCGTGGTGGACGGCTGCCCCCCGGGCATCCCCATCAGCGCCGAGATCATCCAGAAGGACCTTGAGCGGCGCCGGCCGGGCAAATCGCGCTTCACCACCCAGCGCCGCGAGGAGGACCGGGTCAGCATCCTTTCGGGCGTATTCGAGGACGAGCGCGACGGCCTGCTCAAGACCACCGGCACGCCCATCTCCATGCTGATCGAGAACACCGACCAGCGCTCCAAGGATTATGCCGACATCCGGGACAAGTTCCGCCCCGGCCACGCCGACTACACCTATCTGCAGAAATACGGCATCCGCGACTACAAGGGCTCCGGCCGGGCCTCGGCGCGCGAAACCGCCGCGCGCGTCGCCGCCGGCGCCGTCGCCCGCCTGGTCATCCCCGGGGTCCGGATTCGCGGCAGCCTGGTGCAGATGGGCCCGCACCGGATCGATTATGGCAATTTCGACTGGGCGCAGGTCGACGAAAACCCCTTCTTCTGCGCCGACCCCAAGGCCGCGGCCCAGTGGGAGGGCTATCTCGACGAGGTGCGCAAGGCCGGCAACTCGGTGGGCGCGGTGGTCGAAGTGGTCGCCGAGGGCGTGCCCCCCGGCTGGGGGGCGCCCATCTATGGCAAGCTCAGCGCCGATCTCGCCGCCGCAATGATGTCGATCAACGCCGTCAAGGGCGTCGAGATCGGCGAGGGGATGGCCGCCGCGGCGCTGTTGGGCACGGAAAACGCCGACGAAATGCGCGCCGGCAATTCCGGCCCCTATTTCAAGTCCAACCACGCCGGCGGCATCCTGGGCGGCATCTCCAACGGCGACCCCATCGTGGTGCGCTTCGCGGTCAAGCCGACCTCGTCGATCCTCACCCCGCGCGAAACCGTCACCACGGCGAACGAAAACACCACCGTTGTGACCAAGGGACGGCACGATCCCTGCGTGGGCATTCGCGCCGTCCCGATCGGGGAAGCGATGATGGCCTGTGTGCTGGCCGATCATTTCCTGCGCCACCGCGGCCAGACCGGCCGCGATGGCGGCGTCGGCTTCTAGCGCTCAGGCGCGTGCGAACGCCTTGGGCGGCTCGGGCCTGTTGCCGAGAATCTCGTCGATCCGCTTGAGCACCTCCGGCGTGATCTTGCTCTTGCTCTCGAGAGCCTTGAGGTTGTCGAGAAGCTGGCTCTTCTTGCTGGCGCCCAGAATCACCGTCGAAACGTTCGGGTTGGCATTGCACCAGAGCAGCGCCAGGTGATGGATCGGCAGGCCGACCTCCCTGGCGAAGACCGCAAGCTGCTTCACCTTTTCGATCTTGGCCTTGCCCTCGGCCGATTCGAGATTGCGCTTCAGCCACTCATAGCCGGGCAGATTGGCGCGGCTGTCGGCCGGAATGCCGTCATTGTACTTGCCGGTCAGGAAGCCTGAGGCGAGCGGCGACCAGATCGTCGTGCCCAGCCCGAGTTCGTAGAGCGGCAGATAGTCCACCTCGACCTTCTGGCGCTGGAACATGTTGTATTCGGGCTGCTCCATGGTCGGGGGCGTCAGATGCTCGCGCCGTGCCACAAGGTGCGCTTCGGTGAGCTGCTGGGCGGTCCACTCGGAGGTGCCCCAGTAAATCACCTTGCCCTGCTGGATGAGGTTGTGCATGGCCCGCACCGTCTCTTCGATGGGGGTGTCGATGTCGGGCCGGTGGCAGAAATAGAGATCGAGATAGTCGACCCCGAGCCGCTTGAGCGCCATGTGGCAGCCGTCGGTCACGTGCTTGGCCGAAAGCCCGCGCTGCGTCGGCTTGGAGCCGCCCCAGAACACCTTGGACGAGACCATGTAGGTGTCGCGCGGCCAGTTGAGCTTCTTGAGCGCTTCGCCCATGACCAGCTCGGCATTGCCCTGCTCGTAGCCTTCGGCATTGTCGAAGAAATTGATTCCGGCGTCGTAGGCGGCGCCCATGATTGAGGCGGCATCGTCTTCGCCGACCTGCTTGGCGAAGGTCACCCAGGCGCCAAAAGAGAACTCGGAGACCCGTAGGCCGGATTTGCCCAGACGGCGGTAGTCCATC
The DNA here is from genome assembly GCA_035548755.1 of Devosia sp. Classification (GTDB taxonomy): domain Bacteria; phylum Pseudomonadota; class Alphaproteobacteria; order Rhizobiales; family Devosiaceae; genus Devosia_A. The sequence continues at coordinate 15,205 of DASZSH010000031.1, forward strand.
GCATCACCTGCTGATTCGAAATTGAGTGCGTGACGATTGGTCGACCGGCCGGGGAGGGCGGCGCCGTGCCCGGGAGCGCGTCCGGCAGGGGTGAAGGCCACCCCTGCTGACGGACGTGCAACCGCTCCAGAACAGCAGCTTCAATCGTCAACTGCCGATATTAGCCAAGCCGCCGGAAGAGTGCCACGATTTCTTTGTTGCCATCCCCGCCGGCGATGGGGGAGGGGACGGACAGCCGATGGCTCCAGCCCTGTTCGGCCATGAACCGGACGACACCGGTCCGGGCCCGCGCGATCGCCGCCGGGTCGGTCACCAGTCCGCTTTTGCCCACATGCTCGCGTCCCGCCTCGAACTGCGGCTTGATGAGGATCGCCGCATCGGCCCCCGGCCGGCAGAGCGCGAGCGGCGCGGCGAGCACCTTGGTCACCGAGACAAAGCTCAGGTCGCACGCCAGCAGGTCGATCGCCTCCGGCACCTGCGATGGGGACAGAGTGCGAGCATCGGTCGCTTCGAGCGGGACGACCTGGCGCAGCGCCCGTATCCGCGGATCGAGCTGCCCATGCCCCACATCGACGGCATAGATCTTGCGGGCGCCGCGCTCCGCGAGCACCTGCGTAAAGCCTCCGGTCGAAGCCCCCAGGTCCAGGCAGATCCGGCCGCGCACGTCGATTTCTCCCGCCTCGAGCCCGGCCGCCAGCTTCAGCGCCGCGCGCGAGACATAGGCGCCCGCCGGGTCGGTGACGACGATGCGGTCGGCATCGCTCACCAGCATGGCCGGCTTGCCCGCTGGAACGCCGTTCACCTGCACCGTGCCCCGCAGGATCGCGTCGCGCGCCCGCGCCCGGCTCTGCGCAAGGCCGCGCTGCTCGAGGGCGATGTCGAGACGGAGCCTGGTCATTGGCGCACCCTCCTCCACCTGGCTGGGGTCGCAAAGGCCCGACCCGCCCCGGCGCAAGCGGCTAAGTGAGCCACGCCGCGGCGGGGCGCGGCGCAGGCCTTTTTCGTGCTACCCCGCCACCAGCCGCCTGATCTTGGCCTCGGCGCTCTGAGTGTCTTCGCCATAGCCGATGGTGCCCTCGAATTCGCCGTTCCGCCCGATCAGGAACACGTTCGCGGTATGATTGACGAGATAGTTGCCGTTCTTGTCGGGCTCGGCGGCCTCGGAGAAGACTCCGAACGCGGCCTTGGCGGCCGCCGTCTGCGCGTCGTCGCCGACCAGGCCGATGATGCTGGGGTCGAATGCCGCCAGATAGTCGGTCAGCACCTGCCTGGTGTCGCGGCGGGGGTCGACCGTCACGAAGATCGTGCGAAGCTGCTCGGGCGTGAGCCCGAGATCGCGCCGCCACTGCACGCTTTCGGCCATTGTGGTGGGGCACACGTCGGGGCAGAAGGTATAGCCGAAAAAGACCAGGCTCGGCGTCCCCTTGAGGTCCGCCTGGGAGAATGTGCCGCCCTTTGTGGATTGGAGGATGAAGGGGGCGCCGGTCAGTCCGACCTGCTGCGCCGGGGGGCGGAACACGAACAGGGCCGTGGCCGCCGCGGCCGCGACGATCACCAGTGTCCAAAGGATGATGCGAACCCGCGTGAGGTTCGTTGATGCGCTTGCGGCCATCGGGGGCCCCTTACTGGTCGAGCGGCTCCGTTCCGACCGGCCGGCCGCCCTTGAGGGTGATCTTTTCGATCCGCGCTTCTGCTGCCTTGAGCAGTCCCTCGCAATGCGACTTAAGTGCCTCGCCGCGCTCGTAGATCGCAATCGACTCCGCCAGGGGCGCCTTGCCGCCCTCGAGCCGCTGCACGATGCCTTCGAGTTCGGCCAGGGCCGCCTCGAAGGTCATTGCCTTCACATCGTCGTTGTCCGGCTCGGCCACTCGCGTCCGTCCATCAATGCGCCCACATGGGCGGCCACTCCCGTGGCAAGTCCCTGCCGGTCATAGCCGCCTTCGAGCAGCGACACAATGCGCCCGCCGCAGCGCCGCTCGGCAACCTCCATCAGCCGCAGCGTCACCCAGCCGAAATCGTCCGGCCGCCAGTTGAGCTGCGCCAGCGGATCGCGATAGTCGGCGTCGAAGCCGGCGGAAATGAAGATGAAATCGGGGGAGAAGGCATCGAGCGCCGGCAGGATGCGCTCCTCATAGGCAATGCGCATTTCCTCGCTGCCGGTGCGCGGAGGAAGCGGGGCGTTGAAGATGTTGCCCACTCCCGTTTCGCTTGCCGCGCCCGTGCCCGGGAAAAGGGGCATCTGGTGCGAGGAGCCATAGAACACGCTCCTGTCGCTCTGAAAGATGTCCTCGGTGCCATTGCCGTGGTGAACATCGAAATCGACGATCGCCACGCGTTCGGCCCCATATTTGCGCTGCGCCTCGCGGGCGACGATCGCGATGGTGTTGATGAGGCAGAAGCCCATCGGCGTTTCGCGCTCGGCATGGTGGCCGGGCGGACGGACCGCGCAGAACGCATTCTGCGCCTCGCCCAGCGCCACCGCCTCGAGCGCGGCGAGGCCGGCGCCCAGCGCGGTCGATGCCGCATCGAGCGACCCGGAAGAGATGAAGGTGTCTTCATCGATCTGCGCCAGGCCCTCGGCCGGGCGCGCCTGCGCGAGCCGCTGCAGATAGCCGGGCGCATGCACGAGCTCGGCAAGCGACAGGTCGCCGGAGGGCGCGTCGCGCCGCATGAGCGGCGAGAAGCTCTCCTCGGCCAGGGCCTCCTCGATGGCTCGGATACGCGCGGGGCGTTCCGGGTGTCCGGACGGGGTGACGTGGCTCTCGAAATTCCGCTGGGAGACGAGAAGGGTGGCCATCTGGGTCCGCAACTTGCCGCTATGGCCGCCTGAACGGAAACGGCCGCGGCCCGCAATTAGTTGACGCCCGTCAACCGCCTTGTCAAACAGCCGCCGATGAGCGCCCCCGCCTCCCCCATCCCCGATGTCGAGCCATTCGCCGAAATCCTCAGGGCGGGCGGGGTGGTCGCGTTCCCCACGGAAACCGTTTATGGCCTTGGCGCGGACGCGACCAATTCGGATGCGGTGCTGCGCATTTACGAGACCAAGGGCCGGCCGCGCTTCAACCCCCTGATCGTGCATGTCGCCGACCTTCCCATGGCGCGGCGCCTGGCTGAGTTCTCCCCGCTCGCCGAGCGCCTGGCGCGATTCTGGCCCGGCCCATTGACGCTGGTCCTCAAAAAGCGCGCCGGCTCCGGCCTCAGCGATATCGTCACGGCGGGCCTCGATACCGTCGGCATCCGCGTGCCTGACCACCCGCTGGCATTGGCCCTGATCCGCGCCGCCGGGCGGCCCCTGGCGGCGCCCTCGGCCAACCCGTCGGGCCGCCTCTCGCCCACCACGGCCGCGCAGGTCGAGCGCGCCTTCGCCGGCCGGGTGCCGGTTCTCGACGGCGGCCCGAGCCGATCCGGCGTGGAATCGACGATTCTGGCCATCGACGGGGACACGGTGACCCAGCTTCGCGCGGGGGCTTTGCCGCGCGCCGAAATCGAAGCCGCCCTGGGCCGCCCGGTTGCCGTGGCCGCCACAGGCGGCGCCATCGTCGCCCCCGGCATGCTGGCCAGTCACTATGCCCCCAATGCGCGGCTCCGCCTCGAGGCGGCCCATCCGGAGTCCGGCGAGGCGTTTCTCGCGTTCGGCGCCGGGGAGGGCACGCTCAACCTGTCGCCCGCCGGCGATCTCCGCGAGGCGGCGCGCAATCTGTTCGCCATGCTTCATGAGCTCGATGCGGCGCACGATCGCATCGCGGTCGCCCCCATCCCGCATCACGGGCTGGGGGAGGCGATCAACGACCGCCTGCGCCGGGCCGCCGCGCCGCGCCGCTAGGGCCGCCCGGCGAGCATTTGCGCCGCCGGACGGGGAGAACCGGGGCGCCTCAGTCGCGCACCTTGTACGGCTTCTGGTCGCGCCAGAACCGCATGAGGCTTTCAAGGTCCGCATCGCCCGCCTCGGGCAGCACGATCTTGAGGCTCGCATAGAGGTCGCCGTCGCCATGCAGCCCCTTGCCCTTGAGCCGGAGCGCCTTGGCCGTGTTGATGTTGGCCGGCAGCGTCAGCTCGGCCTCTCCGTCGAGGGTGGGCACGCGCACCTTGCCGCCAAGCACGGCTTCATAAAGCGTGATCGGCACGTCCACCCGCAGGTCCTTGCCATCGCGACGGAATTTCGGATGTCGCTCGAACCTGACCGTGGCGATGACGTCGCCTGGATCGCCGCCCCAGGGGGAGGCCGTGCCCTGGCCCTTGAGCCGGATCTGCTGGCCGTCCTCGACCTTGGCGGGCAGCTTGACGTTGACGACCCTGTTGTTGGGCAGCCGCAGCGGGACCGAGCGGCCGGAATGAGCGTCCTCGAGGCTGACCGTCAGCGTGGCGTTGATGTCCTCGCCTTTGGCCTGCGGCTGGCGCGCGCCGGCGAAACCGGCCGTGCCGAACGGGTCGAACCCGGCGCTCCGGCTGGTGCGCGTCTGGGCTCCGCCGAAACCGCTCATGAACTCCTTGAGGATGTCTTCCGCCGAGAAGCCGGCCGCTCCCGCCTGCGCGCCGCTGCGCGCCCTGGCTCCGCCCATGCCGGCGCCGAAGCCGGCGAATTTCGGATTGCCGTCGGCGTCGATCTCGCCGCGGTCGTAGGCCGCCCGCTTGTCCTTGTCGGAGAGGAAATCGTAGGCAGCCGAAATCTCGGCGAACTTCTGGTGCGCCTTGGGATCGTCCTTGTTCTGGTCGGGGTGATTGGCCTTGGCCAGCTTGCGGTAAGCCGACTTAAGGTCTTTCTCGCTCACGGAACGAGAAACCCCGAGCACGCTGTACGGATCGCGCATGGGTTCCTTCGAAACTCGACGTATTCATGTCGGAAGGGCGCGGCCGAGGGCGCTTTACCGACATGAATTACAGGGGCAAGTGTATGTTGCGACGATTGAAAAATCGTCATTCGACGATCTATATGGCCACGGCCTGCCTGCTTGTCCAGAGCGCCGGCGGCCTGAAACCGCGCGGTTTGCCATGTCCAGCCAGAGCCTCACCGAGCGCCTGTTCAACGACGACGATCATGGATCGATCGATCCCATGACGCTGTTCGAGGAGTGGTTCGCGGCCGCCAAGCTGAGCGAGCCCAGCGACCCGCATGCCATGGCGCTGGCCAGCGTGGACGCCCAGGGCATGCCCGATGTGCGCATGGTGCTCATGAATGCGCGCGACCACCGCGGCTTTGTGTTCTTCACCAATTTCGACAGCCGCAAGGGCGAACAGCTCCTCGCCCAGCCCAGGGCGGCGGCGGTGTTTCACTGGAAGTCCGAGGGCCGCCAGGTGCGGGTGCGCGGGCCGGTCGAGGTCGTCGAACCTGCCGAGGCGGACGCCTATTTCGCCACGCGCCCCCGCGTCTCGCAGCTGGGCGCCCGCGTCAGCCGCCAGTCGCGCCCGCTCCCGCGCAAATCCGACCTGATGGCGGCGGTCGAGCGGCTCAAGGCCGAGCTGCCCGCCGACGAGGCGGTGGCGCGGCCGGGCTACTGGTCCGGCTTCCGCATCATCCCCATCGAGATCGAGTTCTGGCAGGCCGGCGAATTCCGCCTGCACGACAGGGTCCGGTTCACGCGCGCCGACTCGATCGGCCCGTGGTCGCGGCAGCGGCTCTACCCCTGAGCCGCACCTTGCAGCCGCCGCGGCCACGTGAAATCGTGAGCGGCGGGCAACCATTCGGACGGCATGGCTGAAACGGCGTCAGCGGCGAGGGTAGGGCGCGTCGAGTTCACCGGCTCGCGCCACGAGCTGCTTGCCATCATCGTCCGCGGCTACGCCCTGATGCTGCCCACCATCGGCCTCTACCGCTTCTGGCAGGCGACCTGGAAACGCCGGTTCTACTGGCAGAATACCGTCATCGACGGCGAGCCGCTCGAATATACCGGCACCGCCAGCCAGCTTCTGGCCGGCTTCTTCTTCGCGCTCGCCTTCTTCCTGCCCATCTACGTCGCCCTCTTCGCGCTCTCGATGCAGCAGAGCGGCCTGGTTGCGGCCGGCTATCTGGGCATTGCCGCCGTGATCTGGTTCCTGATGGGCTACGCGATCTATCGGGCCCGGGATTTCCGCCTCTCGCGCACGCTGTGGCGGGGCATCCGCTTCGACATGCGCGGCAATGCCTGGGCCTATGCGCTGCGCCGGTTCCTGTGGTCGATCGCGATGGTTGCGACGGCGGGGCTCGCCTATCCGTGGATGGCCTCGAGCCTGTGGCGATATCGCTGGCGCAACACCTGGTACGGGGATCGCCAGTTCGCCATCTCCGGCAACTGGCGGGCCTTTGCGGGGAGCTACTATGCGGCCTATCTGGTCAACCTTGCCGCCATCGGCGGGACGGCGGCGTGGATCGCCAGCACCCGCGACATCGTCACGGTCGACGGGCTGCCGGCGCCCGGTCCGCTGAGCCTGCTCGCCTGCCTCGGCTGCGTGGCGCTTCTGGCCCTGAGCCTCGCCTGGTACCGGTCCCGCACCGCCTCGCGGATGCTGTCCACGGTGTCGCTGGGGGAGGCCAGGCTTGCCGTGAAGATCGGGGCGGGCGCGCTGTTCGGCCAGTTCGTCGTCTACGCGCTCGGGGTGGCGGCGCTGCTCATGCTGCTGGCGCTGGCGGTGATCGTGGTCGCCGCGGCCGTATATGCGGCGGCCACGCAGGCCGGCAGGCCGCCCGACGCGGACACGCTCATGAGCCCGTTTCAGTCCGGAGCGGTCAACCTCGCCCTGCTGATCCTGGGCTATCTCGTGGTGCTGGGCGCGCTCGGCCTGCTTGCCGAGATCGTGCTTCGCCTGGGCTGGTGGCGGCTGCTGGCGCGCGGCAGCACCATCGAGGGCGTCGACAGCCTGCGCACGGTGCGGGCGGCGCCCGAGGACCGCGCGCTGATCGGGCAGGGGCTCGCCGACGCCCTCAACGTGGGTGCGTATTGATGCAATTCGCGGCCCGCTACCAGGATGGATTGGTCGCCGACGTGCGCGACGCGCAGTGCGTCATTGATCTTGCCGCCGACCCGGTGGCGCTCGTCATCCTGGACGCAGGCACGCGCGAGGTCATCGACCGCTGGCCCGAGGCCGACTGCTATCTGCTCCACTCGCGCATGATGGAGCTGCGCATCGGCAACCGCAGGAAGCCTGCCGGCGCGCGGCTGGGCGTGTCCGGCATTGCCGACATGCGGTCGGCGCTGGGCGTGCTGCCAGCCCTGGCGAAGGCACAGCGCCGCGAGCGCTGGACGCAGGCCCGGATTCTCGTGCTCGCCACTGCGGCCCTCGCCTCGGTGGTGGTCGCCTATCTGTTCGGCATTCCGCTTCTCGCCGACAGGCTGGTCGCCTACGTGCCGCCCGGCTGGGAGACCAAGATCGGCGACACCGCCGCGGTGCAGATCGAGCGCCAGTTGACCGGCGGCAAGGGCTACGTGCTTTGCGACCCCGATCCGCAAAGCCCGGCCAACCGGGCCATCGCAGGGTTTGTGGCACGGGTCTTCGACGGCCTTGACTCGCCCTTCGTCCCGAACGTCACGGTCGTGCGGTCGGACGTGCCGAACGCCTTCGCCCTGCCCGGCGGCCGCGCCTTCTATCTCTCCGCCCTGATCCAGGCGACCCGCACCCCGGACGAATTCGCCGGCGTGCTCGCCCACGAGCTGGGGCATGTCTATTACCGCCACGGCATGCAGACGCTGATCGCGAGCTCGACCACCGGCCTGCTGGTCGGCTTCGTGCTCGGCGACATGACCGGCCTGTCGGTTGCGGGCGCCGTGGGCTCGTCGCTTATCGACAATCGCTTCTCGCGCCAGGACGAGGCGCAGGCCGACCGCTTCGCTGCCGAAACGGCCGCGCGCCTGGGCTTCAGCCCGCAGGGGCTCGTCGATCTGCTGGAGCGCGTGGCCCGCGACGACTCCTTTTCGCGCGCCCTGGCGCTGTTTTCCAATCACCCGCTGACCGATCAGCGCCGCGCTGCGCTCGAGGCTCTGGGCCTGTCGTCCGCGCCGACGGCGCCCGCCTTCACCGACGCCCAGTGGCAGGCGATCCGCGACATGTGTCCGCCCCCGCCACCTCCGCCTCTGCCCAAGCTCAGTTCAGCCCTCTGATGCGCATTCTGGTGAGAACCTCGAAATGGGCGATCTGGGCCCGCCGCGTCGGCGCGCTGGCCCTTCCGCTCGCCTACATCCCCGTGCTGCTCCATCGCGCCCGCTTTATCACGAGCGACAACTTCATCGTCATCGAGGCGGTCGCGCTGGCGCTGGCCCTGCTTGCCGTGCTGATGGCGCTGGTGGCCTTTGGCCGGCTCTGGTTCACCGGAGACCAGGGATGGTGGCGGGCGAGCCTGGCCTTCATCTTCGGCGTGCTTTGTCTGCTGCCGGCCGCCTATTTCGGTTATCTCGCCTGGCGTCAGCCGGATTCGCCGGACGTGAGCACCGACTACGCCAACCCCTTGCCCCTTGTGTCCGCCGTGGACCAGGCGTTCATGACCCCGGCGGAACGAGCGCGCATCGAGACGGAGTTCCCCAACGCCCGCTCGCGCAACTATCCCATCACGGCGCCCGATATGTTCGATGCCGTCGCCGCCCTGGTGGACGACCGCGACTGGGACGTGCGCTCGAGCCGCAGGCCGACCGGCCCGCTCGACAGCGGCCAGATCAATGCGATCGTCACGACGCTTCTGGGTTTCCGGCAGGAAGTGGTGATCCGCGTCACGGGGGCCGCCGACGGCGCCACCGTTGCCATGCGATCGGCCTCGCTCAGCAAGGTTCCCGACTTCGGCGAGAACGGCACGCGCATCGAAACCTTCCTGCTCGACCTCGACAACCAGGTCACCCAGATGCTGCGCGATGCCTCGCCCGCCGGGCAGTCCGACAACTAGCCCGGCAGCAGTCTGAGGCCGGCCAGGCCCCTTTGCATCCGGATGAGGCCGGCGCCGGCGAGATACTCGATATGGGCTTTGAGCGTAAGGCCGGCGGCGAAGCGCAGTTGCCCCCTTAGATTGGGGTAGATGCGGTCGAGGAGGTCGCGCACCGACCGCGCGCCGGCGTTGACCGCTTCGACCACCTGCCGGTTGCGGAGTTCGCGATGCGCAAGGAGCGCGCGGGCATAGGCCGGGCCGTTCTCGATGGGGCCGCCATGCGCCGGCAGGTAGTGACGATAGGGCAATTCGATCATCTTGCGCAGCGAGCGCAGGTAATCGGTCATCGAGCCGTCGGGCACGGCAACCAGAGTGGAGTTCCAGCCCATGATATGGTCGCCGGTGAACACCCATTCGGTGCCATCGATGCCGAAGCTCATGTGGTTCGCGCAATGGCCGGGCGTCGCGATCGCCGTGAGCGCGATGCCGCCCGCTGCGAAGCTCTCGCCATCGAAGAAGGTGAGATCGGGCATGAGCCGCCAGTCGCAGTCCCTCGCCAGCGCGTTCATTTCGAACAGATGCGGCGGCCGGCTGAGCCGGTGCGGCCCGGCGAACCAGAGCGGCGCGCCGGTCTCGGCCTTGAGGCGGGCGGCGCTGGCCGAGTGGTCTCGATGCGTATGGGTCAGCAGGATGGCTTCGATTCGGCGGCCGCCGACCGCCGCGCGCAGGGATGCGATGTGCCGCTCGTCGTTCGGCCCCGGATCGAGGATCGCCACCCGGTCGCGGCCGATGAGAAAGCTGTTCGTGCCGGTGAAGGTGAACGGGCCGGCATTGGGCGCCGTCACCCGGACGATGCCGGCGAGCACCTCGACCGGCTGACCGGTCCGTGGTTCGAAATGGGTATCGAAGTCGAGGGAGGGCGGGGTGTCGGCCATTGCGCTCCAGACGGGCGTTAGACTAGAAACGGGCACTCTTTCCCGCGCAGCAGACAAGGTAACGCAATGGCCGCAACGCTGACCACTCCCAACACAGTCCTGGGCCTTCTCGAACCCAAGACAGGCACCGAACGGGTGCTGAGCAACATCGCCATGGTGCTGATCGGGACACTGCTCATCACCGCCGCTGCCAAAATCAACGTTCCGACCTGGCCGGTCCCGGTGACGCTGCAGAGCTTTGCCGTCGCCGCGCTCGCCGGAGCCTTCGGCGCCCGTATCGGCACGCTCACCGTCATCGCCTATCTCATCGAAGGAGCGATCGGCGTGCCGGTTTTCGCCACCGGCGGCGGGTTACCCTATCTGCTGGGGCCAACCGGCGGCTTCCTTCTTGGCTTTGCCCCCATGGCCTACATCATCGGGCGCGCCGCCGACCTCGGCGCCTCCGGCCGCGTGGTGCTGCTGGCGATCGCCATGCTGATCGGCGATGCGCTGCTGTTCGTGCTGGGCTACGCCTGGCTGCTGGTGCTTGGCTCGGGCGCGAGCTGGCTCGACCATACGAACCTGCTTGGCTCGGCCTTCGCCAAGGCGGTGCAGCCCTTCCTGGTGTGGGACGCGCTCAAGATGATCTTTGCGTCGCTCACGGTCAGCGGTCTGTGGAGCCTGTTCCGCCGCCGCGCCTGACGACGGGACGCACAAAACGGGAAAGGCCGGTCTCGCGACCGGCCTTCTTGTTGGTCGGAGTAGCGTGATTCGAACACGCGACCCCCTGCTCCCGAAGCAGGTGCGCTACCAGGCTGCGCTATACTCCGAAAGGGGATCCCGCGGGGCGCCTGCCCGAAGCGGAATGGCGGGCGTTATAGCGGCGGCATCCACGCCTTTCAAGCGCCGTCTCCGGCCATGCCCGTCGCGTTGCGCGGGCAGGGTTTAGCGTGTAGGAACCGCGCCGTTGGGGCGTCGCCAAGTGGTAAGGCAGCGGTTTTTGGTACCGCCATTCCTAGGTTCGAATCCTAGCGCCCCAGCCAGTTCATGCCGCAAAGACCGACGCCCCTTGGCATGGATGGGCCCTTGCGTGTCGCGATGCTTCCCGCGCGTTGCGGCTACTCGCCCTTCAGTCGCCGCAGCGCGAGGATGTTGCGGTCGCGTTCGCGCTGCAGCTGCGGAATTTGCGCGACCGGCCGGCGCGCCGCGAGCTGGCGGTGAATCTCGGCCACCTGCGCGTCCGTCCATTGATAGCCCGTGCGGGCATCCTCGCCCATGCGGCGCATCATCGGGCCAAGCCGATCGACAAAGCCCTGGAACCCCTCCGCGGCATTGAGGTGGGCGACCGCGAAGGGACCGAGGAACGCCCATCGCAGCGCCAGCCCGTCGGTGATGACGCGATCGATATCGTCCACCGAGCAGTAGCCCTCGCCGACCAGGTGCAGGGCCTCGGCGACGAGCGTGTATTGCAGCCGGTTGAGCAGGAAGCCGTCGATCTCGCGTCGCACCACGACCGGCGTCATGCCCGCAGCAACGAGCAGGCCGCGCGCCGCCTCGATCGTTGCCGCCGAGGTGCTCCCCGACCCGCAAAGTTCGACGAGGGGAATGAGCGATGGCGGGTTCACCGGATGCGCAACGAGCGCGCGGCCGGGCTCGGGGATGTGAGTCAGGAACTCGGACCCGCGGATCGCCGACGTCGAGGAGGCGATGATGGCCTCCGGCGGCGCGCACTCGCCGATCCGGGTGAGCACCTGCCGCTTTGTGGCAAGATCTTCGCGCACGCTCTCCTGCACATAGACGGCGTCTGCGACCGCCTCGTCGATCGAAGCCGCCTCGGTGATGCGCGAGGCGACCGTGTCCTCCGGCTCCTCGAGCATGCCGCCTTCGGCAAGCACGCCAAGGGTGCGGCGGATGGCGGGCAGGGCTCGGTCGGAGACCTCGCCCGCCTTGGCGTCGAACAGGGCGACCTCGTGACCGGCGCGCGCAAAGACCACGGCCCAGGCGTGCCCCACGGTTCCTGCGCCGATGCAGGCGATGCGTCCCTTCATTCTGTCGCCGCGGACGGCCGCGCCCAGCGGCGCTCGAACGCCCACACCTCCTCAAACCCGATCAGTGTGTTGAATTCGGAAAAGCTGAAGAGCGGGACGCGGGGGGAATTGGAGGTCCCTTCGCTCTTGAGCACCTCAAGGGCATTCTTCGCGGCGGCGGCGGCCGCAAGGCCGGTGAGGGAGGGAAAGATCGCCAGCCTGTAGCCGATCTCGGCGAGCTCCGACTTGGAGCGGATCGGCGTCTTGCCTCCGTCGGCCATATTGGCCATCAGCGGCCTGTTGATGCGCCGGCACGCCTCGCGCATCTCGGCCTCGCTCTCGAGGGCCTCGAGGAACACGATGTCCGCCCCGGCCTCGCCATAGGCGATGCCTCGCCTGAGCGCACCCTCGAACCCATCGGTCTGCCGGGCGTCGGTTCTGGCGATGATCAGCGTATCCGCATTGCGGCGCGCTTCGATGGCTACCTTGACCTTTTCGACCATGTCCTCAACCGGCACCACGCGCTTGAAGGGCGTGTGCCCGCACTTTTTGGGGAACTCCTGGTCCTCGATCTGGATGGCCGCCACGCCGGCCTCCTCGTAGCCGCGCACGGTATGATGCACATTGAGCAGCCCGCCATAGCCCGTGTCGGCATCGGCGATGACCGAGGCGCGGACCGTGCGGCAAAGCGTCGAAACCCGGTCGAGCATCTGCGTGTAGCTGGCGATGCCGGCATCCGGCAGGCCGAAGGCCGACGCCGTCATCCAGTAGCCCGAGGCATAGACGAAATCGAAGCCGACCTCGTTGCTGATCACCGCCGTGATCATGTCGTGAATGCCTGGAGCGACGATGAATTCGCCGGCCTCGAGGGCGGCGCGAAGGCTGCGTTTTTGCATCAGTGTGTGTCCAGGTTGTCGAGATAGGCGATGACTTCGGCCTCGCTGACGACATCGCCGTATTTGGCGTCCATGTCGAACAGATTGGCCTGGTGCGGCGCGCTGTGCCGGTCGCCGACCGCGTCGCGTACGATGATGGGGATGAAGCCGTAAGAGCAGCAGTCCACGCAGGTGGCGCGCACGCACCCGCTGGTCGACAGGCCGGTGTGAATGACCGTGTCGATGCCGAGCGAAGTCAGCGTCGAACTCAGCGAGGTGCCGAAAAAGGCGCTCGGATACTGCTTGGAAATCACCAGCTCGTCCCCGGCCGGTTCGAGCCCGTCTGCCCACGCTCCCATCGGGCTTCCTGCAAGGAAGTTGTGCAGCGTCATCGACTTCTGATAGAAGCGCCCGCCGTCGATCGCCGATCTGTTGTAAACGACGTTGGTGTAGATGACGGGGACGCCGGCCGCGCGCGCCTGGCTGCGGATGCGCAGGGCCGAAGCCAGCGCCGCCTCGACGCCGGCATAGAGCGCGCAGCTGCGGTCGAAATAGGCCTGGACGAAATCGATCATCAGCAGCGCCGGCCTTTTGCCAAAGCCGATGCGCTTGCCGAACGCGCCCCTGTAGTTCTCGGCCAGACCGCTATCGGTCATTTGCGCCTCCCTTCCGTTTCGACCAAACGTTCCATCCGGCCATCCTCCAGCCACAGCCAAGGCTGCTGCGCCCGCTGCTCGCGCTCGAACGCGGCGATCGCGGCGGCCTCCTCGCTGAGGATCGTGCCGATCTCGTCGAGGCCGGAAAGCAGCGCGCGGCGGCGGAACGGCTCCACATCGAATCCGATCGCCTCGCCATCGGGCAGGGCGATCTGCTGCCGCTCGAGATCGACGCGCAGCGGCTTCGCCGCCTGCGCCGCAGACATCACGCTGGCATGGTCGTCGCCGCGCGACACGATGGGCAGAACGCCATTCTTGAAGCAGTTGGCAAAGAAGATCTCGCCGAAGCTGGGCGCGATGACGCAGCGTATGCCGAAATCCGCCAGGGCCCAGACCGCGTGTTCGCGGCTCGATCCGGAGCCGAAGTTGGCATCGGCCACGAGAATCTGCGCCCGGTCGTAGGGCGGCCGGTTGAGGACGAAATCCGTCAGCCGGCCTTCGCGATAGCGCCGCTCGTGGAACAGGTGCTTGCCCAGCCCGGCCTTGTCGAGCAGCAGCAGGAACCGGGCGGGAAAGATCACGTCGGTATCCACATCCGCTTCGGGCAGGGGAGCAGCGATCGATTCCAGCGTGGTGAAACTCTGCATCACGCCATCCCGAACGTGCGCACGTCGGCGAGGTGGCCGCTGACGGCCGCCGCCGCCGCCATCGCCGGGCTCATCAGATGCGTGCGCCCGCCCATGCCCTGGCGGCCCTCGAAATTGCGGTTCGAGGTGGAGGCGCAGCGTTCGCCCGGCTGCAGCCGGTCGTCGTTCATGGCAACGCACATTGAGCAGCCCGATTCGCGCCACTCGAAACCTGCCGCGGTGAACACGCGGTCGAGGCCCTCGGCCTCCGCCTGCAGCCGCACCGAGGCGGAGCCGGGCACCACTATGCCCGAAACACCCGGCGCGACCCGGCGGCCGCGAACGATGTCGGCCGCCACGCGAAGATCTTCGATGCGGCCGTTGGTGCACGAGCCGATGAACACCCGATCGATGGCGATGGAGGTCAACGGCGTATTCGGCGCGAGCCCCATATAGGCGAGGCTGCGTTCCATCTTGGAGCGCCGCGCCGGATCGGCCTCCGCCGCCGGATCGGGCACCGTGCCGGTGATGGGCGCGGTCTCTCCGGGATTGGTTCCCCACGACACCTGCGGCGACAGCGCCGAGACGTCGAGCGCGACCTCGAGATCGAACGCGGCATCGGGATCGGAGGCGAGACTGAGCCAGTGACGCGCCGCCGCATCCCATTGCCCGGCGGTGGGCGCCAGCGGGCGGCCCTTCAAATAGGCCAGCGTGGCCTCGTCCGGCGCCACCATGCCCACGCGGCTTCCCGCCTCGATCGACATGTTGCACAGCGTCATGCGGGCTTCCATCGACAGGCCGGCGATGGTCGATCCCGCATATTCGATGGCATAGCCGGCCCCGCCGGTCGTGCCGATCCTGGCGATCAGGGCGAGAATGATGTCCTTGACCGTCACGCCCGCCGGCAGCGCGCCCTCCAGCATCACGCGCATGCGCTTCTGCTTGCGCTGGCGCAGCGTCTGCGTCGCAAAGACGCACTCGCACTCGCTCGACCCGATGCCGAAGGCCAGCGCCCCGAAGGCGCCATGCGTGGAGGTATGGCTGTCGCCGCACACCAGCGTCGCCCCGGGCAGGGTGAAGCCGAGTTCCGGGCCGATGACATGCACGATGCCGTGCCGGTCGTCGTTCATGGGAATGTATTTGATGCCGAACCGCTCGCAGTTCGCCTCAAGGCGCGACAGCTGCCGGGCGGCGAGACCATCGGGCAGTGCGCGATCGCGGAACCGCGTCGGAACGGCATGGTCGGCCACCGCGATATGGGCCGCCGGCCGCCGCAGCGTCCGCCCCTCTCCCGCAAGGCCGGCAAAGCTTTGCGGGCTCGAAACTTCCTGCACCAGATGGCGGTCGATGTAGAGCAGGGTCGTGCCATCATCGTAATTTTTGACGACATGCAGATCCCAGACCTTGTCGTAGAGTGTGCGCCCAGCCATGCGTAACCAGCGAAGTAAGCCTATACAATCAGACTATCCGGCGGATCGGTTTTTCGCCTCAAAAGAATCTGGAGATGCCGGTAATCTTTGCTCTTGCGGCGAGAGGTGATCCAACTCTATGCTGCAATGTATGCGCATGCAAGGCGCGGATCGGTTAGCGCCCTATCGGAGGGCGGCGAGGGGTGATGAATGAGACTTGGCGTAGACGTTGGCGGAACCTTCACCGACCTGCTGCTGCATGACGAGAAGCGGCGCAGGACCTATCAGGCCAAGACTCCCTCGACGCCGGAGGATCAATCGATCGGCGTTGCGGCGGGCGTTCGCCTGATCTGCGAGAAGGCCGGCATTTCGCCCGCCGACGTGGATCTGATCCTGCACGGAACCACGGTTGCGACCAATGCGGTTCTGGAAGGCAAGGGCGCCAGGGTCGGCCTTCTGGTGACGCAGGGGTTCGAATACACGCTCCATCTGGCAAAGGCCTGGACCCCCGGCCCGCTGTTCGGCTGGATCAACATGGACAAGCCCGACCCGCTGGCGTCGCTGGCCGATACGCGGGGCATTCCCGAGCGCATGAATGCCCGGGGCGAGGTGGTGATCCCGCTCGACGAGGCCGCGGCCGCCAAGGCGATCGAGGAGTTGTGCAGCTCCGGCATCGAGGCGCTGACGATCTCCCTCATGCACTCTTACGCCAATCCCGACCACGAACGGCGCCTGCGTGACATCGTCGCCCGACGCTACCCCGAAATCCCGGTGTCACTGTCGTCCGACATCCTGCCCGAGTTCCGCGAATACGATCGCGCCATCACCACCGTGATGAACGACTATGTGCGCCCGATCATGAGGCGATACCTCTCGCGCATCGAGGATCGTCTGCGCGAGGAAGGGGTCAAGGCGCATCTGCATATCGTGCGCTCTGACGGCGGTCTGATGAGCGCCGCCGCCGCCTCCGAGCGGCCCGTACATACAGTTCTCTCCGGTCCGGCGGGCGGTGTCACCAGCACCATCATGCTGTCGCGCCGTTCCGGCTTTCCCAAGCTGCTCGCCTTCGACATGGGCGGCACCTCGACCGACGTCTCGGTGATCATCGACGGACAGGCCACGATCTCCCGTTCGACCGAAGTGGGCATGTTTCCGGCCAAGGTTCCCACGCTCGACGTTCGCAGCGTGGGCGCAGGCGGCGGTTCGATCGCCGACGTGTCCGAGCTCACCGGCTCGCTTCGCGTCGGCCCGCGCAGCGCCGGCGCCCGTCCCGGACCGGTTGCCTATGGCCGCGGCGGGACCGAACCCACCGTCAGCGACGCCAATATCGTGCTGGGCTATCTGCCGCCGGTGCTGCTGGGCGGCGACATGCCCCTGGATGTCGAGGCCGGCCGCAAGGCGGTTGCCCGCATTGGCGAGCGGCTGAAACTCTCTCCCGAAGAGGCGGCCAAGGGGATCATCGACATCGCCAACGAGGTGATGCTGGGCGCCCTCAGGGTCATCACCGTTCAGCGCGGGCTCGATCCGCGCGAGTTCGGCCTGGTGGCCTTCGGCGGCGCCGGTCCGCTGCACGGCAACGCGCTCGCCGAGCTTCTGGGGTGCTATCCCGTGCTGGTTCCCCCCAATCCGGGCGTGCTTTGCGCCCTTGGCTTCCTCGAAGCGGACTTCCGCAACGAATTCGTCCAGACCTACATCCGCACCACTCGCGATCTCGATCCGAACGAGGTGTGGAGCCGCCTCGCCAGTCTCGAGGAAAAGGCCCAAGCGTGGCTGACCGAGCAGGACGTGGCCCCGGCCGACGCCTCGATCGAATATGCCCTGGACCTGCGCTACGAGCAGCAGGGGTTTGAAGTCGCCGTGCCGGTCGGCGCGGCCGAAGTGCGGGCCCGGGGGACGCTCGACAAGGCTCTCAACGATTTCCATGCCCTGCACGAGCGAACCTACGGTGTTCGCTTCCACGTGCCGGTGGAACTGGTCGCCCTGCGGGTGGTGGCGCGCGGCGCAACACCCTCCGTCGACGAGGTCGCGCCGGTCGGCGCAGGCGAGGGCGTGCAATCGGCCATCCTCGAAACCCGCAAGGCCTACTTCAACGGGCTCTGGCAGGATACCCCTCACTACGATCGCAACAAGCTTGGGATCGGCGCTCGCGTCGAAGGCCCGGCGATCATCCGGCAATACGATACCACGACCGTGCTGCTTCCCGGCCACTACGCCGAAATCGACGCGCACGGAAACATCCTCATCTGGCCCGTTTCGAAGGGAAAGTGACCGCCATGGCCGCCAACGTCGATCCGATCACTCTCGACATCATCGAGAACGCCCTCAAGAACGCCCGCTTCGAGATGGATGGCGTCGTCGTCCGGGTATCGCTCTCTCCGGTGATCCGTGAGCAGCACGACGAATTCCCGATGATCTGCAACGACCGCGGGCAGATGATCGTGGGGCAGTTCGGCTCCTACATCCCCGCCATCGTCGAGCAGTTCGAGGGCGATATCAATGAGGGCGACATCTTCGTCTGGAACGACCCCTATGCGTGCAAGGGGTCGATCTCGCACAACAACGACTGGTGCGTGATGATGCCCATCTTCCATGACAAGGTTCTGGTGGGCTTCTCGTCCATCTTCGGACACATGGTCGATGTCGGCGGCATGGTCCCCGGATCGATGCCGGCCAATGCCCACACCATCTGGGACGAGGGGCTGCGCGTTCCGCCGGTGCGCATCTACGATCGCGGCAAGCTCAACGAGGGCGTGCTCGCGATCATGCTCAACAATACGCGCACGCCCGATATGAACCGCGCCGACCTGATGGCGCTCATCGCCGGATGCCGGACCGCGGCAACGCGCGTGAAGGAGCTGTGCGACCGCTTCGGGCGCGAAACCTACATGGCAGCCTGCGACATGCTGCTGCTGCGCACGCGGGAAGCCATGCGGCAGGTCATCCGCAAGTACATCCCCGAAACTCCGGTGAGCTTCACCGACTGGGTGGACGACGATGGCCTGGGCAACGGACCGTTCCGCATGACGCTGACCATCTCGCGGCGCGGCGACATCGCGGTGTTCGACTGGACCGGAACCGACGCGCAGGCGGAAGGGCCGATCAACTTCCATATCCACGAAGGGCTCTGCAAGCTCTTCTTCGGCGTGTACATGATCATGTCCTTCGACCCCTCGATGCTGTTCAACGAGGGCTTCTACGATCTGTTCGAGATCGTTCTGCCCGAAGGCTCGCTGCTCAATCCGCGTTTTCCGGCTGCCCTATCGAACCGGCTCAATACGCACACGCGCTTTTTTGACTGCCAGGCCGGCGCCCTCGGCAAGTTCGTGCCGCAGCTTTCCATGGCCGCCGGCTACGGCACGAGCCCGCATTTCATCTTCTCGGGCACCGATGGAAGGGGCAAGTACTTCCAGCTCATGGAACTGCTCTTCGGCGGTGTGCCGGGTCGGCCCAAGGGGGACGGATTCGACGGGCATGCCTGGTGGCCCCTGTTTTCGGCGACGCCCATCGAATACATCGAGAACTACTATCCCGTTCTGGTCGAAAGCTACCGGCCCATCCGCGATTCCGGCGGCCCGGGCCTGCATCGGGGCGGCGCCGGCATCGAGAAGGTCTATAGGCTGCTCGAGCCGGGCCAGGTTTCGATCCACGACGACCGCGAGGTCGTCCCGCCCTGGGGCATCAATGGCGGCCTGCACGGCGGCACCTCGAGCAAATGGATCGAACGGGCGGGCGGTGCGCCACAGCGCATCCCGTCCAAGATCGACAACCTCAAGGTCGAGCCCGGCGATCGCATCATTTACCGGACGGCTGGATCCGGAGGCTGGGGGGATCCCCTGGAGCGCGACGCGGCGGTCGTTGCCCGCGATGTCCGCTACGGACTGGTGTCGCGCCAGCAGGCCGAAGAGGGGTACGGCGTGCTCCTGACCGCGGATGATCAACCGGACCTTGCGGGGACGGCGCGCAAACGCGAAGCCATGCGCTTGGCCCGCGGTCCGGCTCCGCAGTTCGACTTCGGCTACACCCCGCCGCAACGGCAGGCCGCAGAGTAGTGCGCAAGCGCCGCAGGGCTACCTGCGAGCCCTGCGTGGCCTGGGCGGCGGCTGGGCGATGGTGGCGCGCATGATCAACTGGCCGGCGATCGGCCGGTCGATACCGCGCTCGATAGGCCGCGACGGATCGTCGAGATGCAGGATGTCGAGAGCCTCGTCCACCATTGCCTCGATGGGCTGCTGCACGGTGGTGAGCTGGTAGGGCAGGCGGCGTCCCTCGGGAATATCGTCGAAGCCGGCGACCATCAGGTCCTCCGGCACGCGCACGCCCATGCGGTAGCGCAGCGTGTCGATCGCCCCCATCGCCATGATGTCGTTGATCCCGAACAGGGCATCCGGCAGCGGCAGCTTTCGCTCGGCGAATGTCTCGTAGGTCGCTTCGGCCGCCCCTTCGTAGGAGGAGAGGCCAGGAATGGCGATGAGATCGGAGCGGCGAATCCCTTCCTCGAGCAGCCGCTCGACAAATCCGCGCACGCGGTCCTGGCTTGTGGTGCCCTTGGGATCTCCGGTGATCATGGCGAAACTTCTGGCGCCGGCCCTGAGGAAGGCTTCGGCGATCAACCGTCCCCCGGCCGCGTTGTCGCAACGGACCCCGGACGCGTCGCTACCCGGAATGTAGCGGTTGAACAGCACGATCGGTATGCCACGGTCGTGACAGATGCTGGTCATGCGGGTGGAAAGTTGCGCGGCCGCGAGGATCACTCCGTCCACCTGGTATTTGAGCAGATGCAGTATGGCCTCGTCGCTTTCCGCCCCCGGATCGACCGTGAAGGTGAGCACCTGCCGCCCCTGCGCCTGCAGCTTCTGGCTGAAGCGGTGCAGAACATGCACATAGAACGGGTTTCCAAGGTTGCCCAGGATCAGCGCCACGATGTTGGTGCGCTTGGTCGTAAGGCTGCTGGCGATGGAATTGGGCACGTAGTTGAGCTTGCGGGCGGCCTCGAGGATGCGTTGCCGCGTCTCCTCGGTGATGCTCGCGCTGCCGCTGAAGGCGCGCGACACGGATGCCTGCGACACTCCGGCGAGCGCGGCGACATCAAACGAAGTGGACCTAGAACCCTGCCGCGCCATTGCCAGCCTCTCGCCGCCATTCGAATACGTATACAGAAGTGTCGATGGTCATTGCATAATCCGGCCCGCGGCAGGTTTCAACATCGGTTTCGCCTTTGGTCGAACCGGGCCGGAAACTGGCGGTCTCTCGGGCATGATCATGCCAAAATTCCTTCCGATCGCGATTGACTCATTCTCATGTATGCGCAAACATGAATACGCATGCATGACGGGCCAGAGCGCAGGCTGGTGGCGCCGATGCAGCGAAGCAGGGAGAACGCAATGCAGAAACGCGCCTATCTCGCGACTGTCGCATCGGCCGTCGCGCTTGGACTTTTCAGCCTTCCGGCGCTCGCCGACGACGTCAGCGATGGCCTCGCCAAGGCAAAGGAAAGCCTTGCCAAGTACACCTCGACTCCGCAATTCGTCGCCCCCGGCGACCCGTTCGACGCCAAGGCGTGCGCGGCCGGCAAGAAGCAGATGTCGATCCCCAACAACAGCGCCAACCCCTTCCTTAAGGGTATCATCGATCGCGAGAAGGCGGTCGGCAAGGACCTCGGCCTCGAGGTAGTCGAGGGCCAGAACCAGGGCAATCCCAGCGAATGGGTGCAGCAGGTCGAGCTCGCCACGCGCGACAAATACGACATCATCGATCTCATCTCCGGCATCGACCCTGCTTCGATCGCCCCTGCGCTGCAGGCGGCGAAGGCTGCCGGCGTCAAGGTCATGACGTCCCACTTCTACGATCCCTCCTTCAAGCAGGATCCGGTGGTTTCGAGCTCGCTGACCATCGGCTTTGGCGAAGTCGGCCGCATCCTCGCCGACTGGGCGACCGTAGCCACCGACGGCAATCCGCAGATCGCCATTGTGGTATCACGTGACGTTCCGCCCACCATCCCGCTGGTGGATGAATTCACCAAGGAGCTGGCGGCCGTCGCCCCCAAGGGCAAGATCGTGCAGGAGATCAATGTCGGCGTGACCGAATGGGGCACCAAGATCCAGCCTGGCGTGCAGGCTGCGCTGCAGGCCAATCCCGACATCAACGTGGTGATCCCGATCTACGATTCGATGTCGCAGTTCGTGGTCCCCGCCATTCGCCTCGTCGGCAAGACCGGGCAGGTGAAGGTCGGCACCTTCAACGGCACGCCGTTCGTTCTTGACTACATCGCCTCCGGCGACGTCGACATGGACATCGGCGAGAGCCTCGACTGGATCGCCTATGCCACCGTGGACGGCCACCTGCGCGACGCCTGCGGCCTTCCGACCCCCACGGCGCTCAATGTGCCGTTCTATATCTTCGACAAGAACAACGTGGCCAGCGCCGGTACTCCCGCCCAGTTCGACACCGGCTATGGCGACGCCTATAAAGCGGGCTTCCGCAAGCTCTGGGGACTCGAGAAGTAGTCCGCCGTGACGACAGACCTCCCTCCAACTCCCGGATCGGGGGCGCCGCAGGCGCTCCCGGTCCTTTCCGTCCGCAATCTGTCCAAGACCTTTGGCGGAGAGCGGGCGCTGAGCGGCGTGAGCTTTGACGTCGCGCCGGGCGAGGTCCATGGCCTGCTGGGCAAGAACGGGTCGGGCAAGTCGACCCTGGTCAAGATTCTTGCCGGATTCCACGCGCCCGACGAGGGCGGCGAGATGCGATTCAATGGCGAGCTCGTTTCCCTGCCGCTTCGCCCGGGCGACTATCGCCGGCTGGGCATGTCCTTCGTTCACCAGAATCTCGGTCTTGTGCCGTCGCTGACGGTTCTCGAGAACCTTCGCCTGGTCCAGCTGACCAGCAACACCCGCGGTTTCATCGACTGGCGCGCCGAGGAACGCGCCGCGCAGAAGGCGCTCGACCGCTTCGGCCTCGATCTTGATCCGCACGAGCGGGTGGATCGGATCACGCCGGTTCAGCGCGCTCTGCTGGCCATCGTCCGCGCCTTCGAGGAGAGCGAACTCGCCCGCGCGCAGACCGGCCGCCCGGGCCTGGTGCTGCTCGATGAGCCGACGCCGTTCCTGCCCGAAAGCGGCGTGCGGCAGCTTTTCGGTCTCGTCCGGTCGATCACCGCCTCGGGTTCGAGCGTCGTGTTCATTTCGCACGATATCGACGAGGTTATGGAGATCACCGACCGCATCACCGTGTTGCGCGACGGCGTGGTTGCGGGCGAACTGCAGCGGTCCGAGGCGACCCACGGCCGGGTCGTCGAAATGATCGTGGGCCGCAGCATCGACCGCACCCGCCTGCCGCTCCAGCAGGAAGCGGCGCAACGCCCGCTTCTGGCCCAGGTGCGCGAACTGAGCGGCACGATGCTCGACCGCGTGTCTCTTTCGCTTCGGCGCGGCGAGATCGTCGGCCTCACCGGACTTATCGGATCGGGGTACGAGGAAGTGCCCTACCTTCTGTTCGGCGCGCGCGCCGGCACGGGAGGCGATATCGCCTTCGACGGCGAACAGCCCATGAGCCAGGCCGCGATCACGCCCAGACTGGCCATCGAGCGCGGCATGGCGCTGCTGCCGGCCGACCGCCAGGGCGCGAGCGGGGTGGACAGCCTGTCCATCGTGGACAACATGCTGCTTCCCGATGTCAGCCGCTTCTTTCGCGGCGGACGCATGCGCAACGGCGAGATGCTGCGCGTCGCGGCCGAACTGGGCGTACGCTTCGAGGTGCGTCCGAACGATCCCTCGCTCAAACTATCGGCGCTGTCGGGCGGCAATGCCCAGAAGGTGCTGATCGCCCGCTGGATGCACCGGACGCCGACGCTGCTTCTGCTCGACGAGCCGACCCAGGGCGTTGATGTCGGCACGCGCCAGCAGATTTTCGCCGCGCTCCGCCAGGCGGCCGCAGAGGGCATGACGATTGTGTGCGCCAGCTCCGAGGCCGAGCAGCTCGCGCTCATCTGCGACCGCGTGCTGGTCTTCGCGCGCGGCCGGATCAGCCGCGAAATCGCCGGCGCCGGATTGACCAAGGACGAAATATCGGCTGCGTGCTACGCGAGCGCCCAGCCCCAGGCAAATCTCTCCTGAGCTGAAGGGCAGGCATGACCGAGATAACCAAGATCGAAGGCTCGACCACAATGTCTCCGCCCCGCCGTATCGCCTATGCGCGGCAGTTCGAACGGATCGCCGTCGTGCTCGTCTGGATCGTCCTGATCGCGGCATTCAGCATCGCGATGCCCCGCTCGTTCATGAGCTGGGCCAACTTTTCGATCATGTTCACCTCCTATGCGCCAGCCGCCCTGCTGGCGCTTGCGATCATCATCCCGCTCACCGCCGGAGACTACGATCTGGCGGTGGGCGGCACGCTCACGCTCACCGCATCGACAATCGGCGTGCTCAACGTGTGGCAGCACATGCCCATCCTGCTCGTCCTCGCAATCGTGATCGGCATCGGCATAGCGGTCGGCCTGCTGCACTCGCTGTTCATCGTCTATTTCCGCGTCCCCTCGCTTGTGGTCACGCTGGGTTCGACCTCGCTGATGAGCGGCATCGTGCAATGGATGACCAACTCGTCGACCATCGGCGGCATCGACAACGGCCTGGTGATGGCCGTCGTCGGCCATCGCCTGTTCGGCATGCCCTACGCATTCTACTACGCTTTGGCCGCCGGACTGTTGATCTGGTATGTGTTCGACTACACCCCCCTGGGCCGAAGGCTGCTCTTTGTCGGCCGCGGCCGCGAGGTTGCCCGGCTCAACGGCATCGCCGTCGATCGCGTGCGCGTGGGCGCGCTCGTCGCCTCGGCGGTTCTCTCCTCGCTCGCCGGTATCCTCTACGCCGGCGTGCTCGGCTCGGCGGATCCGTTTTCGGGGCTGAACTTCCTGCTGCCGGCCTTCGCGGCGGCCTTTCTGGGCGCAACGACCATCCAGCCCGGCCGGTTCAATCCCTGGGGCACGCTGGTCGCCGTATACTTCCTTGCCACCGGGATCACAGGCCTGTCGATGCTGGGAATTCCCCTTTGGGTGACCAACGTCTTCAACGGCGCGGCGCTGATCCTGGCCGTCACCATTTCGCAGATCACTCGCGGGCGGGAAACGTCCGACATTGGCTAGGCCGGGGAGGTAGTTTTGGCCACTCATCTGAAAATCGCGCAGGCTGCCGCCACACGGGCGGAAGCCGACAGCCGGGTGCGCGCGACGGTCGAGGAGATCCTCGCCGACATCGAGGCGCGGGGCGACGCAGCGGTGCGCGAGCTTTCCAGCCGCTTCGACGGCTGGTCGCCACCCTCCTTCCGGCTAAGCGAACAGGAGATTGAGCGGGCCATCGCGCAAGTTCCGCCGCGCGATCTCGAGGATATCCGCTTTGCCCAGGCGCAGGTCCGCAACTTCGCCGAAAAGCAGAAGGCCGCCCTGCGCGACATCGAAGTCGAGACGCTTCCCGGGGTTGTCCTTGGCCATCGGAACATTCCGGTCGATGCGGTGGGCTGCTACGTGCCGGGCGGCAAATACCCGATGGTCGCCTCCGCCCATATGAGCGTGCTGACCGCAAAGGTCGCCGGCGTGAAGCGCATCGTGGCCGCAGCGCCGCCCTTCAAGGGCGGACCGCACCCCGCCATTGTGGCGGCGATGCACATGGCCGGCGCCGACGAGATCTTGGTGCTGGGCGGCGTGCAGGCGATCGGAGCGATGGCGCTGGGCACCCAGTCGATCGCTCCCGTCGACATGCTCGTAGGCCCGGGCAATGCCTTCGTGGCGGAAGCCAAGCGCCAGCTCTACGGCCGCGTCGGCATCGACCTGTTCGCGGGACCGACCGAGACGCTGGTCATCGCCGACGACAGCGTCGATGCGGAAATCTGTGCGACGGACCTGCTCGGCCAGGCCGAACACGGGCCGACATCGCCGGCGATCCTGCTCACCACATCGGACGCGCTCGCGCGCGCGACACTGGCCGAGATCGACCGGCTTCTGACGATGCTGCCCACGGCTGAAATCGCCCGCATCGCCTGGCGGGATTTCGGCGAAGTGATCCTTTGCGCCAACGACGAGGAGATGGTCGAGGTCGCCAACCGGCTCGCCTTCGAGCATGTGCAGGTTATGACCGCGGACCCCGACTACTTTCTCGCCAATATGACCAACTACGGTGCCCTGTTCCTCGGGCCGCGCACCAACGTGGCCTTCGGCGACAAGGTCATCGGCACGAACCACACTCTGCCGACGCGGCGGGCTGCCCGCTATACGGGCGGCCTGTGGGTCGGCAAGTTCCTAAAGACCTGCACCTACCAGAAGGTCCTCACCGACGAAGCGAGTGCGCTGGTCGGCGCCTACGATTCCCGGCTCTCGATGCTCGAGGGATTTGTCGGCCACGCCGAGCAAGCCAATGTCCGCGTGCGCCGCTATGGCCGCCGCAATGTCCCTTATGCCACCGCGGCCGAATAGATGGCCGAGTTGCCGAAATCGCCCGGCTTTCGGATCGATGGCCGCCGGGCTCTGGTAACCGGCGGCAGCGCCGGCCTGGGTCTTGCGTGCGCCGCCGCCCTGGCCGGGCAGGGCGCACATGTTGTGGTTGCGGCACGTCACAGGGAAACCCTCGACGATGCAGTGGCCTTGCTGCGTGACGCTGGCGGCAGTGCCGAAGGCCTGGTCATCGACGTAACCGATCGCGCCGCGGTCGAGGCCGCACTCGCCCAACAGGCGCCGCTCGATATTCTCGTCAACAATGCGGGCACCAATCGCCCCGGCCCGTTTATCGAAGCAACCGACGACGATTTCCAAACCGTCTTCGATCTCAATGTGCGCGCGGCCTTTCACGTCGCCCAGTGTGTGGTGCGTCGGATGCTTTCGGACCGACGAGCCGGTTCGATCATCAACATGTCGTCGCAGATGGGGCATGTCGGCGCGGCCAATCGCACGCTCTACTGCGCATCCAAACATGCGATCGAAGGTCTGACCAAAGCGATGGCGGTGGAGCTCGCGCCAAGCAACATCCGTGTCAATTCGATCTGCCCGACCTTCATCGAAACGCCGCTCACCGAGCCGTACTTTCGCGACGCGGCGTTCAGGACTGCCGTTCTCTCCAAGATCAAGCTGGGACGGCTGGGCCGCCTCGAGGACGTGATGGGAGCCGTGATCTATCTCGCTTCCGACGCTTCGGCGCTGGTGACGGGGTCGGCGCTCAAGGTCGA
This sequence comes from Devosia sp., assembly GCA_035548755.1. Classification (GTDB taxonomy): domain Bacteria; phylum Pseudomonadota; class Alphaproteobacteria; order Rhizobiales; family Devosiaceae; genus Devosia_A. The sequence continues at coordinate 41,735 of DASZSH010000031.1, forward strand.
TGGCGGCTGGACGGCAGGGTAGGGGCACATCATGCAAATTCGCGCCGCGGTACTCGAGACTTCGGGCCTGGCCGCGCCTTACGCCGCCAGCAAGCCGCTCAAAGTCCGCTCCATTGAACTCGAAGGGCCGGGCAACGGGGAAGTGCTGGTTCGCATCGTCGCCGCCGGCCTGTGTCACTCCGACCTTTCGGTGATCGACGGCAATCGGCCCCGCCCGCTGCCCATGGTGCTGGGGCACGAGGCTGCCGGCATCGTCGAGGCCGTGGGCCCAGGGGTTCCAAACCTCCGGGCCGGCGACCATGTCGTCTGCGTGTTCGTGCCCAGTTGCGGGTCCTGCGAGTATTGCAACGATGGCCGGCCCGCTTTGTGCCTCCCGGGCGCGGCGGCCAACGGAGCCGGCGCGCTCCTGTCGGGCGCACGGCGCCTCAGCGCCCCCGACACGCACGACCCCCTCCACCACCATCTGGGTGTGTCCGGCTTTGCCGAGTATGCAACGGTGGCCCACCAGTCGCTGGTCAAGGTCGATCCAGATCTGGACCTGCGCCATGCCGCCCTCTTTGGATGCGCGGTGTTGACCGGAGTGGGAGCCGCGCTCAACGGCGCGCAAATCCGGGCAGGCGACACGGTCGCCATTGTAGGGCTCGGCGGGGTGGGGATGGCGGCGCTACTGGGGGCCCGTGCAGCGGGCGCAGAGCGGATCGTGGCGGTCGACATTTCGCCGCAAAAACTCATGCTTGCCCGGGAATTCGGAGCCACGGACACATTTCTGGCGGGGGCCGACGATACGGCCGCGGCCATTCGCGACACTGTCCGGGGAGGGGTGGATCACGCGCTTGAACTCGCCGGATCGGCCTCGGCCCTGCAGCTTGCGTACAATATCGTCCGCCGCGGCGGGGTCATGGTGACCGCCGGACTTCCTCCGCCTTCGACCACGCTCCCCATTCCAGCGGTCAACCTCGTTGCCGACGAAAAGACGGTCAGAGGCAGCTATCTGGGGTCCTGCGTTCCGGCCCGCGACATCCCGCGTTTCATCCGCCTGTTCAGGCGGGGGCTGTTGCCCGTCGACCGACTGCTCTCGAAGGAACTGACGCTGAGCCAGATCAACGAAGGCTTTGACGACCTGCGCGAAGGAAAGGTTCTTCGGGCGCTCGTGACCTCGATGCAATAAAGCCCCGGCAATCCGCCCCCCACAACCACCGCCCGCCGAGTCATCATATGACACTGGCGCCCGTCGTGCGGGCGCGATATTGAGGCCGCCAGACGGTTGAGGACCAGATGGCCGAGCGACCCAACATTCTGCTGATCTGCGCCGACCAGTGGCGCGCCGACTGCATCTCCGCCCTGGGCCACCCCAATGTGAGAACGCCCAATCTGGATGCGCTCGCTGCCGACGGCGTGCTGTTCGAGAACCATTTCGGCCAGACGACCCCGTGCGGTCCCTCGCGCACGAGCCTGCTGACCGGGCTCTACCTGATGAATCACCGCTCCGGCCGCAATGGCACTCCGCTCGACTCGCGTCACACCAACCTCGCGCTGGAGGCGCGCAAGGCAGGCTACGATCCGGCCCTTTTCGGCTACACCGACACCACGCCCGATCCGCGTGGCAAGCATCCCAACGACCCCGCGCTCACCGCCTACGACGAAGGCATCATGCCCGGCTTCACTCCGGCGCTGCACCTGCCCGAGGACATGGGCGCCTGGGTCTCCGACCTCCTCGCCAAGGGCTACGATTTCGAGGGCCGCTCCGACGTGTTCCGGCCGCGTCGCAACTTCCGCAAGCCCGACGACCGCGGCTTCCGATTCATCCCCACCGAGTTTCCGGCCGAGGACGATGAAACGACCTTCATCACCGACCAGTTTCTCAAATGGCTGCTTGTCCGCAAGGACAAGCCGTGGTTCGCCCACCTCGTCTTTTACCGTCCGCATCCGCCCTTCATCGCGCCCGAGCCCTACAACTCGGCGGTGCATCCCAGCGATGTGGCCATGCCCCATCGCGCGCGGTCGCCGGCGGACGAGGGGGCGCAGCATCCGCTCCTGCGCTACGCGATCGACAGGCTGCGCGCCCCCGGCGAGCTCGACGAACTCAACCCGCTCGACATCGTCGCTGCCGACGACCTCGAAATCCGCCAGATGCGCGCCACCTATTTCGGCTTGGTGGAGGAATGCGACGCGCAGCTCGGGCGCATCATCGGGCACCTCAAGGAAACCGGCCAGTACGATCGCACCCTGATTGTCGTCACGTCCGATCACGGCGAGATGCTCGGTGAACACTACATGTGGGGCAAGGAGATCTATTTCGATTCCTCGTTCCACCTGCCGCTGATCATCCGCGATCCGCGGCCCGATGCCGTGCGCGGCCTGAGGGTCGCCGCCATGACGCAGGCCATCGACGTGATGCCCACGATCCTCGACTGGATCGGCCAGCAGGTGCCGCGCAGCTGCGACGGCCGCTCGCTCGTCCCGTTTCTCAAAGGCAGTACGCCAGCGGACTGGCGCGAGGCGGTGTTCTTCGAGCATGATTTCCGGAACGTCCGATCGCAGGCGGTCGAGACCGCGCTCGGCATCCCGTCCGACGAGTGCGTCTATGCCGTGATCCGCGGCAGGCGCTGGAAATACGTTCACTTCGCGGCGCTTCCGCCGCTTCTCTTCGACCTTGAGAACGATCCGCACGAGACCGCGAACCTCGCTGCGGATCCCGCCATGGGCGACGTCATGCTCGAATGCGCCCGGCGTATGCTCGACTGGCGCCTGACCGCGCAGGAGCGCGCAATGACCAACATGCATGTCGGCGAGGGCGGCCTGTTCGTGCGCGAATGAGCGCAGATTGACAGTGACGCCCCGACCCTGTAGGTCGTAAGTCGTCATATGTCTTTGGGAGGGATCATGCGCTCTGTCGCCGAGCTCGAGCAGGCGCTTTCCGAGCCCTCGGCCGGCCTTGTCGCCGATATGGACAGGCTCAAGGGAGACATCCTGATCCTGGGGGCAGGGGGCAAGCTGGGCCCGAGCCTCACCCGCCTTGCCCTGCGCGCGAGCCAGGGCCGGCGTTCGATCCTCGCTGTGTCGCGCTTCAGCAACAAGGCCGAGGCCGACGCGCTCGCGACCGAGGGCGCCAGGATCATCGCCGCCGACATCGCCGACGAGGCGGCGCTCGCGGCGCTGCCCGATGTCCCCAACGTGATCTTCCTGGTGGGCAGCAAGTTCGGCTCGACCGGACGCGAGGCGGAAACCTGGTACACCAACGCCTATCTCCCGGGGCGCGTGGCGGACCGCTTCCGCTCGAGCCGGATCGTCGCGCTCTCGACCGGCAACGTCTATCCATTCACGCCGGTCGAGAGCGGCGGACCAACGGAGGAGACGCCGCCCGGCCCCATCGGCGAGTACGCCATGAGCTGCCTCGGGCGCGAACGCGTCTTCACCCGCTTTGCCCAGAAATTCGCAATGCCTCTCGCCCTGATCCGGCTGAACTACGCCGTCGAGATGCGCTACGGCGTGCTGGTGGACATTGGACAGAAGGTCATGTCGGGCGAGCCGGTGGATATCACCATGTCCGCCGTCAACGTCATCTGGCAGGGCTATGCCAATGAAGTCATCCTTCGCGCCCTGCTGCACGCCTCATCCGAGCCTTTCGTGCTTAACGTGACGGGCTCCGAGACCCTCATGGTGCGCGAGATCGCGCAGAAATTCGGCGCCCGTTTCGGTCGAGTGCCGCTTATCATCGGCGTCGAGGCGCCATCGGCGCTCCTTTCGAACGCGGCCAGATGCAGGCGGCTGTTCGGGCCCCCGACCGTGACCCCCGACCGGCTGATCGAGTGGACGGCGGCCTGGCTTGAAGCCGGCCTGCCCCTTCTCAACAAGCCGACCGGTTTCCAGAAGCGCGACGGAAAATTCTGATGAGCCCGCTCGAGGTCTTCGCCGCCGGCACCGTGATCCCGGCGCATCCGCTGGCGCTCACGGCATCCCGCAAGCTCGACGAACGCCGCCAGAAGGCAGTCGGCCGGTATTACGCCGCGGCCGGCGCAGGCGGGATGGCCGTCGGCGTCCACACCACGCAGTTTCCCATCCACGACAACGGCATGCTCAAGCCGGTGCTGGAAATCGCCATGGAAGCCGCGCGCGAGGCCGCCCGACCGATCGCCATGATCGCCGGCGTGCAGGGCGACACCTCCGCCGCTGTGGGCGAGGCCGAACTCGCCCGCAGTCTCGGCTACCACCTGGTGCTTCTGCGGCCCGCCGCGGGCAGCGACGACGAACTGATCGAGCGCGCCCGCGCGGTTGGCGAAGTGCTTCCGGTGCTCGGATTCTATCTTCAGCCGGCAGTGGGGGGCAGGGTTCTGGGCCGCGACTTCTGGCGTCGCTTTGCCGCGCTCGAATGTGTCGCCGGCATCAAGGTCGCGCCATTCGATCGCTACCGCACGCTTGATGTGCTCAACGGCGTCGCGCAGTCGGGCCGCGCCGATAGAATTGCGCTCTATACCGGCAACGACAACAACATCCTGAGCGACCTGCTGGCGCCCGCCGAGCTGGCCGACGGATCGGG
>DASZSH010000032.1:0-22772 GCA_035548755.1 Devosia sp.
TGGCTGTCGAGCGCAGTGTGAGCTGACCGATGACCGCCAGCACCGCACTCGCCGCACCCAGCATCCAGCAGAGCATGTCGCGCCAGCTCGTCATCGGCAGCGACGCCACGCAGCGCGAGCTCACGGGCGACGAGAAGGCCGCCGTGCTCCTGCTCTCGCTCGGCCCCGATTTCGGCAAGCCGATCCTCGAAGAGCTTGACGAGATGGAGGTGAAGGCCCTGTCGCGCACCATGGTGCGCCTTGGGCCAATCACCCAGGAGATGCTCGACGCGCTGTTTGCCGAGTTCGTGACCTCGATCTCGGCCAATGGCACGGTGTCGGGCAATTCGGAGACCACGCAGCGGCTGCTTCTGTCGTTCCTGCCGCCCGACCGGGTGGACGCGATCATGGAGGAAATCCGCGGTCCCGCCGGCCGCAACATGTGGGAGAAGCTGAGCAACGTGCAGGAGGAGGTGCTCGCCTCCTACCTCAAGAACGAATACCCCCAGACCATCGCGGTGGTGCTGAGCAAGATCGCCACCGACCATGCCAGCCGCGTGCTCGCGGTTCTGCCCGAAGAGCTGGCCATGGATGTGGTCAAGCGCATGCTGAATCTCGATCCGGTGCAGAAGGAGGTGCTCGAAAAGATCGAGGCGACGCTGAGGACCGAGTTCATGTCGACCCTCAGCCACAGCAAGCGCCGGGACAGCCACGAACAGATGGCGGAGATCTTCAATTCCTTCGACCGCCAGACCGAGGCGCGATTCATCACCGCCCTCGAGGAGATCGACCGGGAGGGCGCCGAGCGCATCAAGGCGCTGATGTTCACCTTCGAGGATCTCGGTCGCCTTGACGCATCGGCGCTGCAGACGCTGCTCTCCAAGGTCGACAAGAAAGACCTCGCGCTGGCGCTCAAGGGCGCCAACGAGGCGCTCAAGGAGATCTTCTTTGCCAACATGTCGGCGCGCTCCGGCAAGCTGTTGCGCGACGACATGGAAGCGATGGGCCCGGTGCGCCTCAGGGACGTCGACGAAGCGCAGGCCAAGCTCGTCAACACGGCCAAGGATATGGCGGCGCGCGGCGAGATCGTCCTCAACAAGGGCAAGTCGGATGAGGAGATGATCGGATGAGCGCGCCGGCGCCGGCCAAGTTCCGGTTCGACCTCGACCTCGGCCATCGGGAGGAGCGCAATTCGGTCCTCACCGAAAGCGCGCTCTCCGCCCTGCTGTCGAAGGCGCGCGCCGAAGGTCATCGCGAGGGGCTGGCCGAAGGCGAGCAGGTCGCGGCGGCCAGGGCCGCCGAGCGGCTCGCGCATGCGGCCGAGCAGCTTGCCGACCATGTCGCGGCGATCAGCGCCGCGCTCGATGACCACCGCCAGGCGACGGTCGCCGAGGCCGTGGAACTCGCCGCCGCGATCGCGCGGAAGCTGGCGGGCAGCCTCGTGGCAGCGCAGCCCCTCGCCGAAATCGACGCGCTCATTGCCGATTGTCTCGCGTCCCTGCACGCCGTGCCCCACCTGGTCATCCGCTGTGCCCCCGAGCTTGCCGATGCGGTCCGCGAGACGGCGCATGCGCGCATCGCGACATCGGGCTTCAGCGGACGCCTCGTCGTGCTCGGCGATCCGGACCAGGCGCCAGGCGACGCCCGGCTCGAGTGGGCCGATGGCGGCATCGCCCGCGATCGGGCCGCGCTCGAGGCCGAAATCGACCGGCGTATCCAGAGCTTCATTGCGAGCCGGCTTGCGCCGGTCTCGCCTTCCCGTTCCGAGGGGACTCCGACATGAGCAACGAACCCGGCAACGATCTCGGCCTGGAGGAGATGCAGGCCCCCGACCGCGGCGCGCCCGCGCAGGTCGTCGAGCGCACGGCCGCCGATCTCGAAGCGGTATTCGATGTTCCCGTCCGTATCTCGGTGATCCTGGGCCGGGCGAAGATTCCGGTTTCGGCGCTATTGAAGATGGATGTGGGCACGGTGGTCGAACTCGACCGGCAGGTTGGCGAAGCGGTCGAAATCTACATCAACGAGCGTCTGGTCGCGCGCGGCGAGATCGTTCTCGTCGAAAACCGGCTCGGCGTCACGATGACCGAAATCGTCAAGGCCGCTTAGGAGCACCGGAATGAGACTGCTGATCGTCGGCGCCCTCGAAGGCCAGCTCACTGAAGCCACCCGTCTCGCCATGCAGGGCGGCGCCCGGGTCGCGCACGCGGCGAGCATCGACATCGCGCTCGCCAGCCTCCGCGCCGGCCGCGGCGCGGACCTGCTGCTCGTCGACGTGATGGTGGACATTCCCGGCCTCATCGCTGCGCTCGAAGCCGAGCGCATCCACGTGCCGGTCGTCGCCTGCGGCACCGAGACCAATGCGGCGGCGGCGGTCAACGCCATCCGGGCCGGCGCCAAGGAGTACATCCCGCTGCCGCCCGATGCGGAACTGATCGCCGCGGTCATTGCGGCGGTGGCGCGCGAGAGCACGGATTTCCTGTTCCGCGATCCCGGCATGGCGCGGGTGGTGCAATTGGCCGATCAGATCGCCCCCTCGGATGCCTCCGTGCTGATCACCGGCGAGAGCGGCACGGGCAAGGAGGTGATGGCCAAATACCTCCACGGCAAGTCCAGGCGGGCCGGCCGCGCCTTCATTTCGGTCAACTGCGCCGCCATCCCGGAGAACCTGCTCGAAAGCGAGCTGTTCGGGCATGAGAAGGGCGCCTTCACCGGCGCCGTCGCCCGGCGCATCGGCAAGTTCGAGGAAGCCAATGGCGGCACGCTCCTGCTCGACGAAATCTCCGAGATGGATGGGCGGCTGCAGGCCAAGCTGCTGCGGGCCATTCAGGAACGCGTCATCGACCGGGTGGGCGGCACGCGGCCGGTGCCGGTCGATATCCGCATCATTGCGACCTCCAATCGCAACCACACCGAGGCCGTCCGCAATGGCAGCTTCCGCGAGGACCTGCTGTTCCGTCTCAATGTGGTGAATCTCAAGCTGCCGCCGCTGCGCGAGCGGCCGCTCGACATCGCCGCGCTCGCCGACCATTTCGTCGAAAAGTACTCGAAAGCGAATGGCCTGCCGGTGCGCGCGCTCACCGATGCGGCGCGCCAGGCGCTGCTGGGCGCGCCCTGGCCGGGCAATGTCCGCGAACTCGAGAACACGCTGCACCGCGCCGTCCTGCTGTCGCGCGGCGACAGCATCGGCCCGGAGGCCATCGTCATGCCCGACGGCGCGGGGCTGTCGGAGGTGGCGCGCACCGCGACGCTCGCCACGCAGGCCGCGCAGGTCGCCGAATCGGTATCGCGCTCGCTGGTGGGCCGCACCGTGGCCGATGTCGAGCGCGATCTGATCCTGGAGACGCTCGATCATGTGCTGGGCAACCGCACGCACGCCGCCAACATTCTGGGCATCTCCATCCGGACGCTGCGCAACAAGCTCAACCAGTATGCCGACGAGGGCGCCTACGTGCCGGCGCCAGGCGAGCAGCGCAAGGGCGCCGCGTGAGAGTGAGGGCGCATGACTGATCTCGCCCAGGGCTCCGCCGCCGGCTTCCGCTTCCCCACGCTGGGGGCGATCAACAAGGCCCTGCGCTCGACCGACATCGGGCTCGCGCTTGGGGTCATGGCGATCATCGTCGTGCTGATCCTGCCGCTGCCGCCCTTCCTGCTGGACGTGCTGCTCGCCATCTCCATCGTCTTTTCGGTCCTCATCCTGATGACGGGGCTCTTCATCCAGACCCCGCTCGAATTCTCGTCCTTTCCCACCGTGCTGCTCATTGCGGCGATGATGCGCCTTGCGCTCAACCTCGCCACCACGCGCCTTATCCTCAGCAACGGCCATAACGGCCCCGACGCCGCCGGCCACGTCATCGAGGCCTTCGGCAGCTTCGTGATGCGCGGCAATTTCATTATCGGGGTGGTGGTCTTTGCCATCCTCATCATCGTCAACTTCGTGGTGATCACCAAAGGTTCGGGCCGCATCGCCGAGGTTGCCGCGCGCTTCAACCTCGACGCCATGCCGGGCAAGCAGATGGCGATCGACGCCGATCTCTCGGCCGGCCTCATCGACGAGAATACGGCCCGCGAGCGGCGCAAGACGCTGGAGGCCGAGAGCGCCTTCTTCGGCAACATGGACGGCGCCAGCAAATTCGTGCGCGGCGATGCCATCGCCGGCCTGCTCATCACCTTCATCAACATCATCGCCGGCATGGTGATCGGCGTGCTGCAGCAGGGCCTGAGCATCCAGGAGGCTGGCAACAACTACACGCTGCTGACGGTCGGCGACGGCTTGGTCAGCCAGATCCCGGCGCTGATCGTTTCGACCGCCGCCGGCCTGCTGGTCTCCAAGGCCGGCGTCACCGGCTCGGCCGACAAGGCGCTGGTCGCGCAGTTCACCGGCTATCCCAAGGCGCTGGGCATGTCGGCGGCGGTGATCGGGGTGATGGCCTTCCTGCCCGGCATGCCCATCCTGCCGTTCCTCGCGCTGGCGGTCGGCATCGGCTATCTCGCCGTCCGCTCGACCGGCAGAAAGGCGGCGGCCCTCGCCAAGGCGGCGGCCGAGGCGGTGAACGCCAAGGCGGCCGCAAAGCCGGCGGAGGATGTTCCCATCGCGGAAAGCCTCAAGATCGACGAGCTCAAGCTCGAGCTCGGCTACGGGCTGCTGTCGCTCGTCAAGGAAGACGAGACCGGCACCGACCGGCTGACCGAGCAGATCAAGGCGCTGCGCCGCCAGCTCGCCGCCGAACTCGGCTTCGTGATGCCGCCGGTGCGCATCCTCGACAACATGCAGCTCGAGCCCAACGACTACATGGTCAAGATCAAGGAGGTCGAGGCCGGCAAGGGCCGCATCTACGCCAACCAGCTCATGGTGATGGACCCCATGGGCCGGGAGATCACCCTGCCCGGCTACCACACCACCGAGCCGACCTTCGGGCTGCCCGCCACCTGGATCGAGCCGGCCCTGCGCGACGAGGCCGAGCTCAAGGGCTACTCAATCATCGACCCCTCGACGGTGATCTCGACGCATCTGACCGAGGTGCTCAAGGCCAACGTCTCCGACCTGTTGAGCTATGCCAATGTGCAGACGCTGCTCAACGGCCTCAGCAAGGAGCAGCAGAAGCTGCTCGAGGACATCATCCCGAGCCAGATTTCGGTATCGGGCATCCAGCGCGTGCTGCAGCACCTGCTGAGCGAACGCATCTCGATCCGCGACCTGCCGACCATCCTTGAGGGCATCGCCGAGATCGCCGGCGGCGGGCGCTCGACCCAGGCCATCGCCGAGCATGTGCGCTCGCGGCTCGCCCGCCAAATCTGCGCCGCCAACCTCGGACCGGATGGCAACCTGCCGCTTTTGACGCTCAGCCCGCAGTGGGAGCGCGAATTCGCCGAAGCGATGGCGGGCGAGGGCAATGAGCGCCACCTGGCGATGGCGCCGTCGCGGCTGCAGCAGTTCATCCTGTCGGTGCAGCAGGGATTCGAGAACGCCGCCCAGATGGGCGAACTGCCGGTGCTCATCACCTCGCCTTCCGTGCGGCCGCATGTGCGGGCGATCATCGAGCGCTTCCGCCCGCAGACGGTGGTCATGAGCCAGAACGAAGTCCACCCGCGGGTGCGCCTGAGGACGATCGGCGCGATCTGACCCGTGCCGCTCCCGCTCCTCCGCGCAGGCGTTCGTGGAATGGTTTTGCGCGCGGGGGGGCTTTGCGGCCACACCCGTCCGCGCTCGCAGAACGGGACTTCACGAAACAGTGGATTAGTCGCAATTCCCGCACCATCCCCCGATGGACAGATCGGAGCCTCAGTGATTCAACTGAGCCCGTTGTGGCGTGTTGCGGGCGATTGGGGTGAACGCGAAGACGGGGTCGACCGGCTTTTACCGGGAAGATGCGGCGCGCCTTGCCTCGGAAGCGGCACGCCGGCCGCAGCAGGCTTTGGCTGGCCCGCCGGCCGGGCGTTCCGCTCCGTCCGCGGAGGTGCCGGAGGTTCTGCTCGAGCCGCAGCGGCCGCTGCTTGCTCCCGAACCGGCAACGAACCAGAACGAGCCGCGGCGTGCGCGGCCGCCGGAACCGGGCGATGGCCTCGAACATGCGCGCAGCGGCGGCCTGGGCCGCATCGTGGCCTGGATCCTTCTCGCCCCGCTCTATACGGGAACGCTCGTCGTGGCGGTGGGGATCGACGTGATGTTCATCCGCGGCCTGCTGCGGTTCTAGTTCAGCATTCGGGCAGGCTGACGCTGAGGCCGCCCAGGCTGGTTTCCTTGTAGCGCTCGTCCATGTCGCGGCCGGTCTGACGCATGGTCTCGATGGCGGCATCGAGCGGCACGATATGCCGGCCGTCGCCCAGCGATGCCAGCGATGCCGCCGCCACCGCCTTCACCGCACCCATGCCGTTGCGCTCGATGCAGGGCACCTGCACGAGCCCGCGGATGGGATCGCAGGTCATGCCAAGGTGATGCTCGAGGGCGATTTCGGCGGCGTTCTCGATCTGCGCATTGGTGCCGCCGAGCGCGGCGCAGAGCGCCGCCGCGGCCATGGCGGAGGCCGAGCCGACCTCGCCCTGGCAGCCGACCTCGGCGCCCGAGATCGAGGCCCTGTATTTGATCAGTCCGCCGATGGCGGCGGCGGTCAGCAGCATGTCCGGCACCTTTGCCCGCGAGGCGCCGGGAACGAGGTCGAGATAATAGCGGATCACCGCCGGAACGACGCCGGCCGCGCCGTTGGTGGGGGCGGTCACGACCTGGCCGCCCGCGGCGTTTTCCTCGTTGACGGCCATCGCATAGGCCTGCAGCCAGTCCACCGCCGAATGCAGCGGGGCATCGTTGGCCCCGGCGCGGGCCCTGAGCTTGTCGTTGAGCCCCATGGCGCGCCGCCGCACATTGAGGCCGCCGGGGAGCACGCCGCCGGTCGCGAGTCCGCGGTCGATGCAGCGGTCCATCACGTCCCACAGCTCGAACAGCCGCGCATCGGGGTCGCCGTTTCCCTGGGCCAGTTCGTTCGCCCGCTTCATAGCCGCGATCGAAAGTCCGGATGCTTCGCCCATCGCCAGCATCTGCGCCGCGCTGGCGAAGGGATAGGGCACCTCCTGCGCCGCCGGGCCGGCCGGGCCGGAAGCGAGTTCGCCGGCGGTCAGCACGAAGCCTCCGCCGATCGAATAGTAGGTCTGCGCAAGCACTTCGCTGCCGGCCTGGTCGGCGATGAAGAACGTCATTGCATTGGGATGGGCCGGCAGCCGCCTGCCTTTTTCGGCGCGCACGGAATCGGCGCGCAGCCCGGCGAGGCGGCCATTGGGCAACCGGATCGTTCCGTTTTGGTCGAGCGCCGCGAGGGCCTCGTCGGCCGCGGCCCGATCGTAGCTGGCGGGGACATATCCCATCAGGCCGCAGAGCACCGCGCGGTTGGTGCCGTGCCCTTCGCCGGTATAGGCGAGAGAGCCGTAGAGCCGGCAGCCCAGCGAAATCGGCCCGTCGGGCAAGGGCGAGGCGAGCACGAGATCGATGAAGCGGCGGGCCGCCAGCATCGGCCCCATGGTGTGGGACGACGAAGGCCCGATGCCCACCTTGAAGATGTCGAAGACGGAAAGGAACATGGGCCAATCCTAGCACGATATTGCCCCGGCCAGGGGACTGCCGGAGCCGACCCTGGTCGTTCCACCGGCTGGATAGAACCTTGCGCCTGTGCTCTATGCGGGCCGAAGGGAGGCGCACCCATGGCCGGCGAACCGATCGTCTTGAGCGTGCCGCTGCAATCCGACCTGGGGCGCCTGGCGCTCGAGCTCCGGCGCAGGGTCTTCGTCGACGAGCAGAGGGTTCCGCTCGACATCGAGCGCGACGAGCATGATGCTGCGGCAACGCATGTGGTGGCCCTGCTCGAGGGCAATGTGGCGGGGGTAATGCGTATCGTGTTCCTCCCCCAGCATGCCAAATTCGGCCGCGTCGCGGTGGATCGGGCGTACCGCCGCCGCGGCATTGCCCAGGCCATGATGCAATTTGCGATGGCGCTCGCCCGGGAGCGCGGCGAGACGCGGTTCTACCTCACCTCGCAGCTCGACAAGGTCGCGCTCTACGAGAAACTGGGCTTCATCGCCTTCGGAGAGCGGTTCGAAGAGGGCGGTCTGCCGCACCGCGCGATGAAAACCTATTGAGCCCGCTCAGCGGCGATGCCTCAGCCGGCCGATCTCGTCATAGGCGGCCTGCTCGGTGCGCGCTTCCTCGGCCGCCTCGCGGCCATGCTCGCGCTGGTCGAGCAGTTCGACCTTCTTGAGGTCCTCCACCGCCTCGGCCAGGGCGTCCTGGGCCGTTTCGAGCTGGTCGCGCATATCGGCGGCCGAGCGCAGCAGATTGTCGCGTCGCTGCATGGCCGCCTTGGCGAAGGTCGAGTAGGCGAAGTGGGCGACATCGGAGATGCCGGTCTTCTGCTGTTCGATTTCGATCTGCTGGTCGAGTTCGGCGGCCATGCGCTCGAAATCGGCGATCATCATTTCGATCTGCGCAACCTGGCGGCGCTTCTCGTCCACCTGGAATTTCTTGAGCCGGATCAGGCTCTCGCTGCGCGACTTCATGACTTGTACTCCTTACACACTCAAGTCACTCACTTGCCCGCCTTTTCCAGGATCGCCTCGAGCATTGCGTAGCCGTCGGCGATGCTGGTGCGCTCCTCCCGCTGCTGGCCGAGGAACGCCTCGAACGCGGGGTGGAGGGCGATGGCTCGGTCGACCACAGGATCCGATCCCTTCCGGTATGCCCCCAGGCGGATCAGCTCCTCCATGTCGGAGAACACCGACATGAACTCCCGCGCCCGCTGCAGGACCGGGCGGACCGGTACCGGCACGCATCCGGGCATCGTGCGCGAGATGGATCTCAGCACATTGACGGCGGGGTAGCGTCCCCGTTCGGCAATGGCCCGCTCCATCACAATGTGCCCATCAAGAATGCCGCGGACGGCATCTGCAATGGGTTCATTGTGATCATCACCTTCGACTAAAACGGTAAATAGACCCGTAACGGAGCCCGAATTGACGAGCCCCGGCCCCGCTCTTTCGAGCAGCCGCGGCAATTCGGTGAAGACGGTCGGCGGATAGCCCTTGGCCGTGGGCGGCTCGCCGATGGCAAGGCCGATCTCGCGCTGCGCCTGGGCGAAGCGGGTGAGGCTGTCCATCATGCAGAGCACCCGCCGCCCCTGGTCGCGGAAGTACTCGGCAAGCGTCAGGGTCAGATAGGCCGCCTGCCGGCGCATCAGCGCCGCTTCATCGGAGGTCGCCACGACCACCACGGCCCGCCGGAGGCCGGCCTCGCCGAGATAGTCGGTAATGAACTCCTGGACTTCGCGGCCGCGTTCGCCCACCAGGCCCACCACCGCGACGTCGGCCGAGGTGTTGCGCACCATCATCGACATCAGGACGGACTTGCCCACGCCGGATCCGGCGAAGATGCCCATGCGCTGGCCTTCGCAGATAGTGGTGAAGGTGTTGAGCGCGCGCACGCCCAGATCGAGGGGCGCCCCGACGCGCGCACGCGCATGGGCGGGCAGCGGCTGCTGCTTGAGCCCGTAGGCGGTCGGTCCCCGGGGCAGCGGCCCTTTGCCGTCAATGGGCTCGCCGTTGGCGTTGACGACGCGCCCGAGCCACTCCTCGCCGGGGTAGACGGCGCCGTCGTGGCTCTGAAACACGGCCTTGCAGCCAAGCCGGACACCGGTGACCGGCCCGAACGGCAGGCACAAAGCGTGCCCCTCGCGAAAGCCGATGATTTCGGAGGCGAGCGTTTCTCCGGCCGTCGTTTCGATCGTCACCCGGCCGCCCACGCGCAGGGCGCGCACCGGGCCCACCACCTCGATCAGCAGGCCCTGCACCGTCTTGACGCGCCCGAAGACCTCGACCTCGTCGATGGCCTCGATGTCGGCAATGAGCCCGCGCAATGGAACGCCTCTCGAATCGGACTTGCCGACGCTAACCGAACGTTAAGCAAAAAGCGTTAACCATGGCCTTTACACCGGTGAATTGCGGGCTTTTCGCCGCCCCCGGTTTTCCACAGCCCAGAGTGCCACAAGGTTGAGTCGAGAGAATCGATTGCAAGCCTTTCTTAACCTAAAATCTTAAGTTTCCTTGCTCCGTTTTAATCTTTAGATTCAATGGCTTAGTTAAGATGCAATGGCGTTCCGTTTGCATATTGCGGATCAGAATTAAACTTTGTTAACTAATGGCGCTTAGGTTTGAGTCATATCCAGTAGGGTTCGGTTAGGGGTCGGGGCGGATTGCGCTCCCAGACCCCGGTTCCAGCAAGGAACGGTTGCAAGGGGAACGGCATGCGTGTGCTCTTGATTGAGGACGACAGCGCGACGGCGCAGAGCATCGAGCTGATGCTCAAATCCGAAAGTTTCAATGTGTACACGACGGACCTCGGCGAAGAGGGCGTCGATCTCGGCAAGCTCTACGACTACGACATCATCCTGCTGGACCTGAACCTGCCCGACATGAGCGGCTACGAGGTGCTGCGCACGCTGCGCGTCGCCAAGGTGCAGACGCCCATTCTCATCCTTTCCGGCCTGGCCGGCATCGAGGACAAGGTCCGCGGCCTCGGCTTCGGCGCCGACGACTACATGACCAAGCCCTTCCACAAGGACGAGCTGGTGGCGCGCATTCACGCCATCGTTCGCCGCTCGAAGGGCCATGCGCAGTCGGTCATCCAGACCGGCGACCTTACGGTCAACCTCGATACCAAGACGGTCGAAGTCCAGAACCAGCGCGTGCATCTGACCGGCAAGGAATATCAGATGCTTGAGCTGCTTTCGCTGCGCAAGGGCACGACCCTCACCAAGGAAATGTTCCTCAACCACCTTTATGGCGGCATGGACGAGCCTGAGCTCAAGATCATCGACGTGTTCATCTGCAAGCTCAGAAAGAAGCTGAGCGTGGCGACCGGCGGCAAGAACTACATCGAGACCGTCTGGGGCCGCGGCTATGTGCTGCGCGAGCCCGACGAAGGCGAGGTCTTCGCCGAAAGCGTGGCGTAACGCGCTCTGAAATTCAGTTCCAGTCTGCAGTTGCGGCGGATCTGAGGCCCCGGGATCAAAATCCCGGGGCTTTTGATTCACAACCGACATTTGTGCATCCGCCGGACGGCCCGCGTTTCCGGGGTTTTCCGGGAATCGCGGGCGAACTTATCCACGGCCGTCCGGGCCGGCCTATCATGGCCGCCATCCGGCCCGCCCGAGGCGGACATCGATGACGGACGATGGCGGACCGGACAGGCAGGCGCGGAGGGATCGTCCCCTCCGTGGGTCAGCGGCGGCATGGCCCCGGCACAGTGCCGGATCGTCGATCGCCCGTCCCGAAATCCTGCCGCCCGCGAGGCAGGTGTGCCTCATAAAATATGCCACGGGGCGCATGTGCCTCGCGGGCTCCGTCTCACTTCCCAACCGGGCCGCCGGAGGCTTTGTCATGCGCGAAATCGGCCCCCGCTCATGGATGGACGCCCAACCCGCCGTGCGGACTCGGCAGGCGCCATCAAGGCGCGTATAGGGCGGACGTCGGGAGTTCTTTGACGTGACCATTGCCAGCCAGCCAGCCCGCGCCACGCAGGGCACCGCCTTCGCCATCATCTTCGCTGTCGCCTTCTGCCACGGCATAAACGACATCATGCAGTCTCTGCTGACGGCGATCTATCCCATCCTGAAGCAGAGCTACGGCCTCGACTTCGTGCAGCTGGGCATCCTGACGCTGGTGTTCCAGTGCACCGCCTCGCTGCTGCAGCCGCTTATCGGCATCTACACGGACAGGCGGCCGCTGCCCTATTCGATAGCAACCGGAATGGCCTCGACCCTGGTGGGGCTTCTCGTGCTCGGCTTTTCGCACGACTACTGGCTGCTGATCTGCGGCTCGGCGGCGATCGGCTTCGGGTCGGCGGTCTTCCACCCCGAGAGCTCGCGGGTGGCGCGGCTAGCTTCGGGCGGGCGGCACGGGTTTGCGCAATCGACCTTTCAGGTTGGCGGCAACAGCGGCCAGGCGATCGGTCCGCTGCTGGCGGCGTTTGTGGTGCTGCCGCACGGGCAAAACTCGATCGCCTGGTTCGCGCTCGCGGCCCTGTGCGGCATGCTCACCCTGAGCTGGGTCGGCCGCTGGTACAGCGCGCATATGCGGGCTATGGCGGCGCGCCCGCCGGCCAGCACCGCCCTGCCCTTCGACCGGCGCACGACGGTGGTGGCGCTGCTGGTGCTGACGCTCCTCACCTTCACCAAGAACATCTACATGGCAGCGGTCGGCAACTACTTCACCTTCTATCTGATCCACAAATTCGGCGTCGACGTGCGGACCAGCCAGCTGATGCTGTTCGTCTTTCTGGGCGCCTCCGCGCTCGGCGTGTTCATCGGCGGACCGATCGGCGACCGGTTCGGACCCAAATTCGTGATCTGGCTGTCGATCGTCGGCGCGGTGCCGTTCACCCTGGCGCTGCCTTACGCCGATTTCACCTGGACGGCGATCCTCGCGGTCATCATCGGAATTGTGTTCTCTTCGGCGTTTTCAGCCATCGTCGTGTTCGGACAGGAGCTGGTGCCGGGGCGGGTCGGCATGATCGCCGGCATCTTCTTCGGCTTCGCCTTTGGCAGCGGCGGCATCGCGGCCGCGGCTCTGGGAGCGCTCGCCGACGTCAGGGGCATCGACTTCGTGTTCCAGGTCACGAGCTACCTGCCGCTGCTCGGCCTGCTCACGGTGCTGCTGCCCGAGATGAAACGGAAACCGCTGCCGGTCGCCGAGGCGGAGGTGACTAGCGGATGAGAATGGCGCGGAAGTCGTTGACATTCGTTCCGGTCGGCCCGGTGACCACCAGATCGCCGATGGCGTTGAACGCGCTGTGGGCATCGTTGTTGGCGAGCGCCGCCCGCGGATCTATGCCGGCCTGCCGCATGCGGGCCGCCGAGGTGCCGTCGGCGAAGGCGCCGGCATTGTCCTCGGAACCGTCGATGCCGTCGGTGTCGGCAGCGAGCGCCGAAATGCCCTCGATGCCGTCGATGGCGAGCGCCAGGCTCAGCAGGAACTCGGCGTTGCGTCCGCCCTTTCCCCTGCCGCGCACCGTGACCGTCGTCTCGCCACCCGAGAGCAGGATGGCCGGACGCGCAAAAGGCCGGTTGCGCAAGCGCACTTCGCGGGCGATGGCGGCGTGGACTCTGGCGACATCGCGGGATTCCCCCTCGATTGCGTCGGACAGGATGTGCGCGGGCAAGCCTCGGGCCGCAGCCCGGCGGGCGGCGGCTTCGAGCGACAGCGCCGAGGAGGCGATGATGCGAACGGTGTTCCGGGCAAAGCGCGGCTCATCGGGCCGCGGGGCCGGATTGCCGCTTCCGCCCAAGAGCGCCATCGCAGATGGCGGCAGCTTCAGTCCGTGCAGAGCAACCAGGTGGCGGACCTCGGCGCGGGAGCCGGCAATGGGCACGGTCGGGCCAGAGGCGACGAGCGCCGGGTCGTCGCCGGGAACGTCGGACACCACCAGCGTGGCAACGCGCGCGGGCGCGGCAAGGGCGGCGAGGCGCCCGCCCTTTATGCCGCTCAGTTCGTTGCGCACGAGGTTCATCACCGAGATCGGCACGCCCGAGGCAAGCAGGGCCCGGGTCGTTTCCTGCTCGTCCTCGAAGCTCATGCCGGGTCCGGGCGCGGGCAGCAGCGCCGAACCGCCACCCGAGATCAGTGCGACAACCAGGTCGTCCGGCCCGAGGCCGTGTACCTTTCCCATGATGCGGCGGGCGGCGAGAAATCCCGCCTCGTCGGGCACGGGGTGGGCCGCCTCGACGACCTCGATAGTTCTGGTGGGAGCGCCATAGCCATATCGTGTGACCACCAGGCCCGAGAGCGGGGCGTCCCAAAGCTGTTCAAAAGCCGCCGCCATCTGCGCGGAGGCCTTGCCCGCGCCGACCACGACCGTGCGGCCCTTGGGTCTGGGCGGCAGGTGTGCTGCGATTGCGCGCGCCGGGTCAGCGGCCGTCACCGCGGTGCGGTAGAGATCTTCCAGAAGCTCGCGGTCCAGGGCGCCCTCTTGCCTTCAGCCGGCCAGCCAATTGCTGTCACAATGCCGTTAATGGTCCTATCTAGCCAATCACGATCCGACGTCTTCCCCAAACCGCAATCGATGCGCTTCGCTCTCTACTATGCGCCCGCCCTGGGCACCCTGTTCGAACGCCAGGCATCGTCCTGGTTCGCCCGGCCAGAACTGCGCGCGCTAACCATCGCGGCGCGCCGATACGGCTTTCACGCCACCATCAAGGCGCCCATGAACCTCAGGGAGGGCGTGGACGAGCGCATCCTCGCGGAGGCTGTTGAGACCTTCGCCGGCAGACATCGGCCGGTCGGGATCGGCCGGCTCCGCCCCACGCCTGTCGATGGGTTCGTTGCCCTTACGCCGGCCGTGCAGAGTGCGGAGCTCACGGGTTTTGCCGCAGATGTGGTTGAAGCGTTCGAACCGCTGCGCGCCCCGCTAGGGCCGGCGGAGGTGGCGCGGCGGCTCAGCGCGTCGTTAACGACGCGCCAGGCTGAGCTTGTCGGGCGCTACGGCTACCCCTATGTGCTCGATCAGTTCCGCTTCCACATGACCTTGACAGACCGCCTGGACGAGCCGGTGCGTTCGCAGGTGCTGGAGCAGGCGGGGCAATGGTTCGGCGAGGCGCTCGCCGATGAGCTCATGCTCGACCGGCTGGTCCTGTTCCGCGAGACCGAGCCTGGCGCCGATTTCGAGCGGCGAGGCGACTACGTGCTGAAGGGAGAGGCGCGGTGAGTTCGATGGCGTTTCGGAATGCGCGCGTCATCCTCCGCGACGAGGTGATCGAGGGCAGCGTCGCCATCGAAGACGGCCGCATCGTCTCGATCGATCCTGGGAAGGCGAACATCGGCGAGGATTTCGAGGGAGACTATCTCGTTCCCGGCCTTATCGAACTCCACACCGATCAGCTCGAGGCGCACTATCGGCCCAGGCCGGGCGTGTTCTGGAACACGCTCGGCGCGCTCCAGGCGCATGACACGCAGATTGCGGGATCGGGGATCACGACGGTGTTCGACGCGGTACGGATCGGCTCCGATCCGGAAATGCCGGGGATGGCCGAGCACGTGCAAGTGCTGGTCGACGCGATCGCCACCGGGATGGGCGACGGCCGGCTCAGGGCGGATCACCTGATTCATCTTCGCTGCGAGCTTCCCGCTCCCGACGTGGTCGAGGACTTCGCCCGGTTCTCGAAGCTCCCTCTGGTCAGGCTCGCCTCGGTGATGGACCACACGCCCGGACAGCGGCAGTATCAGACCCTGGATGGCTACGTGACCTACTACAAAAGCAAGCTGCATCTGAGCGATGCCGAGATGGAGGCCTTCATCGCGGCGCGTCAGGCGGAACAGGAGCGCTTCGCGGCGCCGAACCGCCGGGCCATTCTCGAGCTGGGCCATGCGGCTGGCATTGCTTTTGCGAGCCACGACGATGCAACCGAGGAGCAGGTTGCCGAGTCGATCGCCGATGGTGTCGCGATCGCGGAATTCCCCACCACCATGCACGCCGCCCGCGCATCGCATGCTGCAGGTCTCGCCGTGCTGATGGGCGCTCCGAACGTGGTCAGAGGCGGTTCGCATTCGGGCAACATCGCTGCTGCGGAGTTGGCGCGCGAAGGATGCCTCGACGTGCTGAGCTCCGACTATGTCCCGGCGGCGCTGCTGCTTGCCGCTTTCATGCTGCCGACGCTTACCGACGTCTCCCTTCCCGAAGCCATTGGCATGGTGAGCGCCCGGCCGGCGGAGGCGGCGGGCCTCGGCGACCGCGGAACGATCTCACCGGGCAAGCGCGCCGATCTCGTGCGGGTCCGCCTGCACGGTGACATGCCGGTCGTCAAGGGCGTATGGCGAGAGGGCCGGCGGGTGAGCTGATGTCGGGCAGGCTGGTGCTGGTCGTCGGGCCTTCCGGGGCCGGAAAGGACACCCTGATCGCCGCGGCGCGAGCCGCCCTGGCCGAAGATCCCCGGTTCGTCTTTCCACGCCGCGACGTGACCCGGCCAGCGGTCGTCGCGATTGAAGATCACGACTCCGTGAGCGAGGCTGAGTTCGCGGCCCGGCTTGAACGCGGGGCCTACGCCTTGAGCTGGGACGCGCACGGCCTGCGGTACGGTCTGCCAAGCTCGATCGCGGACGATATCGCGGCGGGCCGCGTCGTCGTCTGCAACGGCTCGCGCGCCATGACGGAGGCGGCCGCGCGGCAGTTTGCGGGGACCCGCGTGATTCTGATCGAGGCTTCGCCCGACATACGGGCGCAGCGGCTTGCAAAGCGGGGTCGGGAGAGCGCCAGCGAGATTGCCGCGCGGCTGGCGCGGGAAACCCCTGATGTCCCGGCCGGAGCGATCCGCATCAACAATTCCGGCGCGATCGGGGCGGGCGCCGCCGCGTTTCTTGCCGCGCTGCGGTCGATGGCGACAGATTGAACCTTTTGCCCTAGAGGAGCGTTCAACGGCAAAAGCGTCCGTCGACGAGGGCGAAATGAGCGGAAAAGGTCTCAGCGCCTTCGTTTACTGTCCCGGGATCGGCGGCGCTCCCTCCCTTGCATCGGCGATCGGCGCGGCCGGCCCTTTGGCCGCCGAGGGTTTCCCCGCTCGACGAGATTCAGGTTCACGGCCATGATTGGGACATTCCCGAACGGCATTGTGCTCGATGCTCTGCTCGAGGAACTGGACCGGCAGGGCCAGGGCGGGCTGCCTGGGGGTGACCCCGCTCGGCTCCGGGGCTATCCGATCAAGGGGACGATTGACGTGCTGGCCCTTGCGGAAGCGGTGGAAAATGCGCTACGCGGCGTCACCTCGGACGACGATGGCAAAACGCCGGCGGAACTGAATGCCGCCAATGACGGATGAGAGAATACTGGCTGTTGAACAAGGGAAGCGGCCAAGCGTCAGGCATGATCATCATTCTTCCCGGTCCACTTTCCTCCAACCAAGGGCTTAACCCATGAACCGCAACACCTGGATCATCATCATCGTGGCCGTGATCGTCATCATCGGCCTCATCTGGATTTTCAACCGCGGCGGCAACACCACGGCGCCCGCGACCCCGGCCTCGAGCTCGGCGGCCATAACGTCTTCGTCGGAAGCGGCGCCCGCCCCGGCCCCATCCTCGTCTGAAGCGGCTCCGGCTCCAGCCCCGTCCTCGTCCGAAGCGGCCCCGGCTCCAGCCCCGTCCTCGTCCGAAGCGACCCCGATGGCCCCGGCGTCCTCGTCGGAAGCTGCTCCGGCCGCGAGCTCGTCCTCGACCGCCGGCTGATCCGGACTTACGGTTCTTCTTTCGGGCCCCCGCCAGTGATGGCGGGGGTTCTGCTTTTCGAAGGGTGGGCGGCCTATTCGGCCGGCGCGTTCTCGGGCTGCGCCGAACGTCTCGCGGCCTCGGCGATCCGGCGGCGTTCGCGATAGACGCCGAACTGCTGGTCGGCGATCACGCCGATGAGGATCACCGAACCCATCACGGCGAAATTGAGCGAGGTGGGAATCCCCAGAAGGTTCACCAGATTCTGCAGCACCTGCAGCAGCACAGTCCCAAGGATCACACCCACGATCGACCCCTCGCCACCGCGCAGCGAGAAGCCGCCGAGCACGGCCGCCGCAATAGCGTAGAGTTCGTAGAAATTGCCATGCCCCGAAGGCAGGATGGAGCGCGTGTACATGGCAAAGAAGATGGCGGCCAGCGCAGTAAGTGTGGTGCAGATGACATAGGCGGCGACGATCACCTGAGCGGTGCGGATGCCGGAATAGCGGGCCGCCTCTTCGTTCTTGCCCACCGCATAGAGGTAGCGGCCGAAAACCGATCGATGCAGCACGACCCACATGACAATCCCAAGCACCAGCATCACGAAGAACGAGTGCGGGATCAGGATGGTGTGGACCGCCCCGCCCGTCAGCTTTTCGACGATATCGGTGCGGCCGGTGGTGATCGCCTCGAGGTCGGGAAAGTTGACGCCGAAGGGGAAGCCCGCAGTGGCGTCGGCGGTATAAAAGCGCGCGACGCCGCGATAGATCAGCAGGCCGCATAGCGTGACGACGAAAGGCTGCAGCCTGAGCTTGGTGATCAGCAGCCCATGCACCAGGCCCATGACAAATCCGATCGCCAGCACCAGCAGGGCCGCAAGCGGCCACGGCACGCCGCGGTTGGCGATCAGATCGATGAAGACGACACCCAGGATGGCGATGATCGAGCCGACTGAGAGCTCGATGCCGCCGGTGATGATGACGAACCCCTGCCCGATGGCGAAGATGCCGAACAGGCCGACCAGATTGGCGGTGTTGGCGATGTTGATGGTGGAGAGAAAGCGCGGGTTGATGATGGCAACGATGGCGCCAACCACGATGATGAGTATGAGAAGTCCAAGGTCCTTCTTGTTCATCGCGACTCCCCCGCTAGAGCGACTTTCCAACCGCCAGCCGCAAGATGTTTTCCTCGCTGAACCGGTCGCGGTTCAGTATGCCCGATATCCGGCCCTCATGCATGACCGCGACGCGATCGGAGACGCCGATGACTTCTTCCATGTCGGAAGAAATCATCACTACCGCGACACCCGCGTCGGCAAGCTGGCGCATGAGGCGATAGATCTCCGACTTGGCGCCGATATCGATGCCGCGGGTCGGTTCGTCGAAGATGATGACGCGCGGCCGCATGGCCAGCCACTTGGCGAGTACGACTTTCTGCTGGTTGCCGCCCGATAGCGAACCGGTGCGCGCTCCGACATCGACAGCGCGAATGTCGAGTTCGCGGCGACTGGCTTCGGCGCGCTGCCGTTCGGCCTCGCGTGACACGATGCTGTTGCGCGCGTAGACGCGCAGATTGGGGAGCGTGATGTTCTCGGCGATGGAAAGGTCAAGCAGCAGGCCGGCGCCCTTGCGATCCTCCGGGACCAGGAATACGCCAGCCTTGACCGCATCGGCAGAGCTCGTCAGGCGCAGCGGCCTGCCGTTAAGGAGAAGCGAGCCGCCATGTGGCTGGTCGATGCCGAAGAGGACGCGCGCCAGCTCGGTCCGGCCGGATCCGACCAGTCCGGCGAGGCCGAGAATTTCCCCAGAGTGAGCCTCGATGCCGACCTCGCGGTCGGGATAGGTTGGGGTACGGACATTTTGCGCCGCGAGGACCGCGCCGCCGCGGGGCGCGGCCGGCGGTACATACGCGACCTTGAGATCGCGACCCACCATTAGACGGACCATAGTGTCATGAGCGATCTGCTCGCCCTCGAGCATCCCCACTCGCCGGCCGTCGCGCAGCACGATGACTCGATCCGCGGCGCGTTCGATCTCGTGCAGGAGGTGCGAAATAAAGATAACGGCGATGCCGTGCGCCTTGAGGCCCGCGATAACTTCCAGCAGCTTCTCGGTTTCGGCGATGGGCAGGCTCGATGTCGGCTCGTCGAGGATCAACAGGCGTGAATTGAAGCTCAACGCCTTGGCGATTTCGACGAGCTGCTGTTGCGCGAGCGACAGACGGGAAACCGGGGTCGTCGGCGAAAAAGTGGCTCCGAGCCGGTCGAGATAAGGCTGGACCGCCGCGTGCAGCGCGCGCGTGTCGATCAGGCGCAGTACCCCGCCGCGCCTGGGTTCGCGCCCGATATAGACGTTGGCGGCGACGTCGAGATTGTCGAAGAGGTTGAGCTCTTGATGCACGAAAGCAATGCCGGCGCGCATGGACCCCGCGACGGTCAGCGCATCATATGGGACGCCGTCGATTTCGATGGTGCCGCGGTCGGGCGTAATGACCCCCCCCAAAATCTTCATCAGGGTCGACTTACCGGCGCCGTTTTCGCCGACAAGGCCGATGACCTCGCCGCGGCGGACCTCCATATCGAAATCGGAAAGCGCGAGGACGCCGGGATAGCTCTTCCGGATGCCGGTCAGGCGCAGGAACGCCTCGCCGGACTGGGCAGGAGAAGATGCAACGGCGTCAAGGACAGCCACGGCCGCAGGATACTCGCAGTGCGCCTGGGATGGTAGCCCGCGGCCCTTAGGACCGCGGGCCTGCAGGGGCGATCAGCCGCCCGCCAGCTTCTTCTGGAAGTCTTCCTGGAACTGCTTGACGTTGTCCTTGGTCAGCGTCAGCCCCGGAATAATGTCGATGCCGTCGGCCGGAATGCCCGACTTATCACCGTTGAGGTAGGCCGAAATCAGCTTGGCCCCCTGGATGCCCCACTCATAGGGCTGCTGCACGACGGTGCCGGAGATGGTGCCCTCGGCCACGCCTCCCAGCGTGATCGGATCCTCGTCGAAGCCGACCACCGTGATCTGGCCGAGTTTGCCGGCGTCCTTCAGCGCCTCGTAAATGCGCGGCGTGTTGTAGGAATAGAAGCCGACCATGCAGTTGATTTCCGGATGGGCGACGAGCGTGTCGTCGACGTTGGCGCGGGCGCGCGTCTGGTCGATGTCGTCGCCGCGCACGTCAACGAGTTCGAGGCCGGTGCCCTTGACGGCATCGTTGTAGCCTTCGATGCGCTCCTTGGCGTTGTCGGCGCCCGGCAGGCCGACGAAGCCGATGCACTTGCCCTGCTTGCCGGCCATGGCCTTCTTCATCAGCTCGCCAGCCATGTTGCCCAGCTGCACATTCGACGACCCGATATAGGCAACGCGGTTGGACTTGGGGGCATCGGAGTCGAACGTGAAGAACGGTATTTTGGCGGCAATTGCGTTGATCGCATCGGTCGAGGTCGGCGGATCGACCACCGACACGGCAACGGCGCTCACTCCCGAGGCGACCAGGTCGTCGAGCATGCGCTTCTGCACCGCGGCGTCCGCGCGCTCGGGGTATTTGAAGACCAGGTTGACGTCCGGATTGTCCTTCTGGGCTTTGGCGACGGCCGCCTCCATGATCTTCCAGAAGTCGGACGGACCGTTGACGACAAAGGCGATGGTCTTTTTGTCCTGTGCTATGGCGCCACCGGTCAGCGCAACCACGGCCGCCGCAATTGCGACGGCAGACGCAACATATTTCATAGTGTGTCCTCCCTTGTCCCTGCCCGCGGCAGGGCTTCCCTCAGATGCACGGGCCGGCTGGAGACCCCTCAATTGCCTTCCAGCCGAGGCCCGGCACCCGACAATAAGTCATACTTTTTGCCGGCACTCGTCAATAGTCGTACTTTTCAGCTGGCGTACGGGGTCCTGCCCTCTGAATGAGGGTCGAGGGGGATCACCGCCTCGGACGTGGCCGAGGTCGCACCCGCGGTTGGCGGCCGGGATCTCAAGGGCGGCCATGAGGCCGCCCTCCGTAGTCTATTGCTCCGAGTCCACGTGAACGGCGGCGCTTACGGCGGCGCGAGCCGCTTCAATCGTGGTGAAGACTTTGCCGTCGACGGCAAAGGCATTGAGGCGCACCGCAAGGAAGCGGTAGCCCTCATCGGCGGGAACAACCACGCCCAGCGGCTCACCATCGACTTCGATCGCGATGGGCCGAGGCGTCGGGGGCCGGGAAATGGACTGATGCTGCATGGGATATGCCTCCTGCGGCGCCGATATCCGGCGACCGGGGTGTTACAGGAAATCTGAGACGGGGGAGTGACGGGCCTAGGGCCCTCAAGTCACATTCGCCAGTTTCGGAGACACCCTTTGGAGGCGTGTACGCATTTGGCTTGAATCCCGGCCTGGGTGGCGATCGCTGCAAATCGGATCATGCTTTCCCTCCGGTCATTGGGCTCGTAACGAGCCGCGGTGCCAAACGGGGCCTGAGATAGGTGCGGCTGCGGCCCCGCTCAAGCCGTGCGACGACAAAAAAGCGTCGTCGATCGTCTAATGGGCTGTTTCATTGGCAGGCGCAAGGCGACGTTTGTCTAAATCGCGCGCGGACAGGGAAATAAATGACGCATGCCGCCTGCCCCTTCGTCGACCTTGAAATCGATTGCACGATCTGTTGAGCTAAGTAACACATAGGGTGCTCCATGCCGGTGCGGTTCGTACGAACCGCCGGGGTCGAAAGAGGGAACGACCGGGCGCTCGAGGAGGACGCAGTTGAATGAGTCAACGCCGCGGCAAAAGCCGCGCGTGAAGCGGGGTACGCCGCGTTCCGGCAAACCGACCCTGCGCACAATCGCCGAAATGACGGGGCTTGCGACCACGACGATTTCGCGGGCTCTCAACAATGCGCCAGAACTCAGTCAGGAGACGCGCGAGCGGGTGCAGCGTATAGCCGCCGAGATCGGCTACGTGCCGGATCGAACGGCCCTTCGCCTCAAGACCGGCCGCACGCATGTGGTGAGCCTCATTCTCGACCCGCATGACGAAATCCTCAATTTCGGCCAATCCATGGTGAGCGGGCTCAGCGCCGCGTTTCGCGGCACGCCGTATCACCTCGTCATCACACCCGGGGGTGGCCCATCGCCGCTCGATCCGGTCAACTACATCTTGCGCAACAGGATGGCGGACGGCGTGATTTTCTCGCGCACAGAGCCAGACGATGCGCGCGTGAAGTTGCTCGTCGAGAACGATTTCCCTTTCGTTTGCCACGGACGTACCGAGCTCGGCATTCCCCACCCCTATGTCGACTACGACAATTTCAGCTTCGCGTACGCCGCCGCGCGCCGTCTCGCGGCCAAGGGCCGGCGGCGGATTTCGATGATCGGAGTCAACCCGCGCTACACGTTTGGCGGACATCTTCGCGCCGGCCTGGCGCAGGCCGCCGCTGAAACCGGCATTGCCTGCGAGATCGAGACCCGCGTCACGCTCGACGACAAGCCCGAGGATATCCGGCTCGCCATCATGGAGCGGATCGATGAAGGCGGCCCCCCCGATGGCTATGTCTGCCCGGGCGATGCCGTCGCGCTGGGCGTCATCGCAGGACTGGTGGATTCCGGG
>DASZSH010000033.1:0-4219 GCA_035548755.1 Devosia sp.
ATCTTTTCGAGATCGGCGTTGGTGAGGATCGGCTGATGCACCTCGAGCCGCTTGCGCGAACCGTGCCCCTCATGGTCGAGGATGTTGGGCCTGGGGCCGATGAAGCTCACAAGGCTCATCACCGATTCCTCGCGGATCGAATCGATCGGCGGGTTGGTGACCTGCGCGAAGTTCTGCTTGAAGTAGGTGTAGAGCAGCTTTGGCCTGTCCGACATCGCCGAGATCGGCGTGTCGGTGCCCATCGAGCCCACCGCCTCCTGTCCCGTGGTCGCCATCGGCGGCAGGATCAGCTTGAGGTCCTCCTGCGTGTAGCCGAAGGCCTGCTGCAGATCGAGCAGCGGAACGTCGCTGCGCGGCGCCTGCGCCGGCACTTCGGGCAGGTCCTCGAGCACGATCTGCGTGCGCGCCAGCCACTGCTTGTAGGGCTGCGCCTGCGCCAGCTCCGCCTTGATCTCCTCGTCCGAGACGATGGCGCCCTTCTTGAGGTCGATGAGCAGCATCTTGCCCGGCTGCAGCCGCCACTTCTTGACGATCTTCTCCGGCGGAATCGGCAGCACGCCCGCCTCCGAGGCCATGATGACCTCGTCGTCGTCGGTGACGATGTAGCGGGCGGGGCGCAATCCGTTGCGGTCGAGCGTCGCCCCGATATGGATGCCGTCCGAGAAGCACATCGCCGCCGGCCCGTCCCAGGGCTCCATCAGCGCCGCGTGATATTCGTAGAAGGCGCGCCGGTCCTCGTCCATCAGCGGGTTGCCCGCCCAGGCCTCGGGGATCAGCATCATCGCCGCGTGCGGCAGCGAATAGCCGCCGCGCATCAGGAACTCGAGCGCGTTGTCGAAGCAGGCGGTGTCCGACTGGCCGGGGTAGCTGATCGGCCACAGCTTCTGGATGTCGGCGCCGAACAGCTCGGACGAGACCGAAGCCTGCCGCGCCGCCATCCAGTTGACGTTGCCGCGCACCGTGTT
This sequence comes from Devosia sp., assembly GCA_035548755.1. Classification (GTDB taxonomy): domain Bacteria; phylum Pseudomonadota; class Alphaproteobacteria; order Rhizobiales; family Devosiaceae; genus Devosia_A. The sequence continues at coordinate 966 of DASZSH010000033.1, forward strand.
GATCTCGCCGTTATGGCAGACGAACCGGTAGGGATGCGCCAGCCGCCAGCTCGGGAAGGTGTTGGTCGAAAACCTCTGATGCACGAGCGCCAGCGCCGAGGCGAAGTCGGGGTCGTGCAGGTCCTTGTAGTAGGCGGCGAGCTGGGCGGCGAGGAACATGCCCTTGTACACGATCGTCCGGCAGCTCATCGACACGACGTAGAAATCGTTCGGCTTGCCCTCATAGGCCGAATAGATCTTGCCCGAGCAGACCTTGCGAATGATGTAGAGCTTGCGCTCGAACGCCTCTTCGTCCGCGATCTTCGGGCCGCGGCCGATGAACACCTGCCGGTGGAAGGGCTCGGTCGCCACGATCTCCGGCGCCTTGCTGAGCGAGCTGTTGTCCGACGGCACGTCGCGCCAGCCCAGGACCGTCTGGCCCTCGTCCTCGATGACCTTCTCGACCACCTTTTCCATCTTGATGCGCAGCTCGCGGTCCTGCGGCATGAAGATGAAGGCGACCGCGTACTGGCCGGGGGCGGGCAGGGCGACGCCCTGCTTCTTCATTTCCTTGGCGAAGAAGGCGTGGGGAATCTGCACCATGATGCCGGCGCCGTCGCCCATCAGCGGATCGGCGCCAACCGCGCCGCGATGCTCGAGGTTTTCGAGCAGCGCCAGGCCGCGCGAAATGATCGAGTGCTGCGGGCGGTTCTTGAGATCGACGATGAAGCCGACCCCGCAGGCATCGTGTTCGCGCTTGGGGTCGAACAGGCCGAACGCCTCCGGACGGTCGGTTTTGCGAATGGCGAGTTCCGCGGCGGGGGTCGATCCGTTCCGTGACTGGGCCATTTGCTTATCCTTCGTTCGGGGTTCGTCGTTTCTGCCGGCGAGCCGGTTTGTCCGTCCTTTCGACACGCCTTTGGTCCGGGTCGTACATGGTACGGCTCAGCCCGCCTGGCGCAATCAAATTCATTGGGGAGCGGCTCTGCATCCAAATGGCCGCTCGTTCGGGCAGTTCGCCCCGCCTTCCGTTTCCGTTCTCGACGAACGGGCCAGCCGGTCCGGCGTGCGGACCGATCCGGGGAGACCGGGGGCCCGCGTCCTTTAAGACAGCAACGCTGTCCTATTTGGCCTACAGTGTCACAAGACCGTGACCTCGGCAAGCGGTGTGTGCGACTTTTTTGGAGGCCTCCGGCCATCCGTCCGCCCGTCTGGCGCGGCCGCTCCGTCCTGCGCGTCGGCCGGCAAGAATCGTCGTGATCATTACGACGGGCTGTGCTATGCCCTCCTTCCGCGGGAGCTCGCATGAGGGGCGCGAGCTTGGGCGGACACACTTGGCAGGGGAGATGCCATCGTGTCGCGTTCCGGATTGAGGGTCGTCACCACCACGTCTGCCACCGCGCTCTTTGCAGCGCTGGTGAGCGTTTGGGCGCTTGCCGCGCCCGCTGCCGCGGCCGATGCCATTTTCGCGCCGGGCGAGCCGATCGTCACCGGCTTTTCTGGCACGGTGCCGCCCGCTGACGTGCCATCGGGCGCCGATCCGCTCGATCTGACCTTCATCGATCCAGCCGGCAAGTCGGTCATCATCCAGCAGCTCGAGCCCGACGGCCCTCCGGCGGGGCAGCTCATCAATTCGCCCGAGGTCTTCTCCGCCACCGCCGCCGACGTGGGGCAGGTGTTCTCCGTCACGCTCGACGATGCTCCCGAAACCTCCGGCGCGCTTGCCCCCAACATCTATGTCGCGGCGACCTCGGCCTATGGTCTCAACCTCGTGGTGCCGGGTCCCGACGGCAACCCCATCCGCAGCAGGACCGGCGCGCCGGACGCGACCTTCATGCCGGGCCAGTGGGGCGCGGCGGGCGGCGCGCAAGGCTATCCCGGCAGCATCTGGAAGATCGACGGGGTGACCGGCGAGGTCACGCTGTTCTCGACCATCGCCGCCAATACGGGCGCAGGTCTCGGCAACATCGTCTACGATACGGCGAGCGCCCAGTTCTTCGTCTCCGATCTCGATAGCGGCCTCATCTATCGGCTCGCCTCCGACGGCACGATCCTGGACAGCTACGACCATGGCGTGACCGGGCGGCCTGTGGCGGGACTCGATCCGGTGCCCGACGACGGCAGCGCCGTCGACATCACCGATCCCTCCTTCAGCACCGAGGACCCTTCGACCTGGGGGTTCACCCAGCCCGAACGCAGTGTCTACGGGCTCGCCGTCCGCAATGGCCGGCTCTACTACTCGGTTGCCGCCTCGGCCGACTCCGATGTTCCGCAGATCTGGTCGGTGAGCATAAAGTCCGACGGCAGCTTCGGCACGCCGCGTTGGGAACTCGACGCCGCAGGTCTGCCCTCGACCAATCAGATCACCGCCATCGCCTTCGATCCGCAGGGCCGCATGCTGCTCGCCCAGCGCGGGGCCGCCACCGGCGCCTATGATTACGCGCAGCTTGCCCAGCCGGGCGCCTCCGCGGTCGTCCGCTTCAAGCGCGAATTCCCCGACAATCCGGCGACGCCTGGAGCCTGGGTCGCCGATCCTGAAAGCTATGCGATCGGGCTTGCCAGCGATGGCGCCGCGGCCTCTGGCGGCGTAGCCCTCGGCTATGGCTACAGCGAGGAGTCCGGCGATTTCTCCGGCGCCTGCGGCGTCTACGTCTGGGCCACCGGCGATCAGTTGCGCACCAATCCCGATCTCGATCCGCCGGTGGAGGGCCCGACCGCGGTCAGCGGCCTGCAGGGCATGATCAAGTCGGCGGTGCGGCCGCTCAACGATCCTCCCACCCTGTCCTTCTTCGCCGACTACGACGGCAATACCGACGATGCGACCGCCAACGAGGCCGGCCACGTCGGCAGCGTCGCGATCTGGCAGGTCTGCGAGGGCCCGTCCGCTCCGGCGACCCCCGATATCGAACCGCCCGACTACATCCCGCCGCCCGATTTCGTGCCGCCCGACCACTACAACCTCACCCTCGAGAAGTGGTCGGCGCCGCATTTCTGCTTCGATGCTCCCGGCGCCTATTGGTGCAACTACACCATCCGCGTCGAGAACACTGGAACGGTGCCCTACTGGGGCCAGGTCAGCGTGCACGATTATCTGCCGGCCAATCCCCCGGGCGCGACCATGACCTTCTGGCCGCAGCCGCCTTGGGCCTGCGCGCCCGCTGGGCCGTCGGCTGAGACCTGTACGCGCGGCCCGGTGTTCCTCTTCCCCGGCGATGCCGTGACGCTGCACGAGACCGTGCAGCTCCCCAAGCCCGTCGCGCCCGGCGTGTGCAGTC
>DASZSH010000034.1:0-2118 GCA_035548755.1 Devosia sp.
ATCTGGGCCGACGAGGCCGGCCCCTCCGATCTGGCCGTGCTCGCCTCGGCCGGCACGCTCGAGGAGGCGGTGCGCGCCTTCGAAGTCGAGGACCGTCCGCTGGTGCTCGATGCCATCGAGGCGGCGATCCGGGAGCACAAGGGGTTCCATGTGACGGCCCGCGTCCGCACGACGGTTCCGCCCAGGGTCGTGGAGCTGATCGGCGACATCGCGGTGTTCGAGGGGCGCGTGACCGAAATCATCGGGCTCGTGCGCGACGTGACCGATTGGGTCGAGCGCGAAGCGCTGGCGCACAGCCGGGCCCGGCTCATCGGCAACCTCGTCGAACAGATGCCGGTGCCGGTGGTTGTGCTCGACAAGGCCCTGCGGATCGTTGCGTGCAGCGCAGAGTGGGCGAGAACCTATGGCCTTGCCAAACGCGAGGCCGCGCTGAACCAGCCGCTCGGCCGCATCGTCGAGGTGGACCGCGAAACCACCGGGGCGATCATCGAGGCGCTTGGCGGCCGGCCCGCCCATTTCGGCCTGTGGTTCTATTCGGGAGAGGACGGCAGGCAGGTGCGCCGCTCCTGCGCGGTGATTCCCTGGCAGTCCGGGGCGGACGGCTCGGGCGGCGTGCTGATGGTCGTGGGCAGCGGCGAGACCAGCTACGCCACGCTCGAAATCGCCGACCGGACGCTGGGGCGCACGACAAAGGGGCTTATCGAGGTTCTCGAAAGCCTCGGGGCGGCATAGCCCGGCGGACTCAGGAGGCGATGTACTGCTTGAGGGCGAGCGCTTCCTGCTCGGCTTCCTCGATCTTGCGCTTGACCACGTCGCCGATCGACACGATTCCGACCAGTTCGGTTCCCTCGACCACCGGAAGGTGGCGGATGCGCCGCTCGGTCATCTGTTCCATCACCTCGTCGATGCTGGCGCGCCGGCCGATGGTCACCACGTCGCGGGTCATCACGTCGCTCACCGGCCTCGCGGCCAGCCCGGCCCAGTCCCTGCCGAGGTGGCGCACCACATCGCGTTCGCTCACAATGCCCACGACCTTGCCGCCATCGGTCACCACGACGGCGCCGATCCGACGTGAATTGAGGATTTCGACAGCCTCGGCAATCGTGGCGCGGGCCGCGACGGTGTGCACGGCCCGTCCTTTGGATTGAAGGATATTCTCGACTTGCATCGTCCTCTCCTCCTCTCAGGGGGACAGATTGCGCCTCGCCGATCCTGCATTAAAGACAAGGTGACTGACCTTTGCCGTCGGGTGGCCTCAGCCCTCGCGGCTGCCCGGCGACCAGCGGATGGCGCGCGGCTCGCGCGGTTGAGGCAGATCGCCGCTGCGCAGCGCGATGCGCGTGACCTCGAAGCAGACGCCCAGCACCAGCGCCAGAACCGGCATCATGAAAAGAAGGGAGCCCACATCGATGCGCTCGCCGTGGCTGAGCATGCGCAGCGGCAGAATGCCGGTCAGCACGCCGATGCCGGCGGCAAGCAGAGTGAACGAGAACGAGACGATGGTGGCGGTGGTGAACAGGGCGGCCCGCCGTCCCGGGGTGCGGTCCTGTGGCTGTTGCGGCTTGGGATCGGCTTGATCGGCGGAAGCTTCAGTCATGGTCGACTCACGCGGTACGGAATTCACAGAGGCGTGATTGGGCCAAACCATTGCGGAGATTCGGCGTAGCTATTTGGGTAATGCGCGGACCAAACCGGGGCGCAAATGTGTCGCCCGTCCGTCGCCTGGAGACAGCCATGCGCAAGCTCTCGTGGTTAGGCGTGCTGTTGGGCGTTTTCATCGTGTTGGGCGGGTTTGCCCGGGCCGACGAGCCGGCGCCCTCCGCCATCGAATGGCAGGCGGTGATCGCCGGCCAGATTCAGGCGTTCCGGCTGCACGACGCGCCGGGGGCGCTCAGGCTGGCGGGCAAGTCGTTCCACGTGGCCTATCCCGACCCCGAGGCCTTCTACAGCGCCATCATCGGCATGGGCTATGCCCCGATCGCGCAGTCGCGGTCGCAGAGCTTCGGGCCCTACAGGCTGGTCGCCCCCGATATGGTGCTGCAGCAGGTCGAACTCGTGGGCAACGACTCGACCGTTTACGAGGCGCTCTATCAGCTCGCCAGGGAACCGGACGGCTGG
>DASZSH010000035.1:0-37058 GCA_035548755.1 Devosia sp.
GCGGAAACGCCTCGGCTGCCATAAACAGCGCCGCGTCGAGGCCACGTGGCGGAGTGGTTACGCAGCGGATTGCAAATCCGTGTATTCCGGTTCGATTCCGGACGTGGCCTCCACTTCCCCTGCGGGGACTCCCATGTGCCACGCACTCCGTTCCTTCCCCCCGCCATGAGAGCGGCGGCCGTTGTCCTCGCCGGCGGCCGGGCCGAGCGACTCGGAGGCGTCAACAAGGCGCTGATCGAGCTGGGTGGCCGCCCGCTCGCCGCCCATCTGCACGATGCACTTGCGGGGTGCGACCCTCGGCTTCTTGCCGTCGGCCGCAATGGATACGAGCTCGCCGGGCTCACCTCCATCGCCGATCCTGCCACCCCCTATGCCGGTCCCCTCGCGGGCGTCGCCGCGGCGGTGGAGGCCCTCGGCGACGGCCCGGTGACGCATCTGCTCAGCGTCGCTGTCGACACCCCATTCTTTCCGCGCGATTTTCTCGCCCGTGCAGGCGAGAGAATCGGCGCCCGCGACGTCGTACTCGCCGCCTATGCCGGCCAGGACTACCCCACCAATGCGCTGTGGCGGCTCGCAGCTCTGCGCGATCTGCCGCGGCTTATGCGCGAGGGCACCGCGCCGCACAGCCTGAGGCGGCTGTCGGCCGGCCTCGACTGCCTCCGGCTCGACTATGCCCAAGAGCTGGCCGAGGACCCCTTTCTCAACGTCAACACGCCAGCCGATCTCGCCGCTGCCCGGGCCCGCTGGGCCCGCGAAAATCCGGGAGCGTAGGCTCTTGGCAAGGCAGGTCAAATCCTCTACACGGGCGCTGCCTTCGGGCCTGCCAATGTTCCGCGATAGCTCAGTTGGTAGAGCAAGCGGCTGTTAACCGCTGGGTCGTAGGTTCGAGTCCTACTCGCGGAGCCATTCCCCAATTTCGGCCAGTCGGCTGCCCGCGCGAGGCAGTCGCTAGACTTGTGCCAAGTCTCTTCATCCGCCGCTTTTCGGTCACGAATGCTGTGCTAGCAATCGCAGCGGACAGAGCGTTTTCTCCTGTCGCGGGCGGGCATCGGGACGGCGGGTCGTAGCAATGTTGCGCGCCGCGCCTATGTGTTCGACGAGGCTCCGGGCGGGACCCGGGCCGGCCCCGCGGCGGCCAAGCAAGCCGCGACGGCGCGCAAGCGCCGCAGCAATTGTGCTGATCGAAGGGAGAAACTCGTGAGCAAATACCTCTTGGCCGCCCTGGCGCTCGCCGCCTCAGCCGCCGTGTCGCCGGCCCTTGCACAGACCGCGCCTGCGACGGTGAACTTTACCACTATCGCCGACATGCCCACTCTCAAGGACAACTCCAAGCAGGATCATTTCACCGTCGGCATCAGCGACGGGCAGATCAAGACGCAGCTGATCATCAACTGCACAGCCGGACACACCGACCTGATGATCATCCGCAAGGACAAGGTCTGCGCCTTCCAGAACGGCTCGGGCGGCTCGATCCTCAATCCCAAGACCAACCAGTTCCTGCCCCGCACCCAGTTCGTGGGCTCCTACACCGTGACCGCCGACGGCACGACCGACGGCAAGGCCATGTCGATCAACTACCTGGCGCTCGGAACCGTCGCCCCATCGCAGGCGCAGTTCGGCGGTTCGCTCAATCTCAAGCCCGAGCTCACCTCCACCGGCGCCGCCGGGCTCAAGCAGCTCGTGCTCAACAAGCTGCAAGGCAACTCCAACTCCCCGATCAACACGGCAGTCGACACCATCGACTTCAACCGCTTCTACGTGCCGGGCGCCGGCCTGCCCTCCGACAAGGGCTGCACCTGGAGCGGCAACGCGGTTTTTGCCTACCAGACCTATTCGTGGTTCTTCAAAGTCAGCGCCGAATGCGGCGGCAAGACCTACGATCTGAGCGGCAACATGCCGTTCACCGACACGCCCAATGTCCAGGACCAGACCCAGTACGATTTGGTGTTGACGCTGCCCTCGGCGCAGAACGCCAGCGACGATGCGCTCTTTGCCGATGCAAGCGGCGGGGACGGCGATCTGTTTGCGGCGGCCGACGGCATCTCGGGCCAGATCATCATGAAAAACTCCAACATGGTAAACGTGACAGTCGACAACGAGCAGATCACGACCCCGGCCTATGTGGACGCCTCGGGGTCCTTCACCGGCCAGAACGTTCCGATCGAGGTCGTCCGCTCGTTCGCTACCCTCATCGGCATCCTGCCCTCCACCTTCTTTGGCGCCTGACGCCCGACGGCGGGCGTCACAACGCCCGCCGCCGATTGACCCGGCCGCGCCCCGCCCGCACAATCGCGGGCGATGGCGACCCCCTCCCTCACCCGGTACCGGCAGAAGCGGGACTTCACGAAAACCTCCGAGCCTGCCGGCACATTGGCCGCTGCCGGCGGCTCCCGCTTTGTTGTTCACAAGCACTCCGCCACGGCCGATCACTACGATCTGCGCCTGGAAATGAACGGCGTGCTCAAGAGCTGGGCGGTGCCCAAAGGCCCCTCACTCAATCCCGCCGACAAGCGTTACGCCGCCGAGACCGAGGACCATCCGCTCGACTACATCGACTTCGAGGGCGTGATCCCAGAAGGCGAATACGGCGGCGGCCCCATGATCGTGTGGGATACCGGCACATGGGCGCCTATGGGCGATCCCGGCGAGGGCCTCGACAGCGGCGACTTCAAGTTTCGTCTTTGGGGCGAGAAGCTCAGGGGCGGCTGGATGCTCGTGCGGCTGAAGCCCAAGCCTGGAGACAAAGGAGTCAGCTGGCTCTTCTTCAAGGAACGCGACTCCGCGGCCGACAAGACTCGCGACATCCTGACCGAACGGCCCGAAAGCGTGAAGTCAGGCCTGACCATCGAGCAACTGCTCGAGGCCGATCGCAAGGCGAAGGCGGCGCCCCCCGCTGCCAAGCGCGCCGCGTCAAGACGCGCCCTCAGGATCGAGCCGAGCAAACTCAAGGGAGCTCTGGCGGCGCCGATGCCACAGAGCATGAAGCCGCAGCTCGCCACACAGGCGGACGCGCCGCCGCGCGACGATGGCAAATGGATCCACGAGTTCAAGTTCGACGGTTACCGCACAATCGTGCATGTGACCGATGGCAAGGCCAAGCTCGTCACCCGAACCGGAATCGACTGGACCGAGCGCTACGGTGCGCTGGCCGGCGCATTCGCGTCCCTGCCGGCAAAGCAGGCGATCCTTGACGGCGAGATCGTCGTGGTGGACGCGCAGGGCGTCTCGCATTTCGCCGACCTCCAGCAGGCGCTGAGCGACCACGCCAGCGAGCGCCTCACCTATTTCGCGTTCGACCTCATGTATCTCGACGGCTTCGACCTCAGGGCCGTGCCGCTGGCGGACCGCAAGGCCATGCTCGAGTCGCTGCTCTCCCCCGTGATCTCCTCCAGCTCGGCGATCCAGTTCTCCGACGGGTTCGCGGGCAATGGAGCGGTGCTCTACGAGCACGCCACCGAAATGGGGCTCGAAGGCATTGTCAGCAAGCGGGCCGACGCCCCCTATGTTGAGGCGCGCAGCAAGACCTGGATCAAGGTCAAGTCTCTCAAGGCCGGAGATTTCCCGATCGTCGGCTACACGCTGAGCGATGCTGCCGCTGGCATCGGCGCGATTGCACTCGGTCAGTGGGTCAACGGCGAACTTGAATACCGCGGAAAGTGCGGAACCGGCTTTTCCGGCGGGGATCTGACATCGATCCTGAGGAGGCTCGAACCGCTTGTCGAACCCGACCAGCGCCTTGAGGGCATGCCCAGGGACGTCGTCCCCGTGCGTCCCGTCATCACGGCCCATATCCACTACGCCAACCTCACGGCCGACAACTCCGTCCGCCACGCCGTCTTCAAAGGCCTGCGCGAACCGGAGATCACCGCGAGCGAGGTCGCCGTTCCGCGCAAGCGGCTCATTTCAGATGCCGACCTCGCCGGCATCTGGGTCACCAATCCCACCCGCCGCCTGTTCGGCAAATCCGGCCCAACCAAACTCGATGTCGCGATCTACTATGCGGCTGTGGGTGATTTCATGCTGCCGCATCTCTTCGGCCGGCCGGTTTCGCTGGTCCGCAGCCCCAGCGGCCGGCTCGACGATCTGTTCTTTCAGCGACACCCCTTCGGGGGCATGCCGCCCACGATCGCCAGCTTCGAGACAATGAGCAGCGAGGAGGGCGAGCTCAAGAAGTACATTTCGATCGAGGACGCCAAGGGGTACCTCGCTCTCGCCCAGTTCGGGGTCATCGAGTTCCACGCCTGGGGCTGCCATTGGCGCGAACACCTCGAAAAGCCCGATCGCATCATCTTCGATCTCGACCCAGGCGAGGGCGTGCGATTCCGCCAGATCGTCGACGCGGCCGGATTCGTGCGCGATTTTCTCGCCAATCTCGGCCTGACCCCCTACGTCAAGACCTCCGGCGGCAAGGGCCTACACGTCGTCGTGCCGATCGAGCCCAGGCTGGACTGGAAAAAGGTCCATGCCGGGACCGGCGAAATCGCCGCGGCCATCGCCCGGGCGGCTCCCGAAACGTTCGTGGTCAACATGGCCAAGGACAAGCGCCCGCGCCGCATCTTCATCGACTTTCACCGCAACTACCGGGGGGCGACGGCGGTCGCCCCCTACAGCCTCAGGGCCCGGGCGAACCTGCCGGCCTCAACTCCTGTTAACTGGAGCGACCTCGACTCCATCGACGCTCCGGAGGATTTGAATTATTCTACTTTGCCGGGAATTCTGAACGTTTCCGGAGATCCATGGGCGGCGATGGATCAGACCGCGGCGGACTTTGGCGCCGCGCTCAAGCAGCCGAAGTGATGCGTGGAGACAAGCAATGGCGCCCAGGGCGAGCTGGAAGGGGTACATCAAACTCAGCCTCGTGAGCTGCCCCGTGCGGCTTTATCCGGCAGTCAGTGCCAATGAGAAGATTCGCTTCAATCAGCTGCACAAGGACACGCACAACCGCATCAACATGAAGCCGGTCGACCCCGAACTGGGGCTGGTCGAGCGCTCCGACCTGGTGCGCGGCTACGAGTACGAGGACAAGCAGTACATCATCATCGAGGACTCCGACCTCGACGCGGTCCGCATCGAATCCAATCACACGCTCAACATCGAGGCCTTCGTCGATGCCGGCGAGATCGACGTGATCTACCAGGACTCGCCCTACTATCTGGCGCCCGACGGCAAGATGGCCGAGGAGACCTTCGCCGTGCTGCGCGACGCCATGGCCGCCGAGAACAAGGTTGCCATCGCGCGCCTGGTGATGTCGAGCCGCGAGCGCGTTGTCACCATCGCCCCGCGCGACAAGGGGATGTTCGTGTGCACCCTGCGCGACTACCGCGAGGTGCGCTCGACCGCGGGATATTTCGACGAGATTCCGGACGTCAAGACGGACCCCGAAATGCTGGAGCTGGCCAAAAAGCTGATCGAGCAGAAGGTCACGCGGTTCGATCCCAAGCAATACGAGGATCGCTACGAAACCGCGCTGATGGAGATGATCAAGGAGAAGCTCAAGGGCCACAAGCCCATCATCGCCGCGGCGCCAGAACGCGGCAACGTCATCAACCTCATGGATGCCTTGAAGGCGAGCCTGGGACAGGCCAAGCCCGCCGCGCCCAGCAAATCCAAACCGGAACCGGCGGAAAAGAAGGCCGTTCCAAAACCGTCCCTGAAGCAGGCCGTCGCCGCATCCAAGGCCGCCGCATCCAAGTCCCCGGCCCGTAAGAAGGCCTGACGGCATAGATGGCCCAGCCCGGCGTGACCTTCGGCCTTGTGGGAGCGCTCCGCGCTTTCCCGCAACGCCTCGCCGCGCGGGCCGTGGCGGCGCGGGGCGGACGACTGCGGCGCGGCATCACCCGGCAGACCACCCGCGTGGTCCTCGGGCGCAAGCTGCTCGACAAGCCCGGCGACGCCGAACTCGAGGCCAAGCTCGACACGCTCCGGGTGAGCGGGCTCAAGCTCATGAGCGAAAACGGCCTGCTGCGCTGGCTCCACCTCATGGACACGCCCGACCCAGCCGAATTTTCGCGCCAGTCGCTCATCGATCAGAGCCGCCTCGACGGCGAGACCCTCGATCGGCTGGCGCTCTTTGACGCCTTCGAGCGCGATACCGAACCCTTCTCCTTCCGCGACCTGATCCTTGCGCGGAAATATGCGGGCCTCATCGCCGGCGGCGCGAGCTGGACGGCGGTTGCGCGAAGCGTGCACAGCGCCGGCCCCGTCGCGTCGCTCACCGCCCTCTCCCTCCATCCGGACGGGCCGCAGAAGATCTACGCCGCGATCGGCGGCCGCCGGGCCGAGCTCGACGGTCAGCACCTTTTGCCGCTCGAGCCCGCCGAGGATGACAGCGAGGAATATTTCGGCCTCGCCGAGGCCGCCGAACACGCCAAGCTCTACGCCGAGGCGACGGTGCTCTACGGCCGCTGCCTGGCGCTCGACCCTTCGGACTCCGTCGCCGTGTACAACCGGGCCAATTGCTTCCGCGCCCTGGGCGAAAGCGAGGAGGCGGCATCCGCCTACGCCCTTGCGATCAAGATCGATCCGGGTTTTGTCGAAGCCTGGTTCAACTTCGCCGCGCTGCTGCGCGACGCGGGAAAGATCGATGCGGCGCGTCAGCATCTCAAGCGCGCCATCGCCATCGATCCCGACTATGCCGACGCCATCTACAATCTGGCGTCCCTCGAGTTCGACGCAGGCAATTTCGCGCAAGCGCGCGCCTCCTGGTCGCGCTACCTCGAGCTCGATCAGACAAGCGAATGGGCCCGGACCGCTACCCGCGGCATCGCCTTCATCGATCTGCGCACGCGCAGGTCGGCAAGCTGATGCCCACCCCTTTTCTGTTCGACGGCCCCGAGGAGGCTCGCGTCACCATAATGCTCGCGCATGGGGCGGGGGCGCCGATGGACTCCGCGTCGATGAACGCAACTGCCAAGGCGCTGGCCGACGCAGGCTTCCGTGTCGCCCGTTTCGAGTTCGCCTACATGGCCGCGCGCCGCCACGGCGAGCGCAAGCCTCCGCCCAGAGCCGAGACCGTGATGCCGGAATATGTCGCGGCTATTGACGAGCTCGGCCCCACGAATGGGCCTCTCATCATCGGCGGCAAATCGATGGGCGGGCGCGTTGCCAGCATGGTGGCCGACAGCGAGTTCGCCGCCGGGCGGATCGCGGGACTGCTCTGCCTGGGCTATCCGTTTCACCCGCCCGGCCGTCCGGATCAGCTGCGTACGCGGCACCTGATCGGCCTCAAGACTCCCGCGCTGATCTGTCAGGGCACGCGCGACGAGTTCGGCGACCGCTACGAGGTCGGCGAATACGGCCTGTCGGACGAAATCGAGGTGCTCTGGCTTGAAGATGGCGACCACGATCTGAAGCCGCGCAAGGCGATCTCTGGTTTCACCACTGCCCAGCACCTCAGGACTGTGGCCGAGGCGGTCGTCGCCTTCGCCGCTCGCATCGCCCCATGAAGGTTGCGACCTTCAACATCAACAACATCAACAAGCGGCTGGAGAACCTGCTCGATTGGCTGCGCCGGGCGGAGCCCGACGTCGCCTGCCTGCAGGAGCTCAAATGCACGGATACGCAGTTCCCCGCGAGCGCGATCGCGAAGGCCGGGTACGGCGCCCAATGGGTTGGCCAGAGTGCCTGGAACGGCGTTGCAATCCTGGCCCGCGGTGTCGATCCGATCGTGACGCGAACCACCCTGCCCGGCGATGAATCCGACACTCAGGCACGCTACATCGAGGCGGCCGTGAACGGGCTTGTGGTGGCCTGCCTCTATGCGCCCAACGGCAATCCGCAGCCGGGCCCGAAATTCGCCTACAAGCTCAGTTGGGGCGAACGGCTGATCGAACACGCCGCCGGACTGCTTGCCACCAAGCTCCCGGTGGTCGTCGCCGGCGACTTCAATATCGTCCCCGAGCCGCGCGACATCTATGCCACGACGTCCTACAGCGACAATGCGCTCGTGCAGCCCGAGCCGCGCGCGCAGTTCGCGCGGCTGCTCGAGCAGGGCTGGACCGATGCCCTGCGCGCCATCCATCCCGACGATCCGGCCCTCTACACGTTCTGGGACTACATGCGGAACCGCTGGCCCCGGAACGCCGGCCTGCGGCTCGATCATCTGTTGATCAGCAGGCCCCTCCGGCGCCGGCTCAGGGACGCCGGCGTCGATCGCGAGGTCCGCGGCGCCGAGGGCGCATCCGACCACGCCCCCGTGTGGATCGACCTGCGCTGGCCCTGATCTATTTAACTTCGATCACCGCCACATCGCGCACGGCCCGCCCGGAGTGGATGTCGCCGGGGACGAGAAGCCGCATGTGCTCCACCGAGGTCAGGCTGTCGCTGCCCTGATAGGCGAGCAGCACCTTGCGGTTGCCATAGGCCGGATCGATCTCGCCGAGAGCCAGGGCCACCGAGTAACCATCGCGAGAGGTGACGAGCAGCGTGTGCCGCAGACGCGCATTGACGCCCGCTGCATCGATCAGCTGCGCCTTCTTGAGCACGTCCCACAGCAACACGCCGGTGTAGCTGCCCCGCACGACCCCCGAAGCCGCCGCGTAGCTCACCTCAATTGTGGTCACCGGCAACGTATCGAGGGTGGCCTGGTCGAACACCAGCGGCCGGCGTACCTCTCCCTCGAGCCGGGCCGTTTCGGCCGCCGACGCGCCGGCGGCCGAAACCAACACGATAAAAATGCCTAATGAAATCGCCTTAAGAAATCTCACCGCAGTATCCCTCAGCTTCTCCACTTCATGTGCATGTAGACGCCGCCCTTCTCGAGCTCTGTGAGCATCTGCTGGAGCCGCTTTTCACGCGTTTGCATTTGCTTCGCCCGCGTGATCCAGCCCACATAGTCGTTCTGTTGATAGGCGGGACGGGCCCGATACGCCTCCATCAGGCCACGCGCCTCGATCGCCTCGCGGACGTCATCGGGCATCTCGTGAACGTCCCGAGTCAGCCCGCTCATGTTCGCCTCGGTATCCATGGTTTTCGTCCGAGAACAAAACACGAACAGCGCGTTGCGTCAAGGCGCCGCGCGCCAGCCTGCCGCGCGGCAAGGCAACGCAAGCGGTTTTTTGGCGTTCGCCGGAGCGGTGGCGCTATTCTGAGCCCGCCAATGGAGGAACGAGTCGATGTCCTTTGGTCAGAGCGCCGAACTGCTCGCCCGCATCCAGTTTGCCTTTACAATCTCGTTCCACTTCCTTTTTCCGGCCTTCTCCATCGGGCTTGCGAGCTATCTGGCCGTGCTCAACGCACTCTGGCTGTGGAAGCGGGACGCCGCCTATCTCCGTCTGTTCGACTACTGGAAGACCGTCTTCGCCATCGTCTTTGCCATGGGCGTCGTTTCGGGCATTGTCATCAGCTACCAGTTCGGCACCAACTGGGCGCGCTTCGCCGACAAGGCTGGCCCGGTGATCGGTCCGCTCATGGGCTACGAAGTCCTGACCGCCTTCTTCCTCGAGGCGGGGTTCCTTGGCATCGCACTTTTCGGCCGCAAGCGCGTCGGCGAAGGCCTCCATATGTTCGCCGTCGCCATGGTGGCCATTGGCACGCTTATTTCGGCAACCTGGATCATCGCTGCCAATTCGTGGATGCAGACTCCTGCCGGCTACGGCACCAACCAGGCCGGCCAGTTCATCCCGCTCGATTGGTGGGCGATCGTCTTCAATCCGTCGTTTCCCTACCGGCTGGTACACACCGTGCTCGCGGCGTTTCTGACCACGGCCTTTGCGGTTGGCGCGGTCGGGGCCCTGCATCTGCTGCGCGACAATGCCAATCGCCAGGCGCGGGTGATGTTCTCGATGGCCATGTGGATGGCGGCGCTGGTCACGCCCATCCAGATGATCGCCGGAGATCAGCACGGGCTCAACTCTTTGGAGTATCAGCCCGCCAAGATCGCGGCCATTGAGGGCCACTATGAGACCACCCCGACCACGCCCCTGATCCTCATCGGCATTCCCGATGACAGGGCGGAAGAAACGCGCTTCGCCCTCGAGATTCCCAAGCTCGGCGGCCTCATCCTTGCCCACGATCTCAACGCTTCGGTGAAGGGCCTCAAGGATTTTCCGCCCGACCAGAGGCCCCCCGCGTTCATGCCGTTCTGGACCTTCCGCATCATGGTTGGGCTGGGCGTGCTGATGCTCCTGACGGGTCTGTGGTCGCTATGGGCACGCTACAGAAGGACGCTCTACACCAGCGTCTGGTTGCACCGCGCAGCGCTGGCGATGGGCCCCTCCGGCTTCGTCGCCGTTCTTGCAGGCTGGTACACAACCGAAGTCGGCCGACAGCCCTATACCGTATACGGTCTGCTCCGCACGGCTGACAGCCTCTCTGGCGTCGACGCCTCGGCGATTGGCGCTTCGCTGGTGGCCTTCATCATCGTCTACTTTGTCGTCTTCGGCGCAGGCGTCTTCTATATCCTGCGGACGGTCAACAAGACGCCCGAGGGCGAGGACGAGGGACTGACCAGCGGTCCGATCCGAACGGCCGGCATTACCCCGGCGCAGCAGGTGCAGGAACAGGGAGGCGCCCATGCCTGATCTGAGCACCATCTGGGCGGGTCTCATCGCCTTCGCAGTGCTGGCCTACGTCGTGCTCGACGGCTTCGACCTCGGCATCGGCGTGCTGTTCCCCATCTTCCCGGAGCACCAGGACCGGGACATCATGACCAACTCCATCGCCCCAATCTGGGATGGCAACGAGACCTGGCTCGTGCTTGGCGGCGGGGGGCTGATGGCCGTCTTCCCGCTCGCCTACGCAGTGATCATGCCGGCGCTCTACGTCCCCATCATCCTGATGCTGCTCGGCCTCATCTTCCGCGGTGTTGCGTTCGAATTCCGTTTCCGCACAAAACGTTGGCGCTCGGTCTGGGACTGGGGATTCTTTCTGGGCTCGACGGGTGCCGCCTTCATGCAGGGCATCGCGCTGGGCGCGCTGGTGCAGGGCATCAAAGTCGCCGACCGCCAGTATGCCGGCGGCTGGTGGGACTGGCTCACCCCCTTCAGCGTCCTCACCGGCGTAGCGCTGGTGATCGGCTACGGGCTGCTGGGCGCGACCTGGCTGAATCTCAAGACGGTCGGACCGGTGCAGGCGCGGGCCCGCCGGCTTGCTGTCTACGCCGGGGTCGCGACCCTTGCCCTGATCGGCGCCGTAAGCCTTTGGACCCCATTTCTGAACCCGGTCTATTTCACACGCTGGTTCCAGTGGCCCACGGCCTACTTCTCCGCCATCGTTCCCTTGCTCCTCGCCATCTGCGCCTACGGCCTCTGGCAGGGGCTCGCTCGGGAGAAATCCCTTCAGCCGTTCCTCAGCGCGCTCGGCCTGTTCATCCTGAGCTTCATCGGCCTGGGGATCAGCTTTTATCCCTTCATCGTCCCCGGGGCGCTCACCATCCGCGAAGCAGCTGCCCCCGACAGCTCCCTGGGCTTCCTTCTTGTGGGCGCGGCGGTCCTCGTCCCCATCATCCTGGGCTACACCGGTTACGCATACTGGGTATTTCGCGGCAAGGTCGACCCGTCGGAGGGGTACCACTGATGCCGCCCCTTGCCTCCCGCCTGCTGTGGTTTGCGGCATTGTGGATCGGCGGCGTGCTCAGCGTGGCGCTTGTCGCCTACGCGATCCGGCTCGTACTTGCGGGCTGAACTAACACTCGCCCATCTTCAGGCACGAAATTGGTGTTCCACTTTGGCACACACGCGCATCCGCGCCAGCAGGACGCTTCGCCGTTAACTACATTTGCAAGTATTACAAGCCCGGTTTTACTCAGTGTTTCGAAGCTATTGCGAAACGTCATGCTTAATGCTTGATTAACAATCAGATCAGCCAGCCGGCTGATTGTGTAGCTCCTGGCGGCGAGCGGCGCGCCACCTCGGTGTAACTTCGAGGGTGTAGTGATGCGTTTCTTCTCTGCGTGTCTGCAGCTCGCCGCAGCGGTGAGCTTCGCGGCACTCGCCGGACTGGCCGCAACGGCGCCGGCCGCCGCCGCAAATAGTGTTCCGGACCAGGTCCAGCACTATCTCGACTGCCTCAACCTGATGTTGACCAATCCGGCCGAGCACGCAAAGCAGTGCTCGCCTGGGCACGACTGGACCGGACCGTTCTCCAACGCTTATGGCTGGTCGTCGGCCCCCGCCCCGTCGCCGTCGACGGAGTGCCCGCCTCATGAGCACAAATATCCCAAGTTCGAAAAGCCGACTGCGTTCTACTTGACCGGCGGCAAGTGGGACGACGAGGGCGGTGACGACTGCCACCATCACCACGGATGCAAGCCCGAACCGATGAGCTTCGAATATGGCGCGGCCGATCTTGGCGCCGGCCTGGTCGAAGTAAGCGGCCGCGGCTGCTGCGACACCTACAAGTCCGCCTACGATCAGGGCGGCATCGACCAGGGCATGGTGCTCGAGGTCGGCTGCCGTGGCGGCTGTGATGTCTCCGGCTCAGTCGACCCGGTCTCGCCCGCTTTCGACGGCATGCTCGTTCAGGTTGGCTACTGTGACGGAGGCAGCAACTGCGACACTGGGTTCGACCTGGGTTCGGGCGACTTCAACCCCATGCTGCTTAAGGTTCACCACAACTATGACTGTGGTTGCCCCAGCGCATTCGTCCTCGGTGCCCCCGACTCCATGCTCCTGAACGTCAGCGAGTGCTATCAGGTCCGGCCCGACTCCTTCGAGACGACGGCGGCCACTCCGGCGTTGCCAGAGTACCTGATCTAGCCGGTTCGACGACCGGCCGGCCGCCGCGATGGTGTCGCGGCGGCCATTGGCCCTAGATCGAATATCCGCCAGCCCAGCCGAACGCCCGCGCAAAGAGCTCCTCGGCCATTTGCTCGGGCGTTTGTGTTGCGCCGTGTAATACGATCTCGGGGTGCTCGGGCGGCTCGAAGGGGCTGTCGATGCCGGTGAAGTTCTTGATCTCGCCGCGGCGCGCCCGCGCATACAGCCCCTTGGGGTCGCGCGCCTCGCAGACCTCCAGCGGCGTGTCGACGTAAACCTCGGTGAACTGAATGTCGCCGGCGATCTCGCGGGCCAGTCGCCGCTCGTTGCGGAACGGCGAGATGAACGACACCAGGACCACAAGGCCTGCGTCCGCCATCAGGCGGGCGACCTCCGCAACGCGCCGGATGTTCTCAACCCGCGCTTCTTCGGTGAACCCAAGATCCTTGTTGAGGCCGTGCCGCACATTGTCGCCATCGAGGATGTAGGCGTGCTTGCCTTCGGCGGCGAGCTTCTTTTCGACAAGGTTGGCAACAGTCGACTTTCCCGAGCCCGACAGCCCGGTGAACCAGACGATGGCCGGTACCTGGCCCTTCATTTCCGCCCGGACGGTGCGATTCACATCGAAGCTTTGCCAGCTCAGGTTCTGTGCGCGCCTCAACCCGAAATCGATGACTCCGGCGCCCAGCGTCCCATTTGAAATGCGATCAATCAGGATGAAGGCGCCGGTGAGCCCATTGGTCGCGTAGGGGTCGAACGCGACGGGCTTGTCGGTGGCGATGGTGAGGGTGCCGACCTCGTTGAGTTCGAGCGTCTTGGCGGCGCTTTGCTCCAGCGTATTGACGTTGGTGCGGAATTTGAGATCGGTGATGGTCGCCGGAACCTGCTGGCCGCCCAGTTTGAGCAGATAGGAGCGGCCGGGGATGGCGGGCTCCTCGCTCATCCAGACCATGCGGGCCTGGAACTGGTTGGAGAATTCCGGCACCTGCCCTGGATGAGCCAGGACGTCGCCGCGCGAGACATCGACCTCGCGGTCGAGAACGATCGTCACGGCCTGCCCGGCGACCGCGGTGGAGAGATCATGGTCCATCGTGACGATCCGGGCGACCCGGGCTGGCTTGCGCGACGCCGCGACCAGCACCTCGTCGCCCACGCTCAAGGCCCCCGATGCGACAGTGCCCGAAAAGCCACGGAAATCATGGCTCGGGCGATTCACCCACTGCACCGGAAAGCGCATGGGCTGCTGAGTGCGGTCGGACGCAACCTCGATCGTTTCCAGATAGGGCACGAGCTGCGGGCCGCGATACCACGGCATGTTCGTGCTGGGCTTGAGGATGTTGTCGCCCTTGAGCGCGGAAACCGGGATGGCCACCAGCGTCTCGAAACCCAGGTCCTTGGCGAAGGCGCGGTATTCGCCCTCAATGGCGTTGAAGACGTCGGCGTCGTAGCCGACAAGATCGATCTTGTTGACCGCGAGCACGACATGCTTCACGCCCACCAGGCTCAGGATGAAGCTGTGCCGACGGGTCTGGGTCAGCACCCCCTTGCGCGCGTCGATGAGCACCACGGCGAGTTCGGCATTGCTCGCCCCGGTCGCCATGTTGCGCGTGTACTGTTCGTGTCCGGGCGTGTCGGCGACGATGAACTTGCGCCTGTCGGTGGAAAAGAAGCGGTAAGCGACATCGATCGTGATCCCCTGCTCGCGCTCGGCGACGAGCCCGTCCACCAGCAGCGAGAAATCGATGCCCTCTTCGCCGACGTGCCGGTTTCGGCTTTCCTGACGCAGGCTCGCAAGCTGATCGTCCAGAATGAGCTGGCTGTCGTAGAGCAGCCGGCCGATCAATGTCGATTTGCCATCGTCCACCGACCCACAGGTCATGAAGCGCAGCAGGCTTTTGCCCGTTTGCTGGGCAAGCCAGAGCTCGAGGTCGGTATCGGCGGTCTTGAGCGGAGCGGCCATATTCATCAGAAGTAGCCTTCCTGCTTCTTTTTCTCCATCGATCCCGCCTGATCGGAGTCGATCAGCCGGCCCTCGCGCTCGGAGGTCCGGGAAGCCTGCATTTCCATGATGATCGAGGGCAGATCGGATGCCGTGGAGGGGATGGCGCCCGTCAGCGGATAGCAGCCCAGCGTGCGGAAGCGAACCATCTCCTCGCGCGGCCTCTCGCCGTCTGCGAAGCGGAAGCGGTCGTCGTCGATCATGATCAGTGTGCCCGAACGCTCGACCACCGGCCGTCGCCGCGCGAAGTAGAGCGGCACAATCTCGATCTGTTCGGCATAGATGTAAGTCCAGATATCAAGCTCGGTCCAATTGCTGAGTGGAAAGACCCGCATGCTCTCGCCCGGGGCCAGGCGCGTATTGAAGATGCGCCAGAGTTCGGGCCGCTGGTTCTTCGGATCCCAGGCATGCTGCGCGTTCCGGTGCGAGAAGATGCGCTCCTTGGCCCGCGACTTCTCCTCGTCCCGCCGGGCGCCGCCGATGGCTGCGTCATACCGGCCCGCGCTCAGCGCCTCGCGCAGGGCTTGCGTCTTCATGATATCGGTGTAGCGGGCCGACCCATGGTCGAAGGGGTTGATATTGTTGCGCACTCCCTCCTGGTTGGTATGGACGATCAGCTCGAAGCCGTGCTCGCGCGCCATCCGGTCGCGGAAGGCGATCATCTCGCGGAACTTCCAGGTCGTGTCGATGTGAAGCAGCGGAAACGGGATTCGACCGGGGTAGAAAGCCTTGCGCGCCAGATGCAGCAGGACCGATGAGTCCTTGCCGATCGAGTACATCATCACCGGGCGCTCGAAACTCGCGGCCACCTCCCGGAAGATTTCGATGCTCTCGGATTCGAGGGCCTGGAGGTGGCTGAGCGTCCTGGGCTGCGTCATGCGGCGGGAAATACGCTTTCCCCGCGAGTGGGGCAAGCAAGCCAGTGCCGGCTCCAGGGGCGGCGACGAACGGCCTTTCCAAAGTCCCGCCCCGGCACAGAAAATCGCTTACCGTGAGGGGGTTTGCCGCTTGTCGGCGCAACGCCTGCCACCTAGAAGCGACCAATGACCAGGCACCGCGACGTCCTCTCCGCCATCGGCAATACCCCGCTCATCCGCCTCAACCGCGTGTCTGAGCTGACCGGCTGCGAGATCTGGGGCAAAGCCGAGTTCCTGAACCCCGGACAGTCGGTCAAGGATCGGGCGGCGCTCTTCATTGTGCGCGACGCGGTGCAGAAGGGACTGCTGCGGCCCGGCGGCACGATTGTCGAGGGCACTGCGGGCAATACCGGCATCGGGCTTTCGCTCGTGGCCAACGCCATGGGCTTCAAGACTGTGATCGTCATTCCGGAAACCCAGAGCCAGGAAAAGAAAGACGCCCTCACCCTTTATGGCGCCGAACTGATCCAAGTGCCGGCCAAGCCCTACAAGAACCCCAACAACTATGTGAAGTTGAGCGGTCGGCTGGCCGAGAAACTCAACAGGGAGCTGCCGAACGGGGCCGTCTGGGCCAATCAGTTCGACAACACCGCCAACCGTCGGGCGCATCTTGAGGGTACGGGCCCCGAAATCTGGGAACAGACCCAGGGCAAGATCGATGGCTTCATTTGTTCGGTTGGCTCAGGCGGCACGCTGGGCGGAGTCTCGATGGCCCTGAAGGCCCGCAACCGGAATATCCAGATCGGACTGGCTGACCCCGAAGGCGCGGCGCTCTTCAATCACTATGCCCATGGCGAGCTCAAATCGTCGGGCAACTCCATCACCGAGGGAATTGGCCAGGGCCGGATCACCGCCAACCTTGTGGACGTCGAGGTCGACCGGCCGTACCAGATCCCCGATGCCGAAGCGCTTCCCTATCTGTTCGATCTCCTCGAACATGAGGGCCTCTGCCTGGGCGGCTCCTCAGCCATCAATATCGCCGGCGCCGTGCGGCTGGCCCGCGATCTGGGGCCGGGCAAGACCATTGTCACCATGCTCTGCGACTACGGCAACCGCTATCAGAGCAAGCTGTTCAACCCGGTCTTCCTCAAATCCAAGGGCCTGCCCGTCCCGCATTGGCTTGAGGCCGCCCCTTCAGTAGATTGGCGTGCTGTCGTTGAACCCGACCCCGCCTGATGCTGACCATCGAGAGCTGGCTCATTGAGCTGATCCCTTATCGCGGGATCATCTACTGGCTGTTCGCCGCGAACTATCTGCTCGCCATCGGCTTTGCCGTGAGCGAAATCTTCCGCTCGCGCACGTCGCAAGGCTCAATCGCCTGGATCATCACGCTGCTGATCCTGCCCTTCCCGATGACGCTCATCTACGCGATCTTCGGGCTCAAGTCCTTCGACGACTATACCGCAGTGCAGACGCACTCCGGCCGCGTGCTGCGCAAGGTGCGCGCGGCCAAAACGAAGATTCTCGATCAACCCTCGACCGAGGAGTTTCCCGTCCTCGCCAACGTATCGCAGCTCCCCTTTCTAGGCGGCAACGAGGTCGAGCTGCTGATTGATGGCAAGGAAACCTTTGATTCCATTTTCGAGGGGATCAGCCGAGCCGAGAACGTCCTGCTGCTGCAATTCTACATTATCCACGACGACATGCTCGGCCGTGAATTCGCGGAACGGCTGATCGAACGGGCCAAGGCCGGGGTCCGCATCTACCTGCTCTATGATGATGTGGGGTGTTTCTGGCTGCCCAAGGCCTACAAGGAGCGGCTGCGGGCGGCGGGTATCCGGGTTCACGGCTTCAATCACCGCCACCGGATCCTGCGGATCCTCGGTCCGACCCGCATCCAGTACCGCAATCACCGCAAACTGGTAATCGCCGATGGCAAGGAGGCCTGGATCGGCGGGCTCAATGTCGGCGACGAATATATGGGCCGCAGCAAGGTCTTCGGCCACTGGCGCGACACCCATGTCCGCTTCAAGGGCCCAGCGGTGCTGGCCGCCACGCTGAGCTTCCGCGAAGACTGGCAATGGGCGACAGGCGAGGACCTTGGCGATCTTCCCTCTTCCACCGACATCGCCGGCGATCAGTCGATGCTGATCATGCCGACCGGGCCGGCCGACGAACTCGAAAGTTGCGCCATCGCCTTCGACGACGTGATCGGGCAGAGCCAGAAGCGCCTCTGGATCGTTAGCCCCTACTTCGTCCCCGACCTTTCGATGGAAACCGCCCTTTTTGCCGCCCAGATGCGCGGCGTCGACGTGCGTATCCTGATCCCCGAGAAGCCCGACCATCGGATCGTGTGGCTCGCGAGCATTGCCTATGCCAACCGCATGGTTCAGCACGGCATCGATATCTACCGCTATCCCTCGGGGTTCCTGCACGAAAAGGTCATCCTCGTGGATGACAAGATCGCCGGCGTTGGCACGGTGAACTTCGACAATCGATCGTTCCGCATCAACTTCGAGATCACCATGTGGTTCACCGGCGAGCAGATGATCCGCGACGTCGAAAAGATGCTGCGGCGCGATTTCGCGGACGCCAACAAGGTCGAACGCGCCGTGCCGGGCTCTCAGGGCGTGGTGATGCGGTTCTTGGCGCAGTCCGCCAGGCTATTGTCGCCAATTCTGTGAGAGGACGATGACGGAGTTCGTGTTTCGCCGCGACAGCTATCTGAAGACGCTCGACGCCCGCGTGATGGAGATAACGCCCGAAGGCGGCATCGTCCTCGACCGGACAATCTTTTATGCCGCCTCCGGCGGGCAGCCGGCCGATACGGGGCGCATGACCACCGCGGACGGACGTACGAGCCCGATCCTCAACGTGATGCACCCCGATGGCGACAAATCGCGGATCGTCCACATACCGGCCGAAGGCGGCCCGCCCCTGAGACTGGGTGATGCCCTGACGCTCGAGATCGACTGGGACAGGCGTTACCGGCTCATGCGCATGCACACGGCACTTCACCTGCTCTCGGTCGTATTCCCGTTCCCCGTAACGGGCGGCTCGGTCGGCGAGGACAAGGGCCGGCTCGATTTCGACATGCCTGAGGTTCCCTCCGACCTGCCGGCCCTCGAGGCGCAGCTCAATGAGATGGTCGCCGCCGCGCACCCGGTGACGTCGGAATGGATCACCGACGCCGAGATGGCCGCCAATCCAGGCCTCGTTAAGACCATGAAGGTCAAACCGCCCATGGGCCAGGGCCGCGTGCGGCTTATCCGGATCGGAGACGTGGACTTGCAGCCGTGCGGCGGCACACACGTCGCCAACACCTCCGAAATCGGCCCGCTCAAGCTGGGCAAGATCGAGAAGAAGGGCGCGATCAACCGCCGGGTGGCGCTGCTCTTCGGTTAGTTGTCGCCTACCCCGTCGTCCTCGACGCTCGGCGCATAGATCAGCCCGCCATTGCTCCACAGCGCATTCTGGCCGCGGGCCACGCCGGCGCCGGTGCCCGGACCGAAGTTCCGGTCGAAGATCTCGCCGTAATTACCCACGGCAGTAACGACTTTCTTGACGAAGTCGGTCGACAGTCCAATTGCCGGGCCGAAGCTGCCTTCGAGACCGAGCAGGCGCCGGATGCGGTGCGTTTTGGCAGCGCTCAGTGAATCGACGTTGAGCGAGGTGACCCCCGCCTCTTCGGCATCGATGAGCGCGAAGGCGGTCCACTGCACAATCTTGAACCATTGATCGTCACCCTGCCGGACAACCGGACCGAACACGGACTTGCTGATGCGCTCGGGCAGGATCCGCTGACTTCCCGGATCGTCCATGCCCCGGCGGATGGCGTTGAGCCAGCTCGCAGGAGCCGACACGGCATCGCACAGGCCCTTGGCATAGGCCACCGCGAGGTCCTCCCGGTCTTCGTACAGCACTTCGGTGTAGGTTGCCTGGTTGACAAAGGCGAACTCCTGCAGGTTCGCCAGCTGATCGCCCTGATCGAGCACGCACACCCTGAGATTGTCGAGCTGATAGGCTGAGACGATGTTTCGGGCGCCGGGCACCATGAAGGCCTGACCATCGTAGAAGATCGAGGCAACGTAGCTCGCCGCGTAACGGGTATCGCGCCGCATGGTCCAGTCGGCGTCCCGCGCCACCAGATCGATGTCGCCGGTCTGCAGTTCGGCGAAGCGCGCGTCCCCCGACAGCGCCCGGAATTCGAGCTTGCTCGGGTCGCCGAAGACCGCCGCCGCGACGGCGCGACAAAAATCGACATCAAACCCTGTCCACAGACCCTGCGCGTTCTGCTGGGCGAACCCCGGCAGCGGATCGCTCCCGGCGCAGATGAGGTGGCCCCGGGCGCGCACCGCCGCAAGCGTTTGTCCGGCCGGAGCCGCCTCCTGCGCGCGGGCGCCGACGGCCACGAGCAGGGCAACGAGAACGAGGGTAACACGCCTTACAAGGATCACGCCGCGGCTCCATCTGGGGTCGGCCGATGATGGCGATGCCGCGCGATCGGTCAACCCGGCGAGCCGCCGCGCCCTCAATGCAGAATCTGGCTGAGGAACAGCTTGGTCCGCTCGTGCCGGGGATTGAGGAAGAATTCCTCGGGCTCGTTCTGCTCGATGATCTGGCCCTGGTCCATGAAGATCACGCGATTGGCCACCTGCCGGGCAAAGCCCATCTCGTGCGTAACGCAAAGCATGGTCATGCCGCTCTCGGCGAGGCTGATCATCACCTCGAGCACTTCCTTGACCATTTCGGGATCGAGCGCAGAGGTCGGCTCGTCGAACAGCATCACATGCGGGTTCATGCACAGCGAGCGCGCGATGGCGACGCGCTGCTGCTGACCGCCCGAGAGCTGGCCCGGATATTTCTTCGCCTGCTCGGGGATTTTCACGCGCTCGAGATAGTGCATGGCGACCTCTTCCGCCTGGGCCCGGGGCATTTTTCGAACCCAGATTGGTCCGAGCGTACAGTTTTCCAGCGCCGTCAGATGCGGGAACAGGTTGAAGTGCTGGAACACCATGCCCACTTCGCGCCGCACCTCGTCGATCTTCTTGAGATCGTTTGTGAGCTCGATCCCGTCGACGATGATCTTGCCCTTCTGGTGCTCTTCGAGCGCATTGATGCAGCGGATCATGGTCGACTTCCCCGAGCCTGACGGCCCGGCAATGACGATGCGCTCGCCCTTCATCACCCTGAGATTGATGTCTTTGAGGACATGGAAGTCGGCGTACCACTTGTTGACGCCGATCATGTCGACGGCAACCTCGTCGGAAACCTTCATCTTGGAGGTGTCGACCTTCTGGTCGGTGGCCACTTCGGGGAGCGTCATGGCGGAATCCTATCGTTTGTAGCCGACGCGCAGCCGGTCTTCGGTGAATTTGGAATAGCGGCTCATGCCGAAGCAGAAGATCCAGAACACGATGGCCGCAAACACAAGGCCGGAAGCGGGCGTGGTTGAAGTGGCCCAGGTCGGGTCGGTGAAGCTGTTGCGCACGGTATAGAGCAGCTCGAAGATCGAGATGATGTAAACGAGGCTGGTGTCCTTGAAGAGGCCGATGAATGTGTTGACGATGCCGGGGATCACGATGGTGATCGCCTGCGGCAGGATGATGAGACGCATCATCTGCCAGTAGCTGAGCCCGATGGCCTTGGCCCCCTCGTACTGGCCTTTGGGGATCGCCTGCAGGCCGCCGCGTATCACCTCGGCCATGTAGGCCGATGCGAAGAGCGACAGGCCCAGCAGCGCACGCAGGAGCTTGTCGAAGTTGACGCCGGTCGGCAGGAAGAGCGGCAGGAGGATGCCTGCCATGAACAGCACCGTAATCAGCGGAACGCCGCGGCAGACTTCGATGAAAAAGACGCAGACCAGCTGTACTGCTGGCATTTTCGACCGCCGCCCGAGCGCGAGCATGATGCCCAGGGGCAGCGACATCGCCATGCCGACATAAGAGACGACGAGTGTCAGAAAGAGGCCGCCCCACAGGGCCGTTTCAACCACCGGCAGACCAGGCATGCCGCCATAGAGCAGCACGCCCGAGATCACCGGGAAAATGATGAAGAGATAGAGCAGATTGAGCCGCTTGAACGGGGCCGAGGGGATGGCCATCGGGACGATCCCGCCCGCCAGCAGCACGAAGAACACATCGACCCGCCAGCGCTCGGGGTCGGGGTAGCGGCCATAGATGAACTGCCCGAAATTGGCCTTCACGAAGGCCCAGCAGGCGCCGATCGTGTTGGCCGCGCAGGCCTCCCGCGTGTCGCCGTTCCAGGTGGCGTTGAAAATCGCCCATTGCAGCACCGGCACGACGATGGCCAAGGCGACCAGCACGCCCACAACCGTCAGGATTGTATCGCCCAAGCTGCCGAACAGGTTCTGGCGCATCCACGGCCAGACGCCATGCACCCGCGTCGGCGGCGGTTCTGCCGGAACGATCCGCTCGCGGACGAAGAAGACGTCGGCCTGCGACTGCAAATCGGTCATCGCGAGCTCCCCCCTAGCGTTCCGTAAGCGCGATGCGCGCGTTGAACCAGTTCATGGCCAGCGAGATGATGATCGACAGGCCCAGGTAGAAGGCCATCCAGATGGCGACAACCTCGATCGACTGGCCGGTGGGATTGAGCACATTGTTGCCGACCGCCACCAGATCGGCGTAGCCGATGGCCACCGCCAGCGATGTGTTCTTGGTGATGTTGAGGTATTCGCTCGCAAGCGGCGGGATGATGACCCGAAGCGCTTGCGGCAGCACGACCAGGCGCAGCACGAGGCCGCCGCGCAGACCGAGCGCGCGGGCCGCTTCCGTCTGTCCGTGGCTCACTGCCTGAATGCCGGCGCGCACGATCTCGCCGATGAAGGAGGCCGTGTAGACCCCGAGCGCCAGCATCAGCGAGGCGAACTCCGGCGAGATGGTCCAGCCGCCATTGATGTTGAAGCGCGTCTTGACGGGCACTTCGAAGCTCAGCGGATCGCCTGCGGCAACGAACACCACTCCGGTCACCGCGACGACAATCCCCAGTCCTACCCAGCCGGATGGGAAGCTCCTTCCCGTTGCCATGCGGCGGGCATGCGCCCATCTCCGGATCGCCCAGGCGACGATCAGCGAGAGCACAAACGCGATCAGCACCGCACTGAAGCTCTCCCCGAACACCGGCTTGGGCATGTAGATGCCGCGGTTCGACAGCGAGAAGTCAGGCCCAAGCTGGATCGCATCGCGGATGTTCGGCAGCGCGGCGAGCACACCCAGATACCAGAACAGAATGACAATCAGCGGCGGAATGTTGCGGAAGAACTCGACATAGACGGTCGCGATAGTGCGGATCAGCCAGTTCGTCGACAGCCGCGCGATGCCGACGATGAGCCCCAGGATCGTCGCCACGACAATTGACAGGATCGACACGATGATCGTGTCGACCAGCCCCGCCAGCATCATGTAGCCGTAAGTGCTCGACGAATTCGTGTCGAGAAAGGTCGTCATGTCGAAACCGGCCCGCTTGCTCAGGAAGTCGAAGCCGGATGCGATCCCGCGATCGCGAAGATTGGTGACCGTGTTGTTGGTGAACCAGGCAATCGTCGCGACGACGACGACGACGAGGATGGTCTGGACGGCAATGCTGCGGACCGTCGGATTGTTGTACCAGCGATCGCGCGAAACGCTTATGCGCCCGGCATCGGCTACTGCCATTCCTCAATACCCCCGACCCTTGAGAACGCCCACCCTGGCGTCCGACAGCCGGGGCCGAACCGCAGTCCGGCCCCGACGGTTCTGATCAGAGGATCGGAATGCCGTACTGGATGCCGCCCTGGTTCCACTGGGCGTTCACGCCGCGCTCCAGCCCGAGCGGGGTCTTGGGCCCGAGGTTGCGGTCATAGATCTCGCCGTAATTCCCGAGCGCCTTGATGATGTTATAGGCCCAGTCCTTGCTGAGGCCGATCGACTTGCCGAAGTCATTGTCGCCAACCCCGAGCAGACGCTGCACGGCGGAATCCTGCGAGTTGGCCTTCATGTCGTCGACATTGGCCTGGGTCACGCCCAGATATTCCGCATCGAGCAGGGCAAAGTGCGTCCACTCGACGACCTTGAACCACTGCACGTCGTTGTTGCGGACAACCGGGCCGAGCGGCTCCTGCGAAATGATCTCGGGCAGGATCATATGCTCGTCCGGATTCTTCATCTGCAGTCGGTTGGCGGCGAGGCCCGACCGGTCGGTGGTGAGCGCGTCGCAGCGGCCGGCCTCGTAAGCCGCATTCACGTCGGCGAGCTTGTCGATGACGAGCGGCGTGTAGTCGAGGTTCTTCTTCTTGAAGTAGTCGGCAAGGCCGGTGACCGTGTCGGTGCCGCCCTGCACGCAGATGGTCGCGCCCTTGAGTTCGTCGACATGCTGCACGCCCAGCGACTTGCGCACCATGAAGCCTTCGCCGTCATAGTAGCTGGTGCCGGCAAAAGTGAAGCCCAGGGTCGTGTCGCGCGACATTGTCCACGTCGTATTGCGGGCGAGCATGTCGATTTCGCCCGACTGCAGGGCGGGGAACCGCTCGGTGCCATCGAGCGGGGTGTACTTCACCTTGTCCGGGTCGCCGAAGATCGCGGCCGAGACCGCGCGGCAGTAGTCAACGTCAAAGCCGGTGTACTTGCCGTTCGCGTCGGGATTGCCGAAACCCGGCAGACCGGTGTTCACGCCGCACTGGACGAAGCCTTTGGCCTTGACGTCGTCGAGGGTGCCGGCCTGAGCGACGGCCCCGAGGCCCAACGTCGCCGTGGCGGCCAGCGCAAGAGAGACGAGCAGTTTTTGCATGAAGTGTTGCCCTATGTTTCCTGACCCTGTTTGTCCCGGCCGAAACCGGCCGGCGGCACCTGCCGACCATTTTTGGCTGACCAGGGTGCTGGTCACGCATGGAAGCGGCAACTGACGGACACGTCAAGCCGGAAGGGGAAACGCTTTGCCTGCGCCGCAAGCAATAGCGGCTCCTGCGTTCCAAATAGGCAGTATTGGCAACAACTCGCCCACCAGATGTGCAAGTGTGGGTTCAGCGGATGGGAGGCGCGTACTGGATGCCGCCATCCTTCCACAGCGCGTTCAATCCGGGCTGCAACCCAAGCGGCGTGTTCGGCCCGACATTGCGGTCGAACATCTCGCCGTAATTGCCCACGCCTTTGATGACGCGGTACGCCCAGTCCTTGGTGAGTCCGATGGGCGTGCCGAAGTCGTCATCGCCCACGCCCAGCAGGCGCTTGATCTCCGGATTATCCGAGCCGACCATCTCGTCGATGTTCTTCTGCGTAACGCCCAGCTCATCGGCGTCGAGCAGCGCAAAATGCACCCAGCGCGCGACCTTGAACCAGCGGTCTTCGCCCTGCCGGACCACCACCGCGAGCGGTTCCTTCGAAATGGTCTCGGGCAGGATGATGTAGTCGCCCGGATTGCTGAATTCGGATCGATCCGCCGCCAGCGCCGAGGAGTCGGACGTATAGGCGGTGCACTTGCCGTCGAGGAAAGCCTTCACGGTCTCGTCGTGGCCGGCAAAGGTCAGCGGCTGGTAGGTCAGCTTGTTGATTGCGAAATAGTCTTCGAGATTGGCTTCGGTCGTGGTGCCCTGTTCGAGGCAGATCGTGGCTCCGCCCAGTTCCAGCACCGAGGTCGCCTTGGAGTCCTTGCGCACCATGAACGCCTGGCCGTCGTAGAAAAGCGTTCCCACGAAGGTGACGCCAAGCTGGGTGTCGCGCTGCATGGTCCAGGTGCTGGTGCGCGCCAGCACATCCACCTGCCCGCTGCTCAGCGCCTGCCAGCGATCAGTGGTGGTGGTGGTGGTGAACCGCACGGCGCCCGGGTCGTTGAAGATCGCGGCTGCGAGCGCGCGGCAGTAATCCACTTCGAGTCCCGCCCAGTTGTTATCCGGGCCCAGCTGCGAGAAGCCCGGCACGCCCTCGGTGACGCCGCACTGCACGAAGCCCCGGGACTTCACCTGGTCCAGTTCGTCCGCGGCGGCAACACCGGTCCACAGCGGCGCAAGCGCGGCGACGAACAGGGCGGTGCGGCTGAGCGGCATGGCGCCTCCGGACAATGCAGATTGCACGGAACCGGCTCTTGGAGGATACGTCAAGCGCCACAAGGACTTTAGATGAACAAAAACAATGACCCCGCGCCCGCGCCAGAGACCGCGCTCACGCATCTGGGCCGGCATCCCCAATCCGACCGCGGTTACGTCAACACTCCTGTCTATCGCGGATCGACGATCGTCTTTCCAACTCTCGACGCCCTCGAAAGCCCCGAGCCGCGCTTCGACTACGGCCGGACGGGCAATCCGTCCTCGGCTGCCGTGGAGGAAATCGTCACCGGGCTCGAACGCGCTCAAGGAACCGTGCTCGCGCCCTCAGGCCTCTCGGCCATATCGTTGGCCCTGCTGACCGTCCTCGGCGCTGGCGACGACCTGCTCGTCACCGATAGCGCTTACCAGCCGACCCGGCGCGTGTCCGACGGCGTGCTGACCCGCATGGGCGTGACTGTACGCTACTACGATCCGCGGATAGGGGCCGGAATCGAGAAGCTTCTGACCGACAAGACCCGGGCGATCTTCGTCGAGAGCCCCGGCTCGCTCACCTACGAGGTGCAGGACCTTCCCGCGATCGTCGCAGCCGCCCGCCGGCGTGACATCGCTGTCATCGTCGACAATTCGTGGGCGACCCCCCTCTTCCATCATCCGCTGGATCTGGGAGCCGACATCGTCGTTCATGCTGGCACGAAGATGTTTGTGGGGCATTCCGACGCCATGTTCGGCACTGCCTCGGCCAACGAAACATGGTTCAAGCGACTTAAGGAGACGCACCTCCGGCTTGGCCTGTGCGCCTCGCCCGACGACTGCTTTCTCGCCGCGAGGGGACTGCGTACGCTGGCCCTACGCATGAACGAGCATAGCCGGCGCTCGACAGCCATCGCCGCCTGGCTCGAGACGCAGCCATCGGTGACCAGGGTCATCCATCCCGCCCTGCCGTCCCACCCCGACCATCGCATCTTCCAGCGCGACTTCTCCGGCTCGGGCAGCGTCTTCTCTCTGCTGATCGAGCCCAGGCCGCGGGCGGCGCTCGCCGCCATGGTCGACGGGCTCAGATTGTTTGCGATGGGCTGGTCCTGGGGCGGCTACGAAAGTCTCTTGCTGCCGATCCATCCCGAACGGGTTCGCACGGCCACCAAGTGGACCGAACCGGGCATCATGCTGCGCCTGCACATCGGTCTCGAAGACGTCGACGATCTCAAGGCCGACCTGGCTGAGGCGCTGGCGCGATACCGCGCCGCTTGATCAGCAGATACCGCCTGAGCGAGGAGAGCGGCCGGGCGACGACCCGGCCGTTGGGATCGAGGCGGAACATCCATCCCTGCCGGGCGAAGGCGAGGCGCACCGCGTAGGCGCCGACCCCTCCAACGACAGCGCCCGCGAAAACGTCCGAAGGATAGTGCACCCCGAGGATGACCCGCGACGCGGCGATGGCAAGGGCATAGACCAGCGCCGGGTAGAACCAGCGGGCAGACAGGAAGCCGATCGCCAGAGCGAGCGCGACCGCCGTGGTCGCGTGCCCGGAGGGGAAGCTCTGATACGTCCAGTCCGCCCAGTTCCAGTGGACACCGAACAGGCCCGTGTCCGCAAAGTGCATCGGCCGTCCCCGCCCGACGAGGCGTTTGGCGAGCGTCGTAAACAGGCTGGGAGCGCCCACGGCCACGAAAACGAAGGCGTAGAGCGCAACGAACTGCCAAAGGATGGTCCGCATCAGTCGCCAACGGGTGAACAGGGCGACTCCCGCTGTAAGCGCGTAGAGCAGTCCCGCTGGATAGAGAATCCAGCCGGATTCGCCATAGCCCGTGATGGCCGCCATGAAATCAACAACGGGCCTTGGCGCGGTCTGGGCCCACAGCGACAGGGGCCGGTCGAACGCGAGGGCCAAGGCGAGGATGGCAAGGCCGCACACCATTGCAACCCACCAGCGCCGACCGCCAAGGCCGAGCGGCCAGGTCCGCGAAAAATCGATCATGCCCAATCGTCTAGGGCTTTTCGACCGCGGTCAACGCCCCGCGAGACTTGCCCTTTCGGCCTCTCTCCGGTAACGGATCGAGGCGGTTATTCGGGGTATAGCTCAGCCTGGTAGAGCACCGGTTTTGGGAACCGGGGGCCGCGTGTTCGAATCACGCTACCCCGACCATTAACAGAGGACGATATGACGGCACGCATCTTTCGGCCCGCCCCCAACGCCATGCAGTCGGGCAAGGGCAAGTCGAAGGACTGGGTGCTCGTGTTCGAGCCGGCGAGCCCGCGCGAGATCGAACCGCTGATGGGCTACACCTCGAGCGCCGACACGCAGACCCAGGTCCGGCTGACCTTTGCGACGCTCGAAGAGGCGGAAACCTACGCTCGCAACAACGGCATCCCCTACACCGTACAGCCTCCGCACGTTCCCTCTCCCAAGCGCAACAGCTACTCCGACAATTTCCGGGCCGATCGCAAGACGCCCTGGACCCACTAGCGAAGGTCGCCATGCGGGCGGGAGGTCACGGCGGCGGCCCCCGGCGCGGCGATCCGACTATGAGCGCCTGTCTCCGGTCGCGCGTGCGCTCGTGGATCGCTGCGGCGGCGACCGTTATCGCCCTTACCGTTCCTGCCGGCGCGGCGCCAGCGCTGTGGAAGGTCTCTGATGCCAACAGCTCGATCTGGTTGTTCGGATCGATCCATGTCCTGCCGCCCGGCATTGCTTGGCGGACACCCGCCCTCGACGATCTGATGGCCAAGGCTGAGACGGTCTATTTCGAGGCCGACATCGGTCCGTTGGGCCAGCTCGGCCTCGTCCTCAAAGGCCTGCAGATGAGCTTTACGGCGCACCGCGCCTGGGTGGACCGGCTCGATTCCGAACAGCGGAGCAAACTCGATGCGGCGATTTCGGCCCTGGGACTTGCGCCTGCACAGATCCAGGGCTTCGAACCATGGCTTGCGGAAGCGGTGATCGAGGACAAGGTGCTCGAAACCCACGGTTATTTGCCAGCCTTGGGAGTCGATCCGACCTTGCAGGCCGAACTGCCCCGGGAGCGCAAGGCCTATTTCGAGACGGCCGGGGAACAAATGGACCTGCTCGCGAAGGCCCCGCTCGACGACCAGATCGCCAGACTCATGGCAGCAGTCGACGACATCCCCAACATGGCTGGCGACTTGCACGACATGGCCGTTTCGTGGTCGGCCGGCCGGGTCGAAGAGCTCGGCGTCCAGATAAGCGACGATCCAACCATGGACGAAAACTTCACCAGGACGATGGTCCGCGATCGCAATGCCCGTTGGGTCGGAGTGATGGAAGGCCTGCTTGCAAGCGACCGTCAGGATCTCGTTGTGGTTGGCGCGGGGCACCTGGCCGGCGATGGCAGCGTCATCGATCTTCTGCGCAAGGCGGGCTTCACCATCGAGCGCATTCAGTGATACCGCCCTCAGCGTCACATAGCTCCGGAGAGGCCGATGTCGGTTGCCTCAGAACTCGCCCGCCTCAAGCGCGACATCGACTCGCTGTCGGAGGAGATCGCCGTCAGCACCGGACCGCGCGCCCGCGCGCCGCTTTCGGCCGCCGACAAGCGGTCGCTGAAGGCGGAGATGCAGGGCCTGATCCAGCGGCTCGACGAGCTTGCCGGCAAGGTCGGCGGCTGAGCCGGATTAAGCGACAGCAGACACGCCGCTTACACCTCGCTCAGCTTGGTCCATCTGCCATCTGCCTTGCTCGAGGCGATGGCGGCGGCAATGAACTCGACGCCCTCGACCCCGTCGGCCAGCGTGGGCAATAGGCCCTGGTAGGCCTTGCCCTCGCCGCGGATGACGGCCGCGAACTGGCTGTAGAGAGTGGCGAACGCCTCCAGATAGCCCTCGGGATGCCCGCCTGGGATACGGACATTCATGGAGGCGGCTGGGGGCTGGCTGATGGCGCCGCCGCGCGTCAGCAGCACACGCGGCTTGCCCAGTTCGGAAAACCACATCTGGTTGGGATTGTCCTGCCGCCACTCGATCCCCGCCTTCTCGCCATAGACGCGCAGTTGCAGCCCGTTCTCGTTGCCCGGCGCCACTTGACTCGCCCACAGCATGCCACGTGCTCCGCCCTGCATCCGGAGCAGAATGTGGACGTTGTCATCCACCTTGCGGCCCTTGACGAAGCTCTGCAGATCCGCGCTCACCGCGTCGGTCTTGAGCCCGGTGACGAAGCGCAGCAGGTTGTAGGCATGCGTGCCGATGTCGCCAATCGCGCCGCCTGCCCCTGAGCGCTTGGGATCGGTCCGCCAGGCCGCCTGCTTGTTCGAGGGATCGGCCGGAGCCGAGAGCCAATCCTGCGGATACTCGGCCTGGATTACGCGTATCTTGCCCAGCGCGCCCGACTTCACGAGCTCCCGCGCCTGCCGGACGAGCGGATAGCCGGTGTAGTTGTGCGTGAGCAGAAACTTCGCACCGTTCTTCGGCTTGACCGCCGCCAGAGCGCGAGCGTCCGCCAGTGTCGAGGTCAGCGGCTTGTCGCAGATGACATGGATGCCGGCTTCGAGGAATGCCTTGGCCGGGCCAAAATGCACATTGTTCGGCGTCACGATCGAGACCGCCTCGATGCCGTCCGGTCGCGCCGCCTCCGTCCGGGCCATTTCCTCCCACGACGTATAGATGCGATCGGGGGCAAGCCCGATGTTCCGACCCGACTGCCGAGCGATGTCGGGATGCGAACTGAGCGCCCCCGCCACGAGCTCGTAGTCGCCGTCGAGCCGCGAGGCGATGCGGTGCACATAGCCGATGAAGGCTCCCGTGCCGCCGCCCACCATGCCAAGTCGTATCCGCCGCGCTCCGTTCTCCGCCATTTTCGCCCCCTCAGCTCAGCCCGAGCATTCTGCGATTGGCCGCCCGGTCGGTGCCGGCGGACGCGAAATCGTCGAATGCCTTCGCGGTGACCTTGATGATGTGCGACTCGATAAAGGGTGCCCCTTCGGCTGCGCCCTGCTCGGGCGACTTGATGGCGCACTCCCATTCGAGCACTGCCCAGCCGTCGAAATCGTATTGGCTGAGCTTGCTGAAGATCGCCGCGAAATCGACCTGCCCGTCGCCCAGCGACCGGAAGCGTCCAGCCCGGTTCACCCAGCTCTGATAGCCCCCGTAGACGCCCTGCCGGCCCGTCGGATTGAACTCGGCGTCCTTCACATGGAACATCCGGATCCGGTCGTGATAGAGGTCGATGTACTGCAGATAGTCGAGCTGCTGCAGCACGAAGTGGCTCGGATCGTAGAGCAGGTTGGCGCGCTTGTGGCCCTTGACGTAGTCGAGGAACATCTCCCACGTCGCCCCGTCATGAAGATCCTCGCCGGGATGGATTTCGTAGCAGAGGTCAACCCCCGCCTCCTCGAACGCATCGAGGATCGGCGTCCAGCGCCGGGCCAGCTCGCCAAAGGCCTCCTCGACCAGCCCCGCCGGCCGCTGCGGCCAGGGATAGATGTAGGGCCAGGCGAGCGCACCCGAGAAGGTCACGTGGGCGGTCAAACCGAGATTCCGCGAGGCCTTTGCGGCGTTGAGCAGTGTCTTGACGGCCCATTTCTGCCGCGCTTTGGGATTGCCGTGCACTTCTTTAGGGGCAAAGCCGTCGAAGGCCGCGTCGTAGGCGGGATGCACCGCCACCAGCTGGCCCTGTAGGTGGGTCGAAAGCTCGGTGATCACCACGCCGTGCTTGGCGGCGATCCCCCGGAGGTCGTCGCAATAGGTTTTGGATCGCGCAGCCTTGTCGAGATCGATGAAGCCGGGCACCCAGGTGGGAATCTGCACACCCTTGTAGCCAAGGTCCGCCGCCCATTTACAGATATTGTCGAGCGTATCGAACGGCGCTTTGTCGCCCGCGAACTGGGCGAGAAAGATCGCCGGACCCTTGATCGTCTTCATGCTGGTCTCCCTTGGCTGGCCGCGCCGCGCGCCGGCTCTTGATGTACGTGCCCTAGGCGCGGAAACTTGACGCTTGGCCCCCAACTGTCAAGCGGCCTTGAAGCTAGAACGGGCTTCCGACCTGCCTCGGCCGGGACATCCGGAAGCGGGAACGATCGCGGGCATCATCCGGCCCCTGGCCTCGCCGCATCGGCTACCAGGGCTGGAAGCAGTCGTAGGTGCGATGCCGCCTGATCTTGCCGCCCTGTAGCTCGAAGAACATCGCGAAGTTGGCCTGCATGGTCTCGCCCTTGCGCAACCCCGCAACATCGATCTTGAACGTCGCCCGGAAGATGGCTTCGACCGCCACGCGGCCGCCCTCCGAGAGCAGGGTCATCACCTCGTAGCGCTGCGTGTCGATGATGGCCCTTCCTCTCAAGCCAGCGTCCTTGAGTTCGCTGAGCGTCCGGCGCGCCCCGTTCGGAGCAAGCCGGTTGGGCCACTCGATCTGTTCGGCATCGGTGGTGTACCAGTCGTCTTCGTGTCCGATCAGGCGATCCTGTTCGATCGCTGCCAGAAACGACCGCACGAATGTCTCGGTGTCCATGAGCTTGCTCCGTCGCTGGCCGGCGGGAGCCGGCCAAAGACGATAGCAGAACAGCCGTCCTGCGACAGGACGGCCGTTCGGGCGTTGCTGCTCGGATCTACTTAAGCAGCGCCAGTGCGTCCTTTGGCTTGAGCGGAGCGGGGCGATCGCAGGTCGTGGTGAGGGTGATGACCTTGCCGGTTTCGCCGGCCCTGAGCAGCGATGTCATCACGTCCACCGCATGCAGCGCAACCTCGAGCCCGCAGCGGGCGGCACGCTTTCTTTCGATCGCCTGCACCATGTCGGCAAGGCCCGCCGTGCGGTAGTTGGCCCGCGGCATCGGCGTGTCGAGGCCCTGATTGGCCCGGCCGAAGGGGTGGTCCCACGGCTCGACCTTCTGCTTGGTGCCCGACTGATCGGAGATCAGGATGTCGCCACCGAAGAAATTGGGGTCGGGCACGTAGACCGAGCCTTCGGTGCCGTAAAGTTCGATGTTGTGGTGGCCGTGGCTGTAGGTGTCCCAGCTCGCCCCGATGGTGACGATGGCGCCGGTATGGAATTCGAGGATGCCGTGGATCGTGGTGGGGGTGCCCACCTTGATCTTCTTGCCCGTCATCGGGACGTTCGGGGTGCTGACGATCCGGTAGGTCCTGGCGCTATTGGTAAATGCCGTGACCCGCTTCACCGGCCCGATGAGCTGGATGAGGTTGGTGATGTAGTAGGGCCCGATGTCGAGCACTGGCCCTGCCCCGGGCTGGAAGAAGAAGTCCGGGTTCGGGTGCCAGTGCTCCATCCCGCGGCTCATCACATGCGTCGTGCCATGCGTGATCTTTCCCAGCTGCTTGGAATCGATGATGGAACGGACCTGCTGATGCGCGCCACCCAGGAATGTATCCGGCGCCGAACCGACCCTGACGCCGTTCTTGTCGGCCGCCTTCTTGAGGGCAAGGCCCTCCTTGAGCGACAGCACGAACGGCTTTTCGGAATAGGCGTGCTTGCCCGCCGAAACGGCCTCCATCGAAACGCGATAGTGCGCAGCCGGCACGGTGAGATTGACCACGATGTCAATCTCGGAGTGCTTGATCAGTTCGTCGGGCGTCATGGCGTGGACGCCGAACTCCTGTGCCCGCGCCTTGGCCGCCTCGGGCACGATATCGGCAATGCCGCGCACTTCGAGGCCCTTGAAGAGCGGCGCGAGCCTCAGATACGCGCTGGAAATGTTGCCGGCACCCATGATGCCGACGCCGTAAGTCTTGGCCATTGTCGTCTCCCCCGTGCGGCCTGTCTCAGAGCCAGGCCTTGACCGATTGCATCGACCGCCGCGCGAAGCGCATGGCATCGGACGGCTTGTCGTGCTCGGCGACCCAGTATTTCGCCTTGGTCTTGGCCTTGGCGGTCGCGATCAGCGACTTCCAGTCGAGTGTGCCGTGACCGACGTCGGCCCAGCCGTCCTCGTCCAGCGCCTCGCCGGACTTGGCGATATCCTTGACGTGGATCGCCGTAATCCGGCTGCCTAGCTTGTCCATCCACTTGACAGGATCTTCCCCGCCTTTGACGACCCAGGCGAGATCCATCTCCCATTCGAGGGCAGGCGACGAGCCCAACAGGATTTCAATGGGATAGCGGCCGTCGGCCTGCCTTTTGAACTCCCAGTGATGGTTGTGATAGCCGAAGCCGATGCCGGCCGCATTGAGCGCCTTGCCGATGCGGGCGAGCCCTTCGCCCAGGCTAGCCCAGCTTCCCCTTCCCTCGCGATAGTCGGCCGAGGGCGGAGCCGGACAGTAGATGGTCTTGATCCCGATCGTCTGCGCGATTCTGATCGCAGCGCCGGTATCCTCGAGCTGCGTGTAGCCGATATGGGCTGTCGGCATGCTGAGCCCGGCCGCCTTGAGGCTCCCCGCCAGCGCAGCGGGATCGGCGAACTGGCCACCCCAGCCTTCAACCTGCGTGTAGCCAAGAGCCTTGAGCGACTTGAGCGTGTCGTCGAGCGACTTTTCGTTGCGCGCGCTATAGAGCTGGTAGGAGAAGTCCATGATGTGTCTTTCCGGAATGAGCGTCCGCGCCCCGGCAGGAACGGGGAAGCGGACAGGAAGGGTGAGTGTCTAGATAGCGCACTTGCAGTCGCCTGCGCGACGGGGAAGAAGAGGTCAGAGGCGCTCGCCGCTTCGGGCATCGAAGACCGAGGCCCGGCCAGGATCGAAGCCCAGCAGCACTTTCTGGCCGGTTTCGAGGTGCACTTCCGAGGCGGCGCGGAAGGTAAGCGGCTGTCCCCCCACGCGCGTCCAGGCAACCGTATCGGCGCCCATCGGTTCGACAATTTCGACGTCGCTTTCGAACGAGAACGGCATCTTTCGTGCGTCCTCGCCAATCGCCACGTGTTCGGGCCGGATGCCCACCACGATTTCCGAACTCGCCCGGGGATCCTTGAACTCGTAGCGGGCGAGCGGGATGGAAGCCCCTTCCATCCTGAGGCCGCCCTGCTCCATCGTGCCGCCAAGGAAATTCATGGTCGGCGAGCCGATGAACCCTGCCACAAAGAGATTCTTGGGCTTGGAATAGATCGTATGCGGGTCGTCGAGCTGCTGGATGACCCCGTTCTTCATGATCGCGATGCGATCGGCCAGAGTCATGGCCTCGATCTGGTCGTGCGTCACGTAGATCATGGTGTTCTTGAGCCGCTGATGCAGCCGCTTGATCTCCACGCGCAACTCGGAACGAAGCTTGGCGTCGAGGTTGGAAAGCGGTTCGTCGAACAGATAGACGTCCACGTCGCGCACCAGCGCCCGGCCGATCGCGACGCGCTGGCGCTGGCCGCCCGACAACTGCCCGGGTTTGCGGTCGAGGAGCGGGCCGATCTGCAGAATCTCGGCCGCGCGCTGCACGCGCTGGTTGATCTCGCTGGCGGGCATCCGCGCCACCCTGAGCCCGAAGCTCAGATTCCGCTCCACCGTCATCTGTGGGTAGAGGGCATAGGACTGGAAGACCATGCCGATGCCGCGGTCCTTGGGCTCCTCCCAGGTAACGTTGCGGCCCGAAATGAAAATCTGCCCTCCGGAAATATCAAGAAGCCCCGCGATGCAGTTGAGCAGCGTGGACTTGCCGCACCCGGATGGGCCAAGCAGCACCAGAAACTCCCCCTGCTCGACGTCGAGATTGAGATGCTCGAGCACCTGCACCGAACCGAAGCTCAGCGACAGATCGCGAATGGAAACGCTGGACTGCACCTGGGTCACCCTTTCACTGCGCCCGCCGCGATGCCGCGCACGAACCATTTGCCGGAGATGAAATAGATGGCGAGTGGCACCAGCGCCGTCAGGATCGTCGCCGCCATGTTCACGTCGTATTCCTTCACGCCGGTCGTCGTCTTGACGATGTTGTTGAGCTGAAGCGTCATGGGGATGTTGTCCTTGCCCGCGAACACCAGCGCGAACAGGAAGTCGTTCCAGATGCCCGTCACCTGAAGGATCACGGCCACGGTCGTGATGGGCACCGACAGCGGCAGCATGACCCGGAAGAAGGTCTGCCAGAACCCGGCCCCGTCGATGCGCGCCGCCTTGAAGATTTCGAGCGGCACCGACGAATAATAGTTGCGGAACAATAGCGTAAGGATCGGCATGCCGAAAATCGTATGGACGATGATGATCCCGGGAAGCGTGGCGAACAGGTGCAGGTACCGCTCGCCCAGGATGATGGGATAGACCAGCACCTGGTAGGGCACGAACGCCCCGAACACGAGCAGGTTGAAGAGCGTTTCGGCCCCCTTGTAGCGCCAGAAGCTCAGCGCATAGCCGTTGATCGAGGACACGATGATCGAGATGATCACCGCCGGAATGGTGATCTTGATCGAATTCCAGAAGCCCGGAGCGAGGCCGGTGCAGTCGCGGCCCGTGCAGGCGGAACTCCAGGCCTTGATCCAGGGGTCGATCGTGAATTCGCGCGGCAGGTTGAAGATGTGCGCCTCGCGCACCTCCGGCATCGCCTTGAACGAGGTGACGAGCATCACATAGAGCGGCACGCAGAAGAACGCCGCGACCACGATGAGAAAGGCGTACATGCCCACCCGACCGACGGACAGGCGCCTTGGCCTGGGGCCGCTCGGGCCAGCCGCTGCGTCGGCGTGAGTGCTGTTTGCGCTGGCGGCGAAGCCGCCCTGAACGAGGCTGTCGGTGGTCATGTCATGTTCATCCCGGCTCGCCGCCGCATGCGCCATTCAACGACGGCGCGGATCAGGATCACCACCGCGATGGGGGCGAGCATCATGGTTGCGGCCGCCGAGCCCTGCCCCACGTTGAGGCGCTGCTGGATGGCCTGGATCACGTACATGGCTGGCATTTCGGTCGAAATGCCGGGTCCGCCGCCGGTCATGGACACCACCAGGTCGAAGGTGCGCACGATGCCGGTGATCTGCAGCACCAGCGCCGTGCCGACCGCACCGCGCATCATCGGCAGCACGATGAAAAGGTAGGTCCGCCAGGCCGGGATGCCGTCGATCTTGCTGGCCTTCCAGATTTCCTGGTCGATGCTGCGGATGCCTGCGAGCAGGATGGCCATTGTGACGCCCGCGCCCTGCCAGCATCCGCCGATGATCAGCCCGATGATCGACTGGGTCGGGTCGGCCAGCGGGGCGAAGTGGAAATCGGTCCAGCCCCAATTCTGGAAAGCCGACTGCAAGCCGAGGTTGGGATCGAGGATCCACTGCCAGGCGAGGCCCGTCACATAGAGCGACATGGCGAAGGGATACAGGAAGATGGACCGGAACAGGCTCTCCTGGCGGATGTTCTGATCCATGAACACCGCGATGATGAAGCCGACCACGAAGTTGACCACCAGCGAGGCGATGGCGAACACCCAGATGTTCTCGACCGCCTGCAGCCACAGCTGCGTGGACCATAACAGGTTGTATTGCTTGAGCCCCACCCAGTTCCAGCCAGGGAACATGCCGGAATCGGTGAAGGACCAGTAGATTGTGAACAGGATCGCGACGAAGAAGACCGTGATGCCGACAATAATCATCGGCAGGGTCGCAACAATC
>DASZSH010000036.1:0-3089 GCA_035548755.1 Devosia sp.
GGACATAGAGGGCCAGCGCCAAAGCGAGCAAGGCCGCGTTGTACTTGGCAAGACCGGCAACACCAAGCGCGAGAGCGCCCAGATAGAGGTCACGATCCAGTCCCGGGTTTCCGTTTGCCC
Source organism: Devosia sp. (assembly GCA_035548755.1). Classification (GTDB taxonomy): domain Bacteria; phylum Pseudomonadota; class Alphaproteobacteria; order Rhizobiales; family Devosiaceae; genus Devosia_A. Next base: position 121 of record DASZSH010000036.1, read on the forward strand.
GATCCATAAAGAAGCGGGCAAAAAAGAGAATTGCAAAAAGGCAGCCGGTCAGAAGCAGATGGTCGGGCAAGGCCATGCTGGTAACGAGCCAGTACATTGGCGTCGTCAGGAACAGCAGCAGCGTCACCCAGAAGTGACCCTGCCAGTCTCGACCGGCAAATCGCACGGACATCAGGAAGAGCGCGCCGACGTCGGCGAGAAACGACATGGCGACCGGCACACGGACGGCGAGATTGTTCCAGCCCAACAGGAACGAGCTTGCACCCAGGAGCCAGGCGTTGAGCGGCGGGTGATCGTAGTAGGAGAGTGCGGGGTGCTGCCCCCACATCCAGTAATAGGCTTCGTCCTGGAAGATGCCGGTCGTTGCAAGCTGCACGAACTTGAATGCGACCAGCACCAGCGCGACGACCTGCACAGTCCTCAGCGTCGTCGGTTTGAGGTCGATGGTCTGGTCCGGCAACGGCGCCCCCGCTCTTGGGGAGCGCTTATGCCATGCGGTTCGCTCTAGCGGAACCCGGCGGTGGCCCTCGGCCGATAATGGGCCTCGAGGGCCTTCACCTCGTCCGAGGTGAGCGCCACGTCCAGGGCTCCGATGGCATCCTGCAACTGCTCGAGCTTGCTCACTCCCAGGATCGGCGCCGTCACCGGCTGCTTCTGCAAGACCCAGGCGAGGGCGACCTGGGCCATCGTCTTGCCCCGGGCCTTGGCAACAGTCGCCACCGCGCCATTGATCTTCTCGTCGTCGGCCGCATTGGCGTCGTAGATCTCGTGGCCGAAGGGATCGGTGTTGAGCCGTTTGGTGACCTCCCCCCATGGCCGCGCCAGACGCCCGCGCGCCAGCGGCGACCAGGGGATGACTCCGATGCCCTGATCGATGCAGAGCGGCAGCATCTCGCGCTCCTCCTCGCGATAGATGAGATTGAGGTGGTTCTGCATCGAGACGAACCGGCTCCAGCCGTTGAGCTCCTGGGTCTTCAGCATCTTCATGAACTGCCAGGCCCACATCGAGGAGGCGCCGATGTAACGCGCTTTGCCCGACTTCACGACCTCGTCGAGAGCCTCGAGGGTTTCTTCGATCGGGGTATCGTAGTCGAAGCGATGAATCTGGTAGAGGTCGACATAGTCTGTCTTGAGGCGACGCAGCGAATTGTCGATCTCGCTGAGAATGGCTTTGCGCGATTGGCCGCGGCCGTTGGGGCCGGGCCGCATCTCGCCATTGACCTTGGTGGCCAATACGATCTCGTCGCGGGGCGCAAGCTCCTTGAGGATGGTCCCGACGATTTCCTCGCTGGTGCCGGCCGAATAGACGTTTGCGGTATCGAAGAAGTTGATGCCGGCCTCCCAGGCGGCCCGCATGATCGGCCTTGCCTCGGCCTCACCGAGAACCCATTCGCGGCCTTTGGTGTTGTCGCCAAACGACATGCAGCCGAGACAGATGCGGGAGACTTGAAGGCCGGTACGGCCCAGGCGAGCGTACTGCATTGGTGGTTCCTTTCGCGGCGCGCCGCTATGCGGCGCGATTATTCATTGCGGCGTTTCTCGTCATCGATCGGGGATAGGATGCTGTCGAGCCGGGTAATGGTCGATTCGATGTCGGACATGCCCTCTGGCGGCGCCGGCGTATAGACCGGCTTGGGCACCCCGCTCGGGAATGCCCCGAACTGGGTGAAGAATGTGACCATATCGCTGAGGACCGGCGCCCGCCACCGCCACATGGCGCCGATCGCAAAGACCGCCTCCATGTGCCCGATGTTTTGATAGTACTTCACGGTCACCCAGTCGCCCGCGGCCTTGAGCTTGCGGGCGAGGTGGTCGGTGTTCTGCATGCGCACGATGGGGTCCTGGTCGCCCGACAGGAGAAGCATCGGCGGGTCGCCGGGGCTCACGAGATTGACCGGCTGCGTTCCCTCCGGGTTATCCGTCTTGCCGAAAACGTTCCGGACTTCGTCGTACTCGAAGGGATAAAAGTCGAAGGGGCCCGAGATCGCGGCGATCGCCCGGACGGGCATGGTTACGCCGTACTCGGCGAAAAAAGACCTTTCGAGGCCAAGCATGACGGCATTGTAGGCGCCGGCCGAGTGTCCCGCGAGGAAGAACCGTCCTGTATCGCCGCCATAGCTGCCGATGTTGTCCTGGACCCAGCGTGCTGCGTTGGCACAATCTTCAAGAAACGCCGGATAGGTCACTTCGGGATAAAGACGATAGTCGGGGATCACCACGACGAATCCATTTGCGGCAAGAGCCCGCCCGACAAACTGATAGTCCTGTCGCTGTCCCTGCTTCCAGGAGCCGCCATAGATGAACATGACGACCGGCGCTGGACCCCGCTGATCCTTGGGCCCGTAGATGTCGAGCTTCATACGGTCGCCATCGGCATAAGCGATCCCCTGCCCAAGGACTGCGGCGTCGTCCATGGCAGGTCCGATGTTGAACGGATCCATGATGTTGACCTGGGCCCAAGCGGGCGCGGCGAAAGCCACGAGGGCAACGGCGAAGAGAATCGGGCGCAGCATGACGAGCGAATCTGTGACGGAGAAAACGTCTGGTGCCGTGGCGTCAAAACGGGGACATTTTGTGACTTGCGCTCAGGCGCGGCGCTGTGCCGCGCACCAGTGCTCCCACATGCCGCGAACGGCTGTTTCGAAATTCCGAGCGAAGCGCCGCGCATCGAACAGTGGCGAGGCCAGCACGCGGGCGCGCAACCCAGCGCGCAGCGCAGCCAGAGCATCAAGATCGGCCACAAGGCGGGCCCCGAACGCCGCATAGTCGGCATCCCTGGGCGCGATCCAGCCCGACAGTCCGGCATTGTGCAAAATGCTCTCGCCCATATGGGCGACATAGCGATCGCCGGCCCGGACGAGCACCGGAACCCCCATATAGAGCGCTTCCACGGAGGTTGTGCCGCCATTGTACGGAAATGTGTCGAGCGCCACATCGACTTCGCCGTAGCTTGCCAGGTGTGCGGCATA
>DASZSH010000037.1:0-13746 GCA_035548755.1 Devosia sp.
AGTTCTTCAGCCTCGACCAGGGGTCGGGCGGACCGCGCGCGACGAGTTTCACTCAGACCATCGCGGTCGACGCCGAGCTCAAGCGCGCGCTTGGCTATTACAAGACGACTGCCTACAACGTGGCGCTGGATCTCGCCCTCAAGGGCAGCGACCTCAAGAAGGTGAGCCTGCAGGCCCAACTCGGCGGCAATGCCGAAGTGTCGGTCGCGACCAATCCCACGCCGGAAGGGCATACGCTGTCGGTCGCCTTCAACGACCTGGGCACATTGCTTCGCCTGGTGGGCGTGTATGCGCAGGTTCAGGGCGGGCAGGGGAGCATGATGCTGGCGTCGAACACCACCACCAAGGTTGACACCGGCCAGATCACGCTCAGAAACTTCTCGATCGTCGACGAAAAGAACGTCGCCAACATCCTCAACGGGCACCCGGAGGGCGGTCAGCTTCTTTCGCGCGGAAACAACCTCAGCTTCCGCAGCGCCAAGGTGGATTTCACGCACAGGGTCGATCGCGTCCAGATCAACGACGCCGTCATCACGGGCGACAACATCGGCGGCTCGGGCAAGGGCTTCATCTACACCGACAGCAAGCAGTACGACCTGGTGGGCACGGTCATCCCGATGTTCGGGATCAACAACGCCTTTGGCAAGCTGTTCGGCCCGCTGGGTGGAGGTCCCGCCGGCGGGCTGTTCGGCGTGACCTTCCAGGTGAAGGGTCCGCTCGACAAGCCCGATTTCCGCATCAATCCGATGTCCGCTCTCGCGCCGGGCGCGTTCCGCTCGCTGTTTGAGTATCGCGCCAAGGAGCAGCCCCGCGTCGACGGGTCCGCCCCCGACCAGTAGCCGACGCCGGCGCTCAGCCTCGCCGCTCAGGTTTCAGATTTGTCCCTGGCGCGGATTTCGTTCCAGTAGCCATCGAGGCGGGCAAGGCCCGCTTCGGCCAGGCGGACGCCCTCCGCCTTGGCGCGGGCCTCGACATAGTGGAAGCGACGCGTGAACTTGGCGTTGGCGTCGCGCAGGGCCGCTTCCGGATCAACGCCCAGGTGCCGGGCGAGATTGGCCAGGGCAAAGAGCAGATCGCCCATCTCTTCGTGTCGCTGCTCGTGGGTCGCGGCCGCGCGGAGTTCCCCCAGCTCTTCCTCGACCTTGGCCATGACCGAGGGAAGGTCGGGCCAGTCGAAACCGACCGTTGCGGCGCGCTTGGCGAGCTTTTCGGCCCGGGCGAGGGCGGGCAGCACCTGCGGCACATCATCGAGGATCGACGTTTCGGTCTGGCGGGCGGCTGCCTTGGCGGCGCGCTCGTCGGCCTTGATGGCGTCCCACCTGGCCTTGGCTCCGTCGGCGTTGCGCGCCGCCTGTTCGCCGAAGACATGGGGGTGTCGGCGGATCAGTTTCTCGGTGATGGCCAGAACCACGTCGCCGAAATCGAAGTGCCCGGCCTCCTGCGCCATCTGCGCGTGGAACACCGGCTGCAGCAGCAGATCCCCCAGTTCCTCGCGCAGGTCGTCGTAGTCATTGCGCTCTATCGCATCGGCAACCTCATAGGCCTCTTCGATGGTGTAGTGCCGGATGCTGGCGAAATCCTGCTCGAGATCCCAGGGGCAGCCCCCATCCGGATTTCGCAGTGCGGCCATGATCTCCAGAAGCCGGGAGATGTCGCGCGACGGTTGGATCGGGTCAGACAAGATCGAACTCCACGGTATCCTCGCCCAGCCGCGCCGACACATGCCCCGCGCCTGCGGCCGGCACCAACCCGCAGAGCGATCCTGTGGTGATGACCGTTCCCGCTTTGAGCGGGAGCCACGTCTGCTGCGCCCCGGCATAGGCGGCGACTGAGGCGAGGACCGAGCCGAAACCGTGCCGGGCCGTTCCGGCAAAGCGCCGCTCGCCCGCGAAATCCACCGTCACGCCCAGACCCTCTATGTCGTCCGCGAGTAGGCGGGGCTCGACGCCGATCACATAGCCCAGGCTCGACATGTTGTCCGCCATCTGCCCGATCGCGCCCGCCGGAGCCCGATCAGCGAAACGCGAGCCAACGACCTCGACCCCGGTGAAATAATGGTCGACGGCGCCGGCGAGATCGGATGGCCCATCGACGTCCTTGCCGAGCACGAGGCCGACCTCCACCTCGAGCCCAAGCACATTGGCCGCGGGCAACCGATAGCCATTCCGCCCGATATGGTTCGCATAGATCGGCGCAGCGACGCCGACGCCGTCCGGGTGCACCGCGGTCTTCAGCATGCCGACTTGTGCACCCAGAGCCCGGGCGACGCCCGACTGGATGCGGTAGGCAGCGGCGCGGTCGATCGCAGCGAAAGCCGCCGCCTCGACGGTGTGGACGACATGGCGCTGCGCCTGAGCAAGCGCCTCGATCATTTCGGCTTCGGTCATCTCGGAACTGTGGGGACTCAAAGGGAAAGGGCGGCCGAGGTTAGCCGCAGACCGGGGCAAACACCAATCCGCCCACGCGGACCCACGATTCGCATAAGATATATTATGGAACTATCGCATGGCAGGCCGACCGCCGGATGAGCTTCGGCCGCTGGCGCACGCCGCGACCGCGATCAGCCCGAAACGGCGCCGGGACCGGGCACGGCGCCCGGTGGAACCTTCCCGAGGATGATCATGCCGAGCACTTCGTCCTTGGTGACGTCCTGCGTCCGCGCACTCCCCACCACCTGGCCGTTCTTCATCACGACGATGCGGTCCGCCAGATCGAAGACGTCGTGAATGTCGTGGCTGATGAGGAAGATACCAATCCCCTCGGCCTTGAGCTCGCGGATCAGGTCGCCGACCTGCGCCGTCTCCTGCGGCCCGAGCGCGGCCGTGGGCTCGTCCATGATCAGGATGCGCGCATTGAACAGAATCGCGCGCGCGATGGCGACCGACTGCCGCTGGCCGCCCGACAGCGCCTTCACCGGCTCCTTGAAGCGGCGGAAATTGGGATTGAGCCGGCCCATGACCTCGCGGGCCTTGGCCTCCATGGCGGCGTCGTCCAGCGTGCCGATGGGCGTGACGAGCTCTCGGCCGAGAAAGAGATTGGCGGCCGCATCCACATTGTCGGCGACCGCAAGCTGCTGGTAGATCGTTTCGATCCCGTATTTCTTGGCGTCGCGCGGATTGCCGATCGTGGCCTCCTGGCCATCGACCTTGATCACGCCGCTGTCCCGCGTATAGGCGCCCGAAAGGACCTTGATCAGCGTCGACTTGCCCGCGCCATTGTGGCCGACCAGGGCCACGACTTCTCCCGGATAGAGGTCGACTGACGCGTCCGCGACGGCCTTGACGCCACCGAAGGACACCGAGATGTCCTCCATCTGAACGAGCGGCGTGCGATTGTTTCTGGGCTGATCCAACATCTATCCAGTTCCTACTTGGCCCGGCGCCGATAGAGGGTGTCGAGCCAGACCGCAAACACCAGGACGATGCCCACCACGACAGATTGCAGGGGCGTGTCGAGGCCAATCAGTGTCATGCCGGACTGCAGGGACTGCATGACCAGCGCGCCGATCATCGCGCCAACCACGGTTCCGACGCCGCCGGCGAGCGAAGTGCCTCCGATCACTGCGGAGGCGATGACATAGAGCTCGTCGAGCGTGCCCAGCGCATTGGTCGCGGCATCGAGGCGCGCTGTGGCGATCGCCGCGGAGACCGACGCCAGGGCGCCCATCAGCATGAAGATCTTGACCGTGACCCATTTGGTCTTGATGCCCGCCAGCTCGGCCGCTTCGGGATTGCCGCCCATGGCAAAGACATAGCGTCCGAATCGCGTGCGGGTCGCAATGAAGGTCATAACCAGCCCTGCCCCGAGCGCGATCAGTACGGGGATGGCCACACCCGTCGAGATGAACAGGCCGCCCTCCGGGATCGGAATGTTATGATCGCGGGCATAGGCGTTGGCGACGCCCACCGGCCAGGGATAGGCATTGGCGATCCACACCGCCGCGATCGTGATGGCGCAGCCGAACGCTGTCAGAGTCACCTCAGCCCAGACCGGGCGCAGCGGAAAGTTGAAGCGGCGCCGCTGCCGACGGCCCAGCAGAATGCCGCCGGCGATGCACACGCAGATGATGGCGGCCAGAACCCAGCTCCAGGTGGCGCCGATCGACCCCATGGGACCGCCGCCGATAAGCTTGAAGATGGAATCCATGGGCGCGATGGTCTTGCCCGAAGCGAGCAGATACGCCCCTCCCCGCCAGACCAGGTAGCCACCCAGCGTGACGATGAAGGCAGGCACCTGCAGGTAGGCGATGATCACGCCCTGGATGGCGCCGATGATCACCCCCACGGCGATTCCGGCAAAAAGCGCGATGATCCAGATGAAGGGGTTGGACAGGCCAAGCAGCGGCGGCAGCCACACCGCCTGGGTGAGCCCCATGATCATGCCGACGAAACCGAGCAGCGAGCCGACGCTGAGATCGATGTTGCGCGTGACGATGACGAGCACCATGCCGGTCGCCATGACAGCGACCTCCGCGGTCTGCACCGAGAGATTCCAGAGGTTCCGCGGCGTCAGAAATATCCCGCCCGAGACGATCTGGAAGCCGATCCAGATCAGGGCGAGCGCGCCGATCATCCCCAGCAGGCGGGTGTCGAGTTCGGTTCCGGCTAGAAAGCGCTGCACGAGATTGCCATCCGCCGCCGCTTTGGCGCGCTGGATGGCTGCAACGGTGTTCTGGTCGGCCATATGGCCCCTCCCGGGGAGACGCCGGTATCGGCCCGGCCTTACTTTGCCAAGGGTGCCGCGGCCGGACGCCGCGACACCCCGATGAGACTACACCAAACCTGCGTCCGGATCAGCCGCAGACGGCGACGGTGCCGGCCTTCACGCCGTTGCACACCTCGTCCTTGGTGATCCAGCCGGCGTCGATCACCACGTTCAGGTTGTCCTTGGTGATCGGAACCGGGGTCAGGAACAGCGAGTGCATCGGCACGTGCTTGGGGCCGCCGTCGAACACGACGGAATCCTTGATCGCGTCGATCTTGGTGCCCTTGGCCAGTTCAACGGCGACTTCGCCGGCCGCCTTGCCGAGGGCGCGGGCATCCTTCCAGACCGACACGGTCTGCGTGCCGAGCGCAACGCGGTTCAAGGCGGCATGGTCGCCGTCCTGGCCGGAAACCGGCACCTGTCCGGCAAGACCCTGGGCGGTGAGCGCCGCTACGACGCCGCCAGCCATGCCGTCGTTCTCGGAAAGAACGGCATCGACCTTGTTGTCGTTCTTGGTGAGGATCTGCTCCATCTCCTTCTGGGCGTTCGCCGGATCCCAGTTGTCGGTGTAGGTTTCCCCGACGATCTTGATGTCGCCGGACTTGACCGCGTCCGCGATCACCTCGTCCATGCCGGAGCGGAGGAAATCCGCGTTCGGATCGGCCGAGTTGCCCTTGATAATGGCGTAATTGCCCTTCGGCTTGACCGCGTACACGGCCTGCGCCTGGAGCTTGCCCACGCCCTTGTTGTCGAAGGTGATATAGAAGGCGTTCGGGTTCTCGATCAGACGGTCATAGCCGATGACCGGGATGCCTTCGTCGAGGGCCTTCTGCACCGCCGGCTGGATGGCTTCGCTGTCCTGGGCCAGAACGATCAGGGCATTGGCGCCCTGGCTGATCAGCTGCTCGACGTCGGTCAGCTGCTTGGTCGCCGACGACTGGGCGTCGGTCGAAATGTACTTCACGCCGGCCGCATCGAGCACCGCCTTGATGGCCGCCTCGTCCGTTTTCCAGCGCTCTTCCTGGAAGTTGTTCCACGACACGCCGACCACCAGGTCGGCGGCGTAGGCGGAGCCCACGCTCAGGAATGCGGTCGCGCCCAGCAGGACCGCTGCAAACGTCTTCATGATGAACCTCCCACGGCGGACAAACCGCCCCGATGAAACGGCGGGCCGCATCGCGCCAGCCCCCCGGCGAGCATTTACTTCAGTGCTCGAAAAAAGGAATTGGCACGTCCTTCCCGCCTGTGTCAATCTTGAATTGGGCTGCAGCCGCCGGTCGCTCGCCATCCTCCGCGGTTGACCGGCGCAGGCCCGATGGAGGTTTCGGTGCGCACAGTCGCCGGAGCGGACTTTGTTCGCCGGCAGAATCGCGGACTGGTCCTGTCGGCGCTGCGTCGGCACGGCCCGATGTCGCGCACCCAGCTCGCAACGGCGACCGGCCTCAGCAACGCCTCGCTGACCGCCATCGGGGGTGAACTGATCGCGCAGGGAATCCTGCAGGAAGGCGCGCCCAGGACGCCCCCGGGAGCCCGCGGCCGCCCCGCCGTCGAGGTCACGTTCAACCGCGAAGCGGCCTATGCGGCAATCATCGAGCTCGACGTCAACCGGGTCCGCTGTTCGCTGGTCAACTACGCCGGCGGCCTTGCCGACCGGACCGAAGTCGCCGTGACCGCCGAGTTGTTCGCTGAGACTGCGCCCGGGGACTATCTGGTCGCCCGCGTAAGGCAGCTGGCCGACCGCAATCCGGGGGAAATGTCGAATCTGCGGGGGATTGCGGTTTCGGTGCAGGGCGTGCTCGACCGCAAGGCCGACGGTCTGCTGTGGTCGCCGATCCCCCATGTCGCGGGCGCTAGCATCGCCGCGCGGCTGAGCGAAGCCTTCGACGTGCCCGTCACGCTGCAAAAGCGCGGCGGACTCCTCGCCGAAGGGGCGCGCCTGCTCTACCCGGAACTGTCCAATCTGCCGCTTGCGGCGATCTTTGTCGGCTCGACCGTGGGGATGGGCCTGTCCGCCCCGGACCGGTCGATCGGCCAGGAAAGCGGCACCGAGTTCGGACACATGAACCACGTGCCCTCGGGGGCGCTGTGCCGCTGCGGGCAGAAGGGATGCATCGAGGCCTATGCAGCCGACTATGGCGTGCTGCGGGCCGCCTACGGCGTACCCGATCAGGTGGCGCCCGCCTCCTCCGTGCCGCCGGCGGCCTACCAGGAGCTCATCCACCTGGCGCAGACGGGCCGGCGCAATGTCATCCATGCCTTCCACCTGGCGGGACGCGCGCTGGGCTTCGGGCTCAGCCGGCTGATGACGGTTGCCGCGCCGGCGCACATCGTGGTCACCGGCCCTGGCGCCAACGCCTTCGAGCTCATGCGCGGGGAAATCGAAGCGGCGCTGCGGGAGTCGCTCGTTTGCCGCATTCACGGCACGCCGCCCATAACGGTCCATCACGACGAGCGGGAGCCCATCTTCCAGGGCATGCTGCGCAATGTGCTCGATGCCCTCGACGACGGATTTGCCGGAACCGCGAGCGAGGCGCGGCTCAGCAGCGTCCGCTGATCATCCGGGCTGCCAGGCGGCGGGCTCCGCTCCGGGCGCGATGCGATAGAAGGCATCCGCCGCGAGCCTGAACGTCTTGCTCGTCGTGCCGTCGGGCCAGGTGATCGTCACATCGGCATCCGCCATCGTGCCGAGGCCGAAATGCAGCCAGCTCGCCTGCCCGCTCGCGTGACCGCCCCCGATCGTCACTTCGCGGCGCATATCGAAGTCGCCGGCCTTGACCTCGATCCAGGCCCCCACGGCGTTGCGGTTGGCGCCCGTCTGCTCGAGATCGAGATCGAGCCAGTGGCCGGCGTCGGCCGTGGTGTTGCGGAATACCTGCGCGGCATGATTGCGGTTAACCACAACGAGGTCGGGAAGGCCATCGAGGTTGAAGTCCGGCAGCCCGGCCCCCCGTCCGATCTGCATCGAGGCGACTCCGGCCTTGTCGCCGACCTCCACGAATTTGCCGTCAGGGCCCTGCAGCAGCAGGTTGTCGGGGTCCTTCATGGCGAAGTCCGGCATTTCCGACACGTTGCCCTTGGCGATGAACAGGTCCGGCCGGCAGTCGTTGTTGACGTCCTCGAACTGGGCGTGCCAGCCGGTGCTGGGCCGCACGTCCCCGCCCGTATAGGGACGCTGCGCGATCGCGTGCAGCGGGAACGCCACATCCTTGAAGGTGGCTGGCACCGCCTTGTCCCCGGCCGGCGGCGCTGCAAGCGTCTGCAGCTTGCTGTCGGCCATGCTGGTGAGGAAGTAGTCCGGATAGCCGTCGCCATTGATGTCGGCGCTCGCAATGCCCATGCCCCAGACCTTGAGCGTCTGCCAGCCCTCCTTGGCCGTGTACGGCGCGGGCGGTTGGCCGGGCTCCACGTGCCAGAGCTGTTCGCTGCCCCCGGTGTAGTATTCGCGGTCGTTGGAGATGCGCAGGCTCTGCGTGCCCGACCTGTTCCAGTCGGTAAAGAGCATCGAGAGCGCGCAGAAGCTGGGCTTGAGCGGCAGCGGGGCAGCAAAGCCCCCGCCCGAGGCGGCGGGGCGCTCGAGCCAGTTGTCGGTGCACGATCCCCAGGGGTCGATTTCCTGCGTGCGGTCGATGTAACTGCCCAGCGCCAGCGTCGGCCACTCCGATCCGTGCTCCCACGTCGCCGAGAAGGCGGTCCACCATGCGTCGCCGCCGTTGAACCCCCACCTCTCATTGGCGCGCTCGAACTTGCATGCGCCCAGCCCCCGCATGGCCACCGCTTCCCCCACCCGCAGAACGACGACATCCATGATGCCGTCGCTGTCGATGTCGATGGGATACGCGCCGGTGACGGCGTCAAGTTCGAGCCCGCTTTGCGCGAGCTCGAAGCTGAGGCTGCCGCCCCGCGTGCTGCGGTTCACGTAGAATTTCGCCGGCTTTTCTCCGCCTGCCAGCAGCATGTCGGGAAAGCCGTCGCCATTGCAGTCGAAGGTGGCGACGCCGCCGCCAACCATATACTGCCACTGGCCGGTGAAGGTGCTGTCCACCCCGGCGCTCTGCGTTTCGTCGACGAACGTTGGCACAACGAGCTCCTCGGCCCGCGCGGACAAGCCAGCGGCCAGGGTGAGGACGAGAACGGCAAGACCCCTCGCAAGTTCACGCATTGGGCGACTTCCAGGTTTTGAGATTGACCGTATAGGTGCCGATGCACTTGCCCTGCGCGAGGCCGTTCTCGATGGCGGCCCGGTAGTGGATGCCCGCATACAGCCGCGAGATGCCGGCCTGGTTGGCGGCCTCCCAGAAACTTCCGAACTGGCGCATGGGCAGGTTGTCCTTGCCCCCCGTCGTATCGGTGAAGGCGTAGTGGTCGCCCAGGATGGCCGTCAGCACCGTCGCGGCCGCCGCCGACGAGACGCTGTGGCCGCTCGTATATTCGGGGAATGGCGGGGTGTTGATCAGCGTCTCCCATTTGGGATCGATCAGTCGCCGGATGTAGGTGACAGGACGCACCAGGTCGTAGGTGTATTTGGTCTGCCAGCAGCCGATAAACGCATCCGCTTCGGCCACGCTCACGCGCATGAGCATGTCGACGGTCTTGTCGAGCGGCATCTGCTCTTTCTGCTGAAGCTGAAGGGCGATCGAGATCCAGTGGCCGGGCGGCGTGAACGACAGCATCGGGTCGTCCGCCCAGAAACGGGCGATCGCGGCCTGGTCGGCCGTCAGGCTGTTCTTGGTGTCATAGACTTCCCTGGCCTGCTTGTAGAAGGGCGAGTTGGGATCCTCGCTGTACTCGAGGGCCGGTGGCGGCGGGCAGGACGCCCCCTCGGGCATGGCGAAGGGCCGGTTTTTGCCCCAGCTGGGCAGGAGCGGGGTCTGCTGCTGCACGATGTTGCTGGTGGGCACCCAATGGGCCGGACCGGGGATGAGCTTGTAGTCGGTGGGAAAGCCCATATTGACGATCTCAGGGCTGCCATCGGTCTTGGCCCAGTCGAGGATGTGCGCGGCGACGGCGGCGCCGAAGGCTTCGCTGCGCTGAACGATATCGGGCGCAACCCCCTCCTCCGTCGCCGCGCGAAGCTTTTCTTCCTGGGCCTGAAACGCGCGCTGCCCGGTCGGGCCGGTATTTTCGAACATCGCCTTGATGACCGGGGCCATCGTGGCCTCGACGACGATCGCCTCGTCATAGGCAGCCCCGGGCTCGCGCCGCGGGCCTTCGGTCAGCCCATTGAGCTGGCCTGCCAGCGACTGCAGGGTCGTCGAGCCGGCAGCAACCGCTTCGTAGGCGGCGACCGTGAGATAGGCGTAGGTCCGGCTGGCCACAGGCGGCGAGTAGGTTGGCGTGTGCCGCGTCAGCAGCAGGACCATGTTGGTCCAGGTCCGTTCGACCTCCTCCGGCGCCGGGCCGGCGAAGGCCAGCGTGGTCGAACCAAGTCCGAATAGACATGCGGCCGCCAGGGCAGCCAAGGAACGCGCAGACACCGTCACCCCCCCGAAACGCCGCCGGGCCACATTATTTCGACCGGCGAAAGATATCTAGGTCTAGGCTGTTCCGGGCCGCGCGTCTAGCGGGGGCTGATGACCGTGCCGTTCGAAATATCGATCTTCAGCCCGTCATAGGCTGGCCGGACATTGGCCGGCGTGATGCGATCGGTTTCGGCGTAGTCGAGATCGATGTGCAGGTTGGTGAGGATCGCCTGGCGGGGCTGATAGCGGTGAACGGCGGCAAGCGCCTCGCTCAGGCTCAGATGGCTCGGGTGCGGAGCCGGGCGTAACGCGTCGAGGATCCAGACATCGAGCCCCGACACCGCGAGCGCTGACTCCTCGGGGATGCCGCTCAGATCGCAGGAATAGGCGAAATTTTCGACGCGGAAGCCCAGCGAATAGATTTCCCCGTGGTCCTGCCGGAAGGGAAGCACCTCGATTTCCCCGCCCGGCCCCCCGATCACGACCGGCGTTCCGGCGGTGATGAGATTCTGGTTGAGGATCGGTGGGTAGTCGCTGCCCGGCGGGGCCGTGAAGCAGTAGCTGAATGACTGCACGATCCGCTGCCCGGCCTCGTGGCTGAAATAGACCTCGACGCGCTTGCGGGTATTGAGCGCCAGCACCCGCAGGTCGTCGATGCCATGCGTGTGGTCGGCGTGTTCGTGGGTGTAGAGGACAGCATCGAGCCGGTCCACGCCGGCATCGAGGAGCTGCTCGCGCAGGTCGCAGCCGGTGTCGATCAGTATGCGGGTGGGCGGGCTCTCGCCGGTCCGCCCTTCGATCAGCAGTGAGCAGCGCCGGCGCCGGTTCCGCGGATCGGAGGGGTCGCAGGCCCCCCAGTTGCCCCCGATGCGGGGCACGCCGCCGGAGGACCCGCAGCCCAGAATCGTTGCGGTAATGGCGGTCGCCTTCGGCATCAGCTGGCCCTGGCCTTTGAGAACAGACGGAAGAAATTCTCGCTCGTTGCACGCGCGATGTCCTCGAGCGTGACGCCCCGAAGTTCGGCGAGTCTTTGAGCCGTGTGACGGACGAACGCAGGTTCGTTGGCATGGCCGCGGTGCGGCACGGGAGCGAGGTAAGGCGCGTCGGTCTCCACAAGTATTCGGTCGGCCGGTGCGAATGCCGCCGCTTCGGCCACCGCGCCGGCGTTCTTGAACGTCACAATTCCGGAGAACGAAATGTAGCCGCCAAGCGCGAGGCCGCGCCGCGCCAGCTCCATGCCCGACGAAAAGCAGTGGAGCACGAACGGGAATGCTCCTTTGCCGGTCTCCTCTTCGAGGATCGCGGCGGTATCCTCATCCGCCTCGCGCGAGTGGATCACCAGCGGCAGCCCGGTCGCCCGCGAGGCGGCGATGTGGCGGCGGAATCCTGTGGCCTGCGCGGCCGGCTCGCCATCGTAATGGTAGTCGAGCCCAACCTCGCCGATGGCGATGCAGCGCGGATGTTCGGCGAGGCGAATAAGGTCGTCCGTCCCGATGTCGAGCTCCTCATGGGCGTGATGCGGATGCGTGCCGACCGAACACCAGACACCGGGGTTGTCCTCCGCGATCGCGCGCACCTCCGCGAAGCGCCTCACGCGCGTGCAGATGGTGACCATCCCGTCGACCCCGTTCGCCCTGGCGCGCTCGAGCACGCCGGCGCGATCGGCGGCAAGCTCGGGGAAATCCAGATGGCAGTGGGAGTCGATCAGCACTCTAGCCGGCCTTGGCCTGCTCGAACTTGCGGAAAATGGGTTGAGGCGCAGGCAGCTTCGTTCCCGGCGGAACCGTCAGGTCCGGATCGAGAGCGTGCTCAAGCAGCCGCTCGGCCGGCGGCACGGCCAGCAGATCGAGCATTCTGCCGGCCGACTGCGGCACGAATGGCTGTGCCGCGATGGCGCAGCGGCGCACCACATCGGCGGTCGTCGCCAGGATCGAGCCCATGCGCTCGAGATCGGCCTTTTTTCCCCATGGCGCCTGCTCGGCGAAATAGAGGTTCGCCGCGCTCAAGGCTCCGATCAGCTCACCGGCCGCCTCATGCAGCTGTTCGGTCAGCATCGCCTCCTCCATGCGGGAGATGGCGGCGATCGTTTCGGCAACGATCTTGTTGTCCTCGCCCGAGCCGGTCTGCCGCGCCGGCATTTCACCGCCGAAATTCCTGGCGATCATGCTCAGCGAACGCTGCGCGAGATTGCCGAAATTGTTGGCGAGGTCGGCATTGCTCCGGTTGACGAACTTTTCGCGGCCCCAATCGCCATCCTGTCCCCACGGCACCTCGCGGAGAAAATAGTAGCGCACCGGATCGGCGCCGAATTCCTCCACGAGCGCGAAGGGATCAACGACGTTGCCGAGCGATTTGGACATCTTGCGGCCTTCGCTGGTGAGAAAGCCGTGCGCGTAAACGCGCGCGGGCAGCGGCAGGCCGGCGCTCATGAGGAATGCCGGCCAATAGACCGTGTGGAAGCGGATGATATCCTTGCCGATGACGTGCAGGTCTGCCGGCCAGTACTTGCGGAAGAACTCGCCCTTGTCGTCGGGGAAGCCGACGCCCGTGATGTAGTTGGTGAGCGCATCGATCCACACATACATCACATGGTTGGGCGCGCCTGGCACGGGGATCCCCCAGTCGAACGTCGTTCTGGAAATCGACAGATCCTGAAGGCCGCTCTTGACGAACGAGATGATCTCGTTCCGCCGCTCCTTGGGAGCGATGAAGGAGGGGTTGTCCTCATAAAGCTTGAGCAGCTTCTGCTGATAGGCGCTCAGCCGGAAGAAGTAGCTCGGCTCCTCGACCCAGCTGGCCTCGGCGCCGGAGGGAGCGTATTTCTTGCCGTCCTCGCCGGTTGTCAGCTCATCCTCGTCGAAATAGGCCTCGTCGCGCACCGAGTACCAGCCCTTGTAGGTCGACTGGTAGATGTCGCCGTTGTTGGAGGCCGCCATGCGGCGCCAGATCTCCTGGCTCGACCTGACGTGCCGTTCCTCCGTGGTGCGTATGAAATCGCTGTTGGAGACGTTGAGCGCCGCGGCAAGGTCGCGGAAGCGCTGCGAGTTGCGGTCGGCGAGCGCGCGCGTGCTGAGCCCTTCCCGCTCGGCCGTCTGCACCATCTTGAGGCCGTGCTCGTCGGTGCCGGTCAAAAAGAAGACGTCGCGCCCTTCGAGGCGCCGCCAGCGGGCGATCGCGTCGGTCGCAATCATTTCGTAGGCGTGCCCGATATGCGGCTCCCCGTTCGGATAGGCGATCGCGGTGGTGATGTAGTAGGCGTTTCGGGTCATCGAACGGGCGTCGGGACAAGATGGAGCTGGGCATGCCGCCTGATCTCGTCGAGGACCGAGACCAGCGTCTGCCGCGCGTCGAGGTTGTACTCGTCGGCGTCGGCAAAGGCGGCGGTGGCCTTGTCCCATAGCGCGGTGGCCGAGGCAAGCCGGGCTTTTTGGCCCGCGCCGGCGGCATTGCGGGCTTCGGTGGCGATCCAGTCGCTCAGCATCTCGCGGCCAAAGGCGTAGGCGGCGCCGTCCTTGTCTGCCGCCAGCGCGTCGGCGATGCCTAGATACACCGCCGCGCCGCCGTTTTCCGGGCCACGCAGCCA
>DASZSH010000038.1:0-10405 GCA_035548755.1 Devosia sp.
GAGCCCGGTGCGCGTTCTGGCCCAGGGGCGCGACGAAATGGCGACCATCGACAGCGGGTTCCTCGGCAAGGAGGGATTCCAGAACGAAGGCGACAACGAGATCACCGGCATCCACGTCTCCGATGGCGATCCGTCCGTGGATGGTCTGATCGGCGCCAAGGTACCGACTCCGTTCGAAGGCGGATGGCGCGTGTTCTACACTCGCCAGCACGGCACCAATACCACCTTCGAACTGTTGCCGTCGAACTAGGCCCGGTCCTGCCCTCCTGAAACAGCGCGACGGATTTCTCGATCCGTCGCGCGCGCGTTTCGGTCGTCTTGGCCGCGCTGATCGCCTGGTCGTGCGGGCCGCGGATGCGGGAATGTCTGTTACGTCACGGCGCCAGGAACTCCTTGATCATGGGCGCGATCGCCTCCGGCGCGACCATATGGTTCTGTCCGGGCAGTGGCCGATGGGTTGCGTTCGGCAGCACCTTGCTGATTGCGACTTGCGCGTTCTGCATCCAGGGATCCGACTTTCCGCCCCCGACATTGAGGATCGGCATGGTGGCATTGGCCCAGGTGCCCTTCGGCGGCGGTTCGGATGTCCAGAACGGCGAGCAGAACGCGGTGTCGTGGGCCAGCGTTGGCGCGACCGGCGCAAGCTTGCGGATAACGCCCATGAGCTGCATCATCACGATACCGAACCCAGGCACGCCGACATTGCGCATGAACAGCCTGATGGCGCCGGCATTGTCGCCGCGGGCGATGAGCTCGGAGAGCCGAGTGACGTAGGTTGGGTCGACCCGATGCGACTGATCCGTATAGATCGGCGCTTCGTAGAGCACCATTCGTGTGATCCGTTCCGGTCCGAGGACGTCGGCCGCCGCCAGCGCGAGCAGAACCCCCGACGAGATCGCAAATACCGCGGCCCTGCCTCCGGCCGCCCCAATGACCGCTTCGAGATCCTCGATCTCGCGCTCCGGCGCGAAGGGCTTGGTATTTCCGCTTTCGCCCCGGCCGCGCCGGTCGTACGTATAGACCGAGAAGAAGCCCTTGAGCTGGTTGGCCAAAGGGCCGGACGGGCCAGACTCGCGCCAGCAGAGCGCGCCGTCGACAAGCACGAGGGCCGGTCCCGATCCGGTGACGCTGTAGCCGATCCGTGTGCCGTCCTTTGATGTGACATGAGGCATGTGGTGTCCTTTCGGCAGCAGTTCAGACCTCGGAGAGGTCGATGGTGCTCAGATACTCGGCCAGCCGGTCGTTGCCGACGCTGACCATGTGGGTGAAGCCGCGCTGGACGTTTTCGTCCCGCTCGGCGACCGAGCGGCAGCGGACCGTGACGGTGACGAGCGTGCTGCGGCCCCGATCCTCCAGCGCGATTGTGGAATCAAGTTCGATCGGCGGCAGGCCGTCGAGGCCGAATACCCAGTCGCTCGGGGCATCGCGATAGTGCAGCCGAAGCTGCGGCACGATTTCGAGATACACGCTGGCGTAGCCGTAGCTGGCGCCGTCGGACGTCTGCCAGCGCACCCACCATACGCCCCCGATCCTGAGGTCGACGCGGCACTCGGTGAGGGTGGAGCCGCGCGGTCCCCAGAACCGGGCAAGATGTCTTGGCTCGGTGTAGCACCTGTAAACCAGCGTACGCGGCGCCTCGAACAGGCGCTCGATGGTGAAATGGGGCTCGCCCGGCGGTACCGTGATAATGTTGTCGCTCATGGGATCCTCTTGAGGGAAGGCGGGGCCGTGGCCCCGCCGCGCTGATCTCAGGCGTCGAGGAATCCGGCGGCCGTGGTGGCGAGCCGGGGGTCCGCGAAGATCGTGTAGTGGGTCGCTCCGGGGAGCACTGCCAGACGGTTCTTGTTCATGCCCGAGCCATCCCAGTTGGCATCCTGCTTGCCTCCGCCGAGCAGCTCGAAGAAGGCGGCGACGTGCGCCGTGCGAACGGCGTCCCAGTCGCCCACCACGAGCATGGTGGGCATCTTGAGCGTCGTGACGTCCGCCGACCAGTCGAATTCCCTGGCGACGAGTGCGCCTGTTTGGGCGATGGTCTTGGGCCAGTTCTTGGCGGCATCTGGCATGAGCGTCATGTATTGGGCATACATTGGCGTCTGCTTCATCCCCTCGACCGCTGCCGTTGGGTTGGCTGCCATGGTTTTCATTCCCTGCTGGTTGTAGTCGTGCCAGCCGGTGAAGGAATAGGTTGTCGAGGTGAGGATCAGCCGCGAGACGGCTTCAGGATGGTCAATCCCGACCCTCAGAGCCGTAACGCCGCCCATCGAATAGCCCATGACGTCGGCCTTGTCGTAGCCGAGCCACTTGATGAGTTCGGCGACGTCCGTCGCCATCGCTTCGAACGTCATCGGCCGATCGAAGGGCAGGGTGCGGCCGTGCCCCTGCAGATCGACCCCGATGACCTGCCGGTTGGCGGCCAGCGTCGCGAGGTTTGCGCCGAACATCTCGATTGCGCCGAACGCTCCGTGAAGGAGCACCAGCGGTTCGCCCTGGCCGTGAATCTCGTAGTAGAGCTCGATGCCGTTGACGGGGGCGTAGCCCGACTGCGGGCGCGTGGTGGTCATGGTGGTCGTCTCCTTGGTCTGAGTTTGGGCCGCAAGAGCGGCTTTGGGCAATGCCGCAAGGGCGGTGAGCCCCGCCGCGGTTCTGATGAAGTCTCGTCTTTGCATCTGCGCCTCCTTCGGGCTTGGCTCCGCCGTGGCGCGGGTAAGGCGCAGACGGCGTGGTTGGGTTGGCTGCGGCCCTACTGGGTCGCCAGGTACTCCTCGAGCTTGTCCCAGCTCTCGTTGGTGCCGGTGACGAAGCCGCGGCGGACGACGGCGTCGCGATGCGCCTCGCTGTCGAAAGTGCAGGTGAGCGTCAGCCGCGTCTTGCGGCCGATCTCTTCGAGGACGAGCGTCTTTGTGAACGCCGGCGGCGGATTGTCGCCGAAAATCTTTGGATCGGCCGGGGCGTTTCGGTAGACGATGCGCTCGGGCTCCTTGACCTCGACGATCACATTGTCCGTGGGGAACTCGCGTCCGTCCGGTCCGATCATCACGTGGCGCCAGCTGCCGCCAGTGCGGAAGTCGAGCTCTTCGATGCGGTTGGTGAATCCCCTTGGGCCCCACCACTGCGCCAGGTGAAAGGGATCAGAGAACATCTTCCACACCAGCGTCCTCGGCGCGTCGAGCACGCGCGAAATGACGAGCCTGGGATTGTCCGCAGCGAGCGGCAACGGCATACTCACTTCGCCATCTCCTTGAGTTCGGCGAGCAGCTCGTCGAGCTGGTCGAGCGCTTCGCGCGCCCCCCGCTCCATGCCGCCTGCCACCGCGCCATCGCGCGCTGCGATGGTGCCGAGATTGGCGACCGCGCGGTAGAACGTGCGATCGCCGCGCGCCTCGAAGCTGTGCGTCTCGGTGAGCGCGTCGTCTTCGGCCGCGAGACCCTCGACGGCGAACGTGTTGACGATCCTTTCGGGCTCCGCGATCTCCTTGTAGGTGCCGTAGAACACGATCGTGGCCGAGCCGTCCGGCCGCTCCGTGACGTAGCGCCACTTGCCGCCGACGCGGAACTCAAAGCGCTCGATCCGCGTGACCGGAGCGATGCTCTTTGGGCCGAACCAGCGGGCGATGTGCTCGGGCCGGCTGAAGCACGCCCATACCAGCGGACGCGGCGCGTCGAATGTCCGCGTGGTGATCATCAGCGGTTGGTCCTTGGGGTAGTCAAACCTGACGTCGGACATTTCGGTCTCCCTGCTTGTCAGTTTCCCGATGTACTCGGCGAGCCGGTCGAGGCTCTCGTTCCAGAAGCGGCGGTAGAGGGCGGGCCGGCTCGGCCGGCGCGGAAAGCGGATGATGTCGGCCATGGTCCCCTCATTGCCCTGTCAGTTGCGGGAGCCATCCGGGTCCCCCTTCTGCAGTTCGGCGAGGTAGTCCTCGAGCCGGTCGAGGCTCGCTTCCCAGAACCTGCGATAGTCTTCGAGCCAGCCGGCGACATCCTTGAGAGGGGCGGCCTCGAGCCGGCACGGGCGGTATTGCGCATCCCTGCCGCGCGAGATGAGGCCTGCGCCTTCGAGCACCTTGAGGTGCTTGCTCACGGCGGCGAGGCTCATGTCATAGGGCTCGGCGAGCTCCTTCACCGTAGCCTCGCCCAGCGCCAGCCGGGCGAGGATGCCGCGGCGGGTGGGGTCCGCAAGGGCCGAAAGCGTCACGCTGAGTTTGTCGGTCGACATTTGCTCAACCAATCAGTTGATAACAAGATGGTTGAATACGCTCGTTCTGGGCGGCTGTCAACCGATTGGTTTAATAATGTGCGGCGCTTTTTCGAGCGCTCGCGTCGATTTCCGGTCGCCCCCTTCGTTGTGTCATCACAGGCGGGGCGGTCCCGCCATCAATTGAGGAGAAGGCCCATGCGCTACATGGTCATCGTCAAGAGCACACCCGACGGTTACGACGTCCCGCCCACGCGCGAGATGTTCGAGGCGATGGACCGCTACAACCAGTCGCTTCGCGACGCCGGCGTGTTGTTGGCGCTCGATGGGCTCGCCGGCCCCAGGGAAGGTGCCAGGATCACCTTCAGCAATGGCAAACCGCATGTGACCGACGGCCCGTTCGCCGAGGCCAAGGAACTGGTCGCCGGCTTCTGGATCCTCCAGGTTCGGGACAAGGAGGAGGCCATCGAGTGGGCCAAACGTATCCCCTTCAGCAATGGCGAAAGCGTGGAAATCCGCCGCGTCTCCGAGGCCTCGGACTTTGCCGACGTGATGTCGCCCGAGGCCATCGCGCGTGAGGACGCCATGCGCGCCGAGCTCTCCCGAAAGTCCAACTGAGGAATCCACGATGCGCTACTTCATGACCATTGTTCCGCCGGCCGACCTCAAGCCCGAGGACGTGCCTCAGAGCCTCATGGATGCGATGGGGCCCTGGATGGAGAAAAGCCTCAAATCCGGCACGCTCGTCTCCACCGGCGGCCTCAAGCCGGCCGCCGAGGGCCGGTGCCTGAAAGGCCACACCGGCAGGATCGTGACGACCGACGGCCCCTTCGCCGAGGCAAAGGAAGTTATCGGCGGCTATGCCGTGTTCGAGGCAAAGGACTTGAACGCGGCCTGCGACCTCGCAGCCGAGTTCTTGCAGATGCATATCGACAACGGCCTGCCCGAGGTGACGCTCGAGGTTCGCGAAATCGCCGGCGGCGCAAACTATTGAGGGCTGACATGCAGTACATGGTGATCCGCAAGGCGGACGCGGAAACGGAGGCGGGCGTGAAGCCCAGCCCGCAGCTCATCGACGACATGACGAGCTACAATGAGAGGCTGGTCAAGCGCGGCATCATGAAGAGCGGGGCAGGGCTGATGCCCAGTTCGCGCGGCGCCCGCGTCTCCTTCTCAAATGGTCAGCCCCGCGTTATCGACGGCCCCTTTACCGAGGTCAAAGAGCTCATTGCCGGCTATTCGATCATCGAGGCCGCTTCGCTGGCCGAAGCGATCGAGATCGTGAAGCAGTGGCCTGCCTCCGACGGTCACGGCAACGTCCAGATCGAGATCCGGCAGGTCGTCACGGCTGAAGACCTCGGCTTCACCAAGGAGCAGCAGGAGCGCTACGACAGGATGGTCGAGCAGCAGATGCAGCATCAGCAACAATAGCCGCATGCGGCGTTGAGGGTTGCGGCGGCGGGCGGGATTTGATCCACTCCGCCGCCCATGGATCAGCCAAGTCCTCATCTTGCAACGCAGCGCGCCATCGAGGCCGTGTGGCGGATAGAAGCTGCAAAGCTCATCGCGGGCTTGAGCAGAATGACCCGCGATGTCGGCCTGGCCGAAGAGCTGGCGAGCGACGCGCTGGTCGTCGCCCTGCAGCAGTGGCCCGAAACCGGCATCCCGGCCAATCCCGGCGCGTGGCTCATGCAGACTGCAAAGCGCCGCGCCATCGATCAGTTCCGCCGCAACAAGGTCATGGCGGAAAAGGCGCTGCCCAGCCTCACCTACGAGGCCGAGCTGAGGGAACAGGAGGCGCCGGACTATGCCGCGCGCCTCGACGATGACGTGAAGGACAATGTGCTGAGCCTCATCTTCACGGCCTGTCATCCCATCCTCACCGCCGAGGCGCGGAGCGCGCTGACCTTGCGCCTGGTGGGCGGATTGACCACGGCCGAGATCGCGCGGGCCTATCTTGTTCCCGAGCCCACCATCCAGCAGCGGATCGTGCGCGCCAAGCGCACTCTTGCCGAGGCGCATGTGCCCTTCGAGGTGCCGCGCGGCGAGGAGCGCGTCCGCCGTATCGGCTCGGTTCTCGAAGTGCTCTACCTCATCTTCAACGAAGGCTACTCGGCCACCGCCGGCGACGACTGGATGCGCACCGAGCTTTGCGACGAAGCGCTGCGCGTCGGCCGCATACTCGCCCGCCTCGCCCCCGACGAGCCGGAAGTGCACGGCCTTGTTGCGCTCATGGAAATTCAGGCCTCGCGCACAGCCGCCCGCGTCAGCTCCGATGGCACGCCCATCCTGCTGCTCGATCAGGATCGCAGCCGCTGGAATCCGCTTCTCATCCGTCGCGGCCTGGCGGCGCTGGCCGAGGTCGAGCGGCTGGGCGGCGCTCGCGGGCCCTATGCGCTGCAGGCCGCGATCGCCGCCTGTCATGCCCGCGCCCGCAAGGCCGAGGCCACCGACTGGCCGCGCATTGCGGCGCTCTACGACGAGCTTTCCGTCGTGACGCCCTCGCCGGTAGTGGAGCTGAACCGTGCGGTGGCGCACGCCATGGTCCATGGGCCGGAGGCCGGCCTGCGCATCATCGAGCCGCTCGCGGACCTGCCCGCCATGCGCAGCTACCATCTTCTCCCCAGCGTGCGCGGCGACCTGCTTGAAAAACTCGGCCGCCACGACGAGGCCCGCGCCGAATTCCGCCGCGCCGCCAGCCTGACGCGCAACGCGCGCGAGAAGGACCTGCTGCTGAAGCGCGCTGCGGGGCGGGCATGACCGTCGACATCCGCCTCGCGCGGCCTGATGATCGGTTGAAGCTTGTCGAGTTGCAGCGACGGGCCTCGCTGATGTGGAACGATGTCCGCGACAAGCTGCTTGATCGCCCTGAGCTCATTGACGAGGCCGTGCCACCCGAGATGATCGCTAACAACCAGGTATTCGTGGCCCATCGGGGAGCGCACATCGTCGGCTTTGCCACAATCATCGCCCACGAGGGCAACGACGCCGAGCTCGAGGGGCTGTTCGTCGAACCATCGGAATGGCGCAAGGGGATAGGCACGGCGCTGGTTGAGGCCGTTGAACGTGAGGCGCAGGCCTGGGGCGCGAGCCGCCTGCACGTGCTCGCCAACCGCAATGTGACAGGCTTCTATGAGGCGGCGGGATTCGAAGCGCTTGGCGAGAGGAAGACGCCGCTCGGCCCGGTGGCGGTGCTGATGGCCAAGCCGGTCAGCCCGATCTGATCAGGCCGCGAACGTCGCCTGCACCTTGCTCGCCCGCCGCGCGGGCTGCGGATTGACCGAACGCATCAGCAGCCGTGCCGTGCTGTCGCCGGCGTTGCGATAGGCATACGGCATGCCGGCTGGGACGCGCACGAAATCGCCGCCCAAAACCATCCCGGACGCGCCGCCGATCATGAACTCCACGATCCCGTCTTCGACCATGAACTGCATCTCGGCATGCTCATGGCAGCGGACCGGCACCTGCACGCCCACCGCCAGATAGTGGGCGCTGGCGCGATAGCGAAAGTCGGCATTGTCGTTGGCGATGCGAACGGCGCCGTCGCCGGCAATGACAAATCCAGGCTGGCGCATTTCCATCTCCCTAGGCCGACGCCCCGCGCCGCCGCTGCTAGAAGATACGAGATGAACGCCAGTTGAATGTTCACCCGTCAGTGGACGAACTGGATGCCCATTTCCCTGAGCGCGCGCCAGACGACGCGGCAGTGCTGGGGCCGGTGGCCGGGCACCAACAGGTCGAAGCTTGCCGGGATGCCGCGCACGGTCGGCACCTCGAGCTTGGCGCCTCCGTCGCTGAGGTTTCGGATGACGCAGTTAAGGCGCGTCCGTCCCGCATCATAGACGATGGTCGCCATGATCATGGTGTTGCGCCGCGGAGAAAGGCGCTTCTCAAGTCGGAGATCCACGGGTCTGCCCTGCCGAAAAGTACGGCCGATGTTCCCGGTGGCGATTTGAAATCCTTCAAACACGACCGCGGCAATGCCAGCGGAGCCGGAAAGACGATTTTAACTACTGCAATCCCGCCTGTTCGAGGCCGCCGACATAGCGTTCGAGCAGTCGCGGCTCCATGAACCTCAGACCGTCCCGGATGGACGCGGCCGACATCACCGGCCGCAGATACACGAACTTTTCGAGCGAGTCCTTGGCAAGGTCCAGCTTTCCCGCCGCCGCGTAATACGTCGCAAGGTCGCGATAGGGCCAGGTGAGCCCCGGCCGCTCCGAGAGGGCCTGCAGGGCGAATTCGATCCCTTTTTCAGGCCGCCCGGCGGCGAAATGGGCGAGGCCCATGCCGAGATGAACGTTGAAGGCGAATGGATCGAGCGGAGACATGCGCGCCGACTTCTCGAACGCCACCAGCGCATCTTCGGGCTGGCCCGTGTAAACGAGGCCAAAGCCGCGGCGCATCCAGCCCCAGGCGTGGTTCGGATCGAGCGCAAGCGCCTTGTCGGCGAGGTTGAGAGCGTGCCTCACATCGCCCCCGAGTTGCATGATCGCTGAGGCGAGGGCGGTCAGCGCCGTGGGGTCGTCGCCAACGGTCTGCGTCGCAACCTCGATCAGCCGCTGACCCTCGGCGCGCTCCGCCGACACGTCCGTCGCCCAGTTGTAGGCGACCTGCTGGCCATGCGCCCAGGCCGCAAGCGCCGCGGCAAGCCCGTAATTGGGCTCGAGGGCAAGCGCCTTGGTGAGGTAGGAGATGGCCTTGGGGTTCTCGGCCATGCGGTGCGCCCAAAGATGCGGGAAGGCGCGCATGACGAGGTCGTAGGCTGCCAGCGTCTCTGGCCGCTTGCTTCGGGCCCGCTCCACTTCCGCGCGCCGGATCGAGGGCTGCAGCGCCGTCGCGACCTCCGCGGCGATCTTGTCCTGCAGGTCGAAGAGGTCGGAAACGGCCCCGTCGATCTTGGTCGACCAGATGTGGTTGCCGCTGTCGGCCTCGACCAGCTGCGCGGTGATGCGCACGCGTTCGCCGACCCGGCGCACGCTGCCTTCCACGGCGTAGCGCACGCCCATCTCGCGCCCGATTTGCCGCACGTCGACGGCACGGCCCTTGTAGGCGAAGGCGGAATTGCGGGCGATGACGAAGAAATCGCGGATGCGCGAAAGCGTTGCCGTGATCTCCTCGACCACCGCATCGGCAAAATAGGCCTGGTCGGCCTCGCCGGACAGGTTGTCGAAGGGCAGCACCACCACGGAAGGTCGGCTCGAGGGGGCAGGCGCGGGCAGTTCCGTCGCCTGCTTCTGCACCACCCCGTCCGGATGCCAGATGAAGATGCGGACGGTCTTGCTGACGTTCTTGAGCTCGACCGGTCCGAGGTCCGTGAACTGCAGATCGGACCGGCCATCGAGATACTGATGCATCCACTTGGTGATCGCCATCCCGCCCGGCGGAGACATCGCCTGCACCCGCACGGAAAGATTGACGCCGGAGCCGTAAAGGTCGTCGCCGGCGACCAGCACGTCCGCCAGCACGATGCCGGCCCGCACCTGGAAGAACCCGCCGCCGGGCACGCGCAGCTTTCTCTCGTGCAGCTCGCGCTGCATGTCCGAGACCCACTCGATGGCGGCCACCACGCTCTGAAATTCGGCGAGCAGCCCGTCGCCCATTGTCTTGAAGACCTTGCCGCCATAGCGGCCTATCGTGCGCGCGACCAGCCGATCGTAGACCCGCTGCACCAGGCGCAGGGTCTGACGTTCGTTGATCTCGGCCAGACGTGAATAACCAACCACGTCCAGCGAGACGATCGGGACCAAACGGCGGTCCGGCTGAGCCATTGCGATGTCCGCCCCCCGGCGGGATTCGGCCGCTTATAACACCGGCGACGGCGGCAGCAACTCACTCCGGCGATCCGGACAATTTGCTGTCAAGCTAATAGACCGTCGTCAGGACTTCGATCTCTTTGGGCTGGCCCGGTTGTACCTGAAATTCACGATTGTAAACCTTGTCGCCGCGCTTGGCGAAAACCGTGTAGTCGCCCTCCTGCAGCACCGTCGACGGGAAGGCGCCGGTGTTGGAGAATATCGGGGTGCCGTCCGCGGTCTTGACCGTCCAGTCGACGTCGGCGATCGCCTCGCCCCCGCTTTCGGTCACGAGCTTGAACGAGACCTGCGCCGCGCGGTGGTAGAGCGTGGCATCCGTGAGCTGGCCGGGCTCGACCTTGAGATCGGCGCGCACCACCGCGTTCACGTCGCCGAAATATGAGACGATGTGGTAGGTG
>DASZSH010000039.1:0-3655 GCA_035548755.1 Devosia sp.
ATCGCGATAGACGCCGGGGTCGGAGTTGACGAAGAGGTTGGGCGGGTTGCCGCCGGTCACGAGGTTGACGAGGCTGACGTTCACCCCAGAATTGTGCGGGATCGCGAGGTCCTTCCAGGTGTGTCCCTTCTTGGCGAGGGCATCCTGGAAGATGTGGAGCGCGCCGACTTCGGAGGGTGTGGACCAGCCGTGATAGACGATCAGTTCGCGGGCGTGGGTCGCCAGCGGCGCCGAAGCGATGAGCAGCGCCGCCGCGAGGGCCGGCAGGTAGTTGATGCGCATTGCAGTGTCTCTCCCATGAGGCCTGACGGGCAGGCCGGTTGTCGATGATCCCCGTCTTGGCGCGGGGCAGGGCCGGGACATCCGGCCGAGACACACACATCCTCCCCACCCCGCCTGCATCGCAATGCGATCTAGACGGGGCCTGCATGCGGCCCGTCCAGCGGACGGGCCTTTGGCTGCTGCCGGTTGGCTCCGGCAGATAGAGTCAAATTCTATTGCGCGGCCTTGGGGACCACTCAGCTGAACACGTTGTCGAAGCCGTCCTTGAGCTGCTGGATGGCGGCGTCGTCGCTCATCCCCGGGTCCGACCAGAACTTGAACATCACGTCCCAGGTGGTGTTGAGCCAGTCATTGTCGGCCGTGTTGTGAGGCGTGGGGAACGAGGTCACGTTGGGGTCCTTGAGCGCCTTGATGACGTTCTGCGAGCACACGTCGATGCTGCTCACATCGGAGTCGGTCCTCAGCGGCGTTGATCCCTTGGCCTTGGAGAAGTCGACCTGCACCTTGGGGTCAACGTTCACGGCGGCAAAGTCGAGCTCGGCCTTCTTCTGGTCGTCGGAGACCCCGTCGAGCAGGCCCCAGGCATCGATCGAGAGCACCAGGCCCTTGGTGCCGGGGATGTTGATGCAGCCGAAATCGGTGCCCGCCTGCTTGCCGGCGGCTACGAATTCGCCCTTCATCCAGTCGCCATGGAGCTGCATGAGAGCCTTGCCGGTGATGACAAGATTGGTGGTGACGTTCCAGTCGCGGTTGGGCGAGCCGGGATCGGTATTCTGCTGGATCTTGCGGATAAGATCGAGCAGGTCCTTCATCTGGGGCGTGTCGAACACCGCCTTGTCGGGCTTGGTGCCGTAGATCTTCTCGAAGAAGTCCGGGCCTTCCTTGGCAAGCGCGAGAGCGTGCGTCAGATAGCCGATCTGCCATTGCTGTCCGCCGATGGCGAGCGGGATGTAGCCTTTGGCCTTCACCTTGTCGAAGTCGGCGAACATGTCGTCGAGGCTCTTCCAGGCGGTGGGATCCACGCCGGTGTCCTTGGCGACGGCCATGTTGTAGTAGACCATGCCGTCGATCCCCAGCGCGACCGGCACCTTCATGATCTTGCCGTCGACGGTTATGGCGTCGACGACGGGCTTATAGAGATTCTCGGTCACGTGGTTGTCGGTGAACCACTGCGTCATGTCGATCGCTTTGCCCTGCTTGAGCAGGTCGCGATACATGTTGGGGTCCGATTCCATATAGGCGTTGGGCGGGTTGCCGCCGGTCACGAGGTTGATCAGCGAGACATTGGCGCCCGAGTCATGCGGAATGGCGAGGTCGGTCCAGCCGTCGCCCTTGGCGGCAAGGCCGGCCTTCAGCACGTTGAGCGCGGCGACCTCGGCCGGCGAGGACCAGCCGTGATAGATCACCAGGTCCGTGGCATGCCCGGCCGTGGCGGCCGCGCCCAGCATGAGCGCCGCCACAAGGCCGGCTAGAGACTTCTTCAGCATCGTCGTCACTCCCTGTTGGACGAAGTAGAATGGTGATGTGTCCGGCTTGCAGGTCTTCCCCGCCTTGCGATCCTCGCCGGAGGATGGCGGCGGAGCCTAAGCGCAGGCGCGGCAGAGGAGAGGAACCCGGCCGCCGTTTTGGCACGTATCGGCATCAGATCCGCCGCCCCGTGTCGGCGTCGAAGACATGCAGCTTGGCCTGCGGGAAGCCGACGGAAATGGTTTCGCCCTGTCGAAGCCGCCCGATATGTTCGGGGTCGACCCGCGAGGCGATGAGCCCGTCGCCGAATTTGAGATAGGCGGTGGCATCGCCGCCGGTCTTCTCGGTGTATTGCACCGGCAGGGCGAAGGTGCCCGCCGCGTCCGGCACAGCCTGCCCGGGTTCGCCGAAATGCTCGGGCCGCAGGCCGACCACGATCCTCTGGCCGTCATGCGGCTTGTCGAGGAAACCGTAGCGGGTGAGGTCGAGATCGACGCCGTCGACATTGGCGCCAATCCGGCCTCCGCCGTTCCTGAGCGTGCCCGGTCTCAGGTTCATCGCGGGCGAGCCGATGAATCCCGCCACGAAGAGGTTCTGCGGGTTCGAATAGATTTCGTCGGGCGTGCCGAACTGCTGGATGACGCCGGCGTCCATCACGGCGATCTTGGTGGCCATGGTCATGGCTTCGATCTGGTCGTGCGTCACATAGACGATGGTGGATTTGAGCTCGTCATGCAGCTTCTTGATCTCGAGCCGCATTTCGGTGCGCAGCTTGGCATCGAGATTGCTCAGCGGCTCGTCGAACAGGAACAGCCCCACCTTCTTGACCAGCGCCCTGCCGATGGCGACGCGCTGGCGCTGGCCGCCGGAAAGCTGCGCCGGCTTGCGATCGAGCAGCGGTTCGATCTGCAGCAGCTTCGCCGCCCAGGCGATGCGTTCCTCGATCTCGGCCTCGCTGAGCTTCTGCGCCGAAAGACCGAAGCGCAGATTGCCGCGCACCGTCTTGGTCGGGTACAGCGCATAGGACTGGAACACCATGGCCAGTCCCCTGTCCTTCGGGTCGAGATCGGTCACGTCCCGGTTGCCGATGGTGATCCGCCCGGCGGTGACGTCGAGCAGACCGGCCAGCAGGTTGAGAAGCGTGGTCTTGCCGCAACCCGAAGGACCCAGGAGGACGAGGAACTCGCCGTCGTCGATGACGAGGTCGAGATTCTTGAGCACCGTCACGCGGCCGTAAGTCTTGATGATGTCTTCGAATTCAACGCGTGGCATGCCGCTTCACCCCTTGATCGCGCCGGCGGTGATGCCCTGCACGAAAAACTTGCCGAGCACGAAGTAGATGACGAGCGGCGGAATGGCGGTGAGCAGCGCCGCGGCCATGTCCTGATTGTAGGAGGCGACGCCGGTGGTGGTGATGACCACATTGGCGAGGATCACCGTCATGGGCTGCGTGCCCAGTCCGCCAAAGGTGAGGCCGATCAGAAAATCGTTCCAGATCGAGGTGATCTGCAGGATCAGCACGACGATGAGGATATTGCCGCTCATGGGCAGGATGATTTCCGCAAAGATGCGCCAGAAGGAGCCGGAATCCATCATCGCCGCGCTCATGATCTCCTGCGGAATGCCTTTGTAGTAGTTGCGGAAGATGAGCGTCAGAATGGGCATGGCGAGCACGGCATGCACAAGCGCGATGCCCCAGATCGAGCCGTAGACCTTGAGCCCCGAGCTCAGGATGATCAGCGGGATCATGATGATCTGGAAGGGTACGAAGGCGCAGATGAAGAGCAGGAACAGGAAGGTCCCGGCCCAGCGCACGTTCCACAGCGCGAGCGCGTAGCCGGTCACCGAGCTCAGCGCGATCGACAGGATCAGGGAGGGGAACAGGATTTCGATCGAGTTGATGAAG
>DASZSH010000040.1:0-2342 GCA_035548755.1 Devosia sp.
CTGATCATGAATGCGATCAAGCATGCCTATGCCGAGGGCGAATCGGGGCCGGTGAATGTCAGCCTGAAGCGGGAAGACGAGGGATTCGTCTATCGCTTTTCCGATCGCGGCCGCGGTCTGCCGGACGATTTCAAGATCGAAAAATCCGACTCGCTCGGCATGATCATGATCACCGCGACGACGCGGCAACTGGGCGGTCAGCTCAGGATCGTCGATCTCGCGCCGGGAACCGAGTTCATCCTGGAGCTTCCGGAGAGCATTCAGGAAACGGGCAAATGAGCCCGAGCAGGATCACTCCTGCGACCCACGATCGCGCGCCTTCGACTTGTTTCGAGGCTCGTCGAGCTGCTGCAGCAGGTCATTGAGGTGATCGGGCACGCCTTGTTTCACGACTTCATCATACATCGTGCGCAAGTGCTGACCGATTTTGACTTGGATATCGCGGCCTAAACTCACCACTTTGTCGTCCCGAGCCTTTCGGACCCCACCCTTATCGTCCTTCGTCGTCATACTCCCCACCCCCGAACCGGGGTTGAGCCCAATCCGGCCAGCCGCTCGCCCACCTGGAGCCAAATGTCCTTCAAAACAAACACGTTTTTCCCATTTGCGTTCCACTCCAGCGGGAACTTTTTTCCGGTATAGGCATTGGCATGCGTTAAAGTCCACCGGGAGGGGTCGATAGATGTCTGTTTCCCAACAAGTTGCAGCCTTTTTGCCGTTCCTGCGCCGCTACGCGCGGGCATTGACCGGCAATCAGGGGTCGGGAGATGCCTACGTCACCGCGACCATCCAGGCGATGATCGAGGATGCCGAACTCGCGAAATTGGGGCCGAACCCCAAGGTGTCGCTCTACCGCCTGTTCAGCAAGATCTGGAATTCGGTCTCGCTGAATACCAATGAGGCCCCGCGCGCGGTGTCTCTGCCGGCCGACCATCATCTCAGCCGGATCACGCCGCTGCCGCGGCAGGCGTTCTTGCTGATGTCGCTCGAAGGCTTTTCGGAAGCCGATGCGGCGCAGATTCTCGACATCGATATCGCGACCTTGCGCGATCACGTCGCCGAGTCCGGACGCGAACTGGCCGAGGAGATTGCGACCGACGTCCTCATCATCGAGGACGAGCCGCTGATCGCCAAGGATCTCGAGGGCCTCGTGGAAGGGCTCGGCCACAAGGTCCTGGGCGTTGCGCGGACCCGCACCGAAGCCGTGCAACTCGCAAAGACCGCGAAGCCCGGCCTGATCCTCGCGGACATCCAGCTTGCCGACGGCA
Source organism: Devosia sp. (assembly GCA_035548755.1). Lineage (GTDB taxonomy): Bacteria > Pseudomonadota > Alphaproteobacteria > Rhizobiales > Devosiaceae > Devosia_A. Next base: position 1,269 of record DASZSH010000040.1, read on the forward strand.
GCTCGGGTCTCGACGCGGTCAACGATCTGCTGAAGTCGTTCGAAGTGCCGGTGATCTTCATTACCGCCTATCCGGAACGCTTCCTGACCGGCGAGCGGCCTGAACCGGCGTTCCTGATCGCCAAGCCTTTCCAGCCGGCCACCGTGTCGGCGGTGATCAGCCAGGCGCTGTTCTTCGAACACAAGGCGCACTACACGCCGAAACGCGCCAGCGCCTAGCGTCCGCGCGTTTCCTAGACCTGCTCGGCGTTGAGGTAAGCGAACCTCGCGCCGCAGAAGGCGCAGATCAGTCCCAATCCCAGCGCGGCGAGGCTCGCGACCACGTCGGTCGTGCCGCCCGCCGTTCCGGTCTTGCTGAGCAGGCCGGCGGCCGTGCACACCACGACAACGACCGCGATCAGGACGCCGCGAGCCAGGCGATAGACGAAGTCGCGCTCGCGTGCCGCCGCGATCAGATAGGCGCCAGCCGCCCAGCCGCCGATGAAGCCCGCGGCCGCGACCGCCCACCATGCGAGTGCGGAGACGAACTGCTGCCGGCTTGATGGAACCGGGTCGCGCAGCGCCTGGTCGAGCCCGAGACTGAGCACCGTCAGCAGGATATGCACGGCCAATGCGGCAAACACGCCGCAGGCGATGGCGGCGGCATAGTGCAGGCGGCGGAGGGCGTCGGTGTCCACGGCGTTTCTGGGCTGGTTTCAACAGCGGGCTTGATGCTGCCACACGAATCAGTGCGGGGTAAGGGAAGTGCCCAGTAAAGGGGAACTCACCCATGCCGGTCCGCATCCAAAGCTGCATGCAATGCCGTTGCGAACTCGAACGCATTGAGGTTCGTGGGGGCGACGTCATGCTTTGCTTGGCATGCGAAACGGCCAGCGCCGTCGAAGCGACGGCCCGCTCGTTCAGCCCGCCTCGCAGGCAGCGGCAGGATCAGCGTGGACGCGCCTTCGAGAATTCTCTGAATTCCCGCTCGAGCGCTTCAAGCCCGGCTCGCCGCGCCGGCGTCATCAGGACGTCGCGCTCGGCAGGTTGATCGGCTTTACGCTCATCGGTTTCTGACCGGTAATCGACCGCAGCA
>DASZSH010000041.1:0-7287 GCA_035548755.1 Devosia sp.
AGGCCCGGTGATGTCCTCAGGGTCGTCGATGAACTCGGGATCGTGCAGGTGCAGCACGTGGAAGTGATCTACCCCCAATGCCTTGATGCTCGCCTCGAGCGAGCGGCGGGCGGCAGCGCCGTCGAAGCGGCGCGTTTCGAAATCGAGATCGAGCTTGGTTGCGATCAGGAAGCCCTGGGGGAGGCCGCCGCGTTCGCGGATCACCTCGCCGATCCGCTGCTCGCGGCGGCCGCGGCCGTAGATGCGCGATGTGTCGATGAAGCGGGCGGGGCCGTCGAAGATGGCGCGCACTGTCCTGCGGGCCGTTTCCTTGCCCTGTTCGGTGTCAGCGTCGGGACCGTTGGTCAGCCCGCCGGTCCCGAAGCACAGATTCGAGACGGTAAGTTCGGTCCGGCCGAGCCGGTTCTGCGTGAGCATCATGGGTCCCCCTTTTGGCGTAGCATCAGGCACTTGGTACGGGCGTGCCGGGCGCCAGCAGTCCGTGCTTGAGGAGATCATCCCAGAAGGCCGACGGAATGCTCGTTGTCCACCAGTCAAGGTTTTGCTTCAGCTCCTGCGGAGACTTCGGGCCCGTCAGCACGCTGGCGACAACCGGGTGGGCGAGCGGGAACTGGAGCGCCGCAGCCCCCAGGGGGATGCCGTGGTTGCGCGCCGCTTGCTGGAGCTGCGCGGCCTTCTGCTGGATGTCCTGCGGAGGCGGCTGATAGGCTCCTGTTGGAGGACCCCAGACGTTGGTTCCAGCGAGAATTCCCGCGGCGAACGGACCGGCGGCAATCACTGAAACGCTCCGTTTGGCGCAGGCCGTGAAAAACGGATCGAGGGGCCCCTGCTCAAGAAGATTGTAGCGATTGGCGAGCAGGAACACATCCCAGTCGCCGATCTCGAGAGCATCCATGAGCACCGGCCATTCGTTGACTCCGATCCCGATGGCCGCGACCAGGCCCTCGGTCTTGAGGTCGACGAGTGCCCGGTAGCCGCCGGTCTTCAGGTCGTGCCAATGCTTGCGATTGCCCTCGACCCCGTGCGTCTGGGTGCCGATGTCGTGAACGAGGAGAATGTCGATTTTGTCCAGGGCGAGACGTTGCAGGCTGTCTTCGAACGAGCGCCGGACACCTTCGTAAGTATAGTCATAGACGATCTCGAACGGGAAAGGCTGTGTCCAAGGGTTTGGCATCGTCCGTTCGGCGTCCGAGCGGACGTGCCGAAGTAGGCGGCCAGCCTTGGTCGAGAGCGTGATGGGGCGGCCGGCAAACCGAAGGGCATCGCCCACCAGATGCTCGGCGCGGCCGAAACCGTAGTGCGGGGCCGTGTCAAAGTAGCCCACGCCTGCGTCAAGCGCGGCCTTCACGGTGGCCCGCCCCTGATCCTGCAGGACCTCGGTTCCGTTCATCCCGGCCAAGGTCGCCGACCCGATGCCGAGTTCGGTCACCACGAGGCCGGTCTTTGCTACTGGGCGCGTTCTGAACCCGACCATGTATAGTTCTCCCGTTGAAGCGGCGGGACACTGACATGTCAGTGCGCCGAAACAAAGAGTGAGACGCGCAGATTTCTGCGCATACCATCGTGGTTGCGCCGTCCCCCGGGGCGGGCAAAGAAAGGGGGCGCACCGAAGTGCGCCCCAGACGGGAGAACGTCTCTGCGTGTTATTTCTGGATGCAGGTGTCGGCAGTGTCCTTGGTGCACTCGTCGAGACCGGTGAACACCGGATCGTCCACCTTCTCGCCCTTGATCAGGCTCACCATCACCGAGGGGGCCTTGTAGCCCATCTCGAAGGGCCGCTGCCCGACAAGGGCGGTCACCAGACCCTCTTTGGCGATCGCCACCTCGTCGCCGATGGTGTCGGCGGCGCCGATGGCGAAGGCGTTCGATGCGATCTTGTCAGCCATCGGCTTGAACAGGTCACGGTAGGGCTGCGGAGCGCCGAAGAGCGGCCAGCCGCCCATAATTCCGAAGGCGACAAGATCGGGGTTGGCGGCGAGGATGTCGGTCATCGCCTGCACGCCCTTGGCACCGTCGTCATTGGTGAAGACCGGGCAGCCGGCGACTTCCGTCCAGCCGCCTTCGCCAGCGAGCGCCGACAGGCCTTCCTTACCAGAGAGCGCGTCGCGCATGCCCTGCGCGCGGCGCAGAATATTGTCGGCGGCCGGATTGCCCTCGATGGTGCAGATCTTGCCGCCATTGGGGATCGCCTTCTTGATGTACTCGCCGATCTTCTTACCCATGAGGTAGTTGTCGGTGCCCAGATAGGTTTTGCGCAGCGCGGCGTCTTCCTTGGCGAGGTCGGCGTCCACCGTCATGATCGGGATCGAAGGATTGGCCGACTTGATCGTCTGGGCGATCAGCGGGGCATTCGAGGGCGAGATTGCCATCGCCGCAGTGGTTGGCTTGGCAAGCATGTCGGCAACGATCTGGGCTTCGCCGGCCTCGTCTGACGTCGACGCCGGACCGGTATAGAAGCACTCATATTCCGAGCTGGCGTTCTCGGAATTCCACTTCAGGCAACCCTGATGGATCGACTCAAAGAAGGGGTTATCGAGGCCCTTCACGACGATCACGAGCTGCTTTTTGTCCTGGGCTACGGCAGGCCCGGCGAGCGCGAGCGCCGCCGCTGCCGCGAGCAGAAGTAGGCTCTTCATCTAGTTCCTCCCATGTGAGCGGAGGACCCGCCCCACCGCCACCCTCCGGCAGGCGATAGTTCACACGGCCCTCCGCTGTCGAATGAACCAAGCTGAGGAACGTTCGTCAACGAATAAATCATACTTTTGAGGCCCGGTTGCGTTGACGCGGCGGCATCCCATTGCGTAACTCTCTGTAGGGCCTTCATGGCAGTGGGGGTCCAGGACCGGCCCACTGCGGCCGTGGCAGCGCGGCGACCAGGCCGGCGGGGGGAGGCTTAAGGCGACGTGGCCGTTCTAGAACTTCAGAATATCTCCAAGCACTTCGGCGCGATCCATGCCGTGAACGATGTCTCGCTGGCGCTCGAGGCAGGCGAAGTCGTGGGTCTCATGGGAGACAACGGCGCGGGCAAGTCGACGCTGGTCAAGATGATGGCGGGAAACTTCCTGCCCAGCTCGGGCACGATCCGCATGGAAGGCCGGGAGCTTGTGCTGCACCGACCGGTGGAAGCGCGCCGACACGGGATCGAGATCGTTCACCAGGACCTGGCGCTGTGCAACAACCTGACGGCGGCCGCAAACGTGTTCCTGGGCCGCGAGATGCGCCTGGGGTTCGGACCGTTCAGCATCCTCGATTACCAGGGCATGTACAGGCGCGCGGGCGAGCTCTTCCGGGACCTCAAGTCTGAAACACGGCCCCGCGACATCATAAGGCAGATGTCGGGCGGGCAGCGTCAGGCGGTGGCGATCGCACGCACCATGCTGAGCAAGGCCAAGATCGTGCTCATGGATGAGCCGACGGCCGCCATTTCGGTGCGCCAGGTGGCCGAGGTGCTTAACCACATCCGGCACCTGCGCGATCAGGGGCTCGCGGTCGTACTCATCAGCCACCGCATGCCCGACGTGTTCTCGGTTGCGGACCGCGTGGTCGTGCTGAGGCGCGGGCGCAAGGTTGCCGACAAGCGGATCGCCGACAGCTCCCCAGAAGAGGTGACCGGGCTCATCACCGGCGCTATCGAGCAGGTATGACCATGGCCGTAACTCTCGAACAGACCATCGCCAAGCAGCAGACGACCTGGAGTTCGAGGCTGCTGTCGAGTCAGGCGTTTCTGGTGCTCCTCGCCATCATCGTCGCCTGCATCTATCTGAGTTTTGCCTCAAAGGCGTTCCTCACGCCGCAGAACCTTTTCAACGTCACGCGCAACTTCACTTTCACGGCCATCATCGCACTGGGGATGACCTTCGTGATCATTTCGGGCGGCATCGATCTCAGCGTGGGATCGGTCCTGGTGTTTTCCTCCATGGTGATGGCGACGACGATGCATGCGGGGGCGAGCATCTGGGTGGGAATCCTGGTCGCCCTTGGCACTGGCCTGGCGGTCGGGGCGTTCAATGGCGTGCTGATCGCCTACCTAGGTTTCCCGTCATTTGTGGTGACCTTGGCGATGCTCTCCGCGGGGCGCAGCTTTGCAATGATCGCCTCGAACAACCAGACGGTGTTCCAGTTCGGCCCCGATCACAACAAGCTGCTCTGGCTTGGTGGCGGGCAGGCGATACCGGGTATTGCCAATCCGGTTCTCTACACGCTGGTCCTGGCGGCAATCACGGGATTCGTGCTGCGCTGGACGAAATTCGGCCGGCACGTTTTTGCCATCGGGGGCAACGAACAGGCGGCGAACCTCACTGGCATTCCCGTGCGGCCGATCAAGGTGGCGGTCTATATGATCTGCTCCTTCACGGCCGCTATCGCGGCAATTGTCGAAACCGGCTGGCTCGGCTCGGTGACGACGAATCTGGGCTCGGGGATGGAGCTGCAGGTGATCGCGGCCGCCGTGATCGGGGGCGCGAGCCTTGCCGGCGGCGCGGGGACGGCCGTCGGAGCACTGGTCGGCGCCTTGCTGATCGAGATCATCCGCAACAGCCTTGGCCTTCTGGGTATCAACCCCTTCTGGCAGGGCACTGTCATCGGCGGCGCGATCCTGTTTGCCGTCGCATTCGAGCGCGTGCGCCAGCTGCGGTCGAGGGAATAGGCCGGAGGACGATTCGCAGGTGTCCGGCCGTCAACATCCGCACAATTATCGTGCCTCCGCGCCGGCACGGTCGCAGACGGCGCGCGTGGTCGAGGATCTCGGGCTCTCCATCGTTTCGGGCAAGCAGGCACAGGGCTCGCTGCTGCCCGGCGACAGCGAGCTGCTCAAGCGCTACGGCGTTTCCCGCACCGTGCTGCGCGAGGCCCTGAAGATGCTGGCTGGCAAAGGCCTGGTGCAGGCCAAAGCCCGGATCGGGACGCGGGTTCGCAATCGCGACACCTGGAACCTGTTTGATCCCGATGTCCTTGTCTGGCACGCGCGGACCGGGTTCGGCCCCGAGTTTCTTGCACATCTGGGCGAGATGCGACTTGCGCTCGAGCCCGATGCGGCGGCGCTGGCGGCGACCCGCCGCACCGACGAGCAGCTCGAACTGATGCAGGAGGCCGCCGCGCGGCTGGGCAAGGCGGACATATCGCATCAGGAATTCGTCAATGCCGACCTGGCGCTGCATCTGACGATCGCGGCTGCGGCGCACAACCCGTTCTTTCTGTCGATTTCGACGCTCATCGAGGTGGCTCTGGTGGCCATGATGAGCATCGCTTCGCCGGTCAGCGACCCGCCCCGTCTCAGGCGGTCCGTGGCCGATCACAAGGCAATCGTGAACGCGATCGCGGCGGGAAATGCCGAGCGCGCCCGCCGGGCGATGCTGGTCGTGGTGCAGGAAGGAATCGACGGCGCGCGCGGCGGCTCTATTCGCGCGCCAGCGCCTGCACTGGATCCAGCCGTGCCGCAGAGCGGGCTGGCATGAAGCCGAAGACGATGCCGATGACCGTCGAGGAGACAAGCGCGGCAACGATCGAGGCGGCCGAGTAGCTGATCCGCGCGCCCGAAAGGAACTGCTGGAGTCCGTAGCCGAGGGCGAAGCTCAGGCCGATGCCGGCGACGCCGCCGACGATGCAGACCAGGATCGCCTCCGTCAGGAACTGCCTCAGGATGTCGCCACGCCGCGCGCCTACCGCCATGCGGATGCCGATCTCGCGGGTCCGTTCAGAGACACTGACCAGCATGATGTTCATGACCCCTATGCCGCCCACGATCAACGAAATCACAGCGATCGCCGAGATCAGCAGGGTCAGCGTCTGGCTTGTCGACTGGATCGTGTCGCGGATGGTGTTGGTGTTCTGAAGGAAGAAGTCGGTCTTGCCGTGCAGCCGCGTCAGCAGGGCCGTGATCTGGCTCTCGGCGGTATCCATGTCGGCGCTGTCGGCGACGCGCACGGTAATCTGGCTGAGATAGTGCCGGCCCAGGATGCGGTCCATCACCGTGGTGTAGGGCAGGTAGATGCTGGGGTTGGAGCTGCCCGGTCCAAACGTCGAGGTTACTGCGACAACGCCGATCACCCGAACGGGCACGTTCCCCACCACGATCACCTGACCGATCGGATCCTCGCCATGGGTGAAGATCGCCGACTGGGCGTTGGTGTCGATGACCGCCACCTGGGCGCGGGAATCGACTCCGGCCGCATCGAAGGCGCTCCCCTCCTGGATGGTCGAGCCGCTGACGCGGAAGTAGTCGACGCCGACCCCGCTCACCTGAGCGTTTACGGCGACATTGCCAAACAGGATGGATTCGTTGGTGGATACACGCGGAGTCACGCTGTCGGCATAGTTCTCCTGGGCAATGGCTTCGGCATCGCTGGGCACGAGGGTCCGGATCCGGCCCTGGCTGCGGTCCCCGAAACCGGTGCCGGGAAAGATGTTGATGGTGTTGGTCCCGATTGAGGCAATGTTTTCGAGCACCGTCTGCTGGCTGCCCTGGCCGAGGGCGACAACCGAGACCACCGAGGCGATGCCGATGATGATCCCGAGCATCGTAAGGAACGTGCGGAGCTTGTGGGCGGCCATGGCCCGCATCGCCATGCGCAGCGCCTCGATGCCACGATCGGCCCACTGCAGGGGGCTGAAGGCCGAGCGCCGCGCGGCGGCGGGGGCCGCTGCGGCCCTTTCCAGCGTCCGCGTCCGCGTATCGGAAATGATGCGCCCGTCCTTGATCTCGATCTGACGGTCGGTCTGCTGCGCGATTCCGGCATCATGGGTCACGATGATGATGGTGTGGCCCTCGGCGTGGAGCTCCTGGAGCAGGGCCATCAGTTCGGCGCCGCTGCGACTGTCGGGAGCGCCCGTCGGCTCGTCGGCAAGGATCACGTCGCCGCCGTTCATCAGAGCGCGAGCGACGCTCACCCGCTGCTGCTGCCCGCCGGACAGGGCGTTCGGCCGGTTGCGCAGGCGGTCGCCCAGTCCCAGGCGGACGAGGAGCTCGGTGGCGCGCCGGTTGCGCGTGCCGGTGTCGAGGCCGGCATAGATGGCCGGCACCGCGGTATTTTCGACGGCGTCGAGGTCCGACAGGAGCTGATAGCGCTGGAAGATGAAGCCGAAATGCTCGCGGCGCAGCTCGGCTAGCGCGTCCGGATCGAGCCTGCCGACGTCCCTTCCGGCAAGCAGGTAGGTGCCCGAGCTCGGCCGGTCGAGGCAGCCAAGGATGTTCATGAGGGTCGACTTGCCCGACCCGGACTGGCCGACGACGGCGATCATCTCGCCGGCATCGATGTCGAGGTTGATGTCGTCGAGCACGGTTACGGTCTC
>DASZSH010000042.1:0-28963 GCA_035548755.1 Devosia sp.
AGCCGCACTGGTCGCCTCCGCTCCGATGGTGCCGGGCGAACCGGCGGCCTGTGGCGGCGGGGCCTCGCCGTGGATGCCGCCCATGAGCAGCCCGATTTCGTTGATGTCTGCGCCGCTGACGGTCATGGCCCGGCTGAGCCGCCCTTCATTGATCACCGCCAGCGTGTCGCAGAGCTCAAGCAGCTCATCGAGATCCTGGCTGATCACCACGATCGCCGATCCCGCGACGGCGAGGTCGACCAGCGCCTGCCGGATCGCCGCGGCGGCGCCGGCATCCACGCCCCAGGTTGGCTGGTTGACCACCAGCACGTCGGGTCGCTGCAGGATTTCGCGCCCCATGATATATTTCTGCAGATTGCCTCCCGACAGCGACCCGGCGACGGCCTCGGTCCCCGTGGCCTTGACGTCGAAGGTCGAAATCACCTCGTCGGTATATTTTCGCGCCCGGCCCGGGTGAATGATACCCGATATCGCAAGCCGCAGCCGGTCGCGGCCGGTCAGCACCGAATTGTCCGAAAGGGTGAAGTCGGGCACGGCGGCGTGCCCGTTGCGCTCTTCGGGCACGGTGGCAAGGCCCTTGAGCCGCCGTGCCTTGGCGTCGAGCCGCCCGACCTCCTCGCCGCCGATGCGGATCGCCTGGGCATCCGATGTCGTGACCTCGCCGCTGAGGGCGAGCAGAAGGGCGTTCTGGCCGTTGCCGGCGACGCCCGCAATGCCGAATATCTCGCCCGAGTGCACGCGGAAGCTCACATCCTTGAGCGCAACCCCAAAATGCCCGGCGCCGGGCATGGACAGCTCGGTGACGACCAGCTTTTCCGCGCCAAACGTGCGGCTCGCCGGTTTCTGGATGTCCTTGAGACTGCCCCCGATCATCTTTTCGGCCATCGAGCGCGACGTCTCGACGCGTGGATCGCAGGTGTCGACCAGCCGTCCGCCGCGCAGGATCGTCGCTGTCTCGCAGAGCGCCTTGATCTCGTGCAGCTTGTGCGAAATGTAGAGGATCGAGCACCCCTCGCCCGCCAGCTGGCGCAGCACCACGAAGAGCTGCTCCACCTCCTGCGGGGTCAGCACGGAGGTCGGCTCGTCCATGATCAGCAGGGACGGATTGAGCAGCAGGGCCCGCACGATCTCGATGCGCTGCCGCTCGCCCACGCTCAAATCCGAAACGATCCGGTGCGGGTCGAGCTTGAGCCCGTACTGGGCCATCACCTGCCGGATCCGCCCCTCGAGCTCCCGCTGCGGGATCCGCGCATCCATGCCGAGCGCAATGTTCTCAAGCACGCTGAGCGCCTCGAAGAGCGAGAAATGCTGGAACACCATGCCGATGCCCAGACGGCGGGCTGCCTTGGGGTTGGCGATCGCGACAGGCTGCCCGTTCCAGAACATCTCGCCGGCATCGGGCTGCATGATGCCGTAGATCATCTTGACCAGCGTCGATTTGCCCGCGCCGTTTTCCCCCAGCAGCGCGTGGATTTCGCCGGCCTTCACATCGAACGAGACGTTGTCGTTCGCCAGCACCCCCGGGAAGCGCTTGCTGATGCCGCGAAGGCTGAGGCGCGGCGGGGTGTCAGTCAACGTCGGCTCCCAACATCCTGGTCTCCGGCGCCCGCTCGACGACTGCTTCCCGCCGCCCAATCTGGACCATTATTTCCGCCGCCGCTAGCGCCGCGATCACTTCGGGGCGCTTATCCACGACCCCGTAGTCCCCGATCGGCAGCACCAGCCGCCCGAGCGCCTCTTCGGTGCCACCCTCCGCCCGATACCAGCTGGCAAACCTCGCTCGCTTGGTCCTGCTGCCGACCATGCCGACATAGGGCGCGTCCTCCCGCTTGAGCGCCTCCGCCGCGATGAGGAAATCGAGCGCGTGGTCGTGCGTCACGATCACGTAGCTGCTGCCCGCCGGGGCGCTGCGCACCACCGCCTCCGGCATGGGCGCCGCGCGCGCCTCGACGGCCTCCGGCAGACCGCGGAGCTCGTCCGGCCGTGTGTCGATCACATGCACGGCAAGCGGCAGAGGCGAGAGCGAGAGCGCCAGCGCCTTGCCGACATGGCCGGCGCCGAAGAGAAAGACATGGGGCCGAGCCGCCTCGGCGGCGGCGAGCCGCTTGAGCAGGTGCGCATTGAGCTGCGGGCTCGCCCGCCTGAGCGACACCTCTACCCGCCCGCCGCAGCACTGGCCGATCTCCGGCCCGAGCGGGATGTCGAGCCCCTCGGGCTCCTCATTGCCGCGCAGGGCCTGCCGCGCCCGGTCGATCACCAGGTATTCGAGGGCTCCCCCGCCGATCGTGCCGATCAGCGCGTCCGCCGCGATCAGCATGAAAGCGCCGGCCTCACGCGGGCTCGACCCACGCACCGACGCGAGCTCGGCGACGACGGCCGCCGGGTGGCGCTCGACGAAGGCCCTGAGCTCAGCCGGGCGCATGCATCATCCTCCGCGCTCCCGCTTCATGCGCTCGACCGCCATCAGCACGCGCTCGGGCGTCACCGGCATGTCGAGATTGGGATGCACCCTGTAGTCGGCAACCGAGGCGACCGCCATGCTGAGCGCCTCCACCACCGAGACCGCGAGGCAGAGCGGGGGCTCGCCCACCGCCTTGGACCGCCCGATCGCCGGCTCCTTGTTGACCGACCATTCGGCAAGGCGCGCATTGAACTGCCGCGGCACGTCGGAGGCGAGCGGAATCTTGTAGGTTGAGGGCGCGTGCGTCCTGAGCTGCCCCTTGTCGTCCCACCAGAGCTCCTCGGTGGTGAGCCAGCCCACGCCCTGGATGTAGCCGCCCTCGACCTGCCCCAAATCGATCGCTGGATTGAGCGAATGCCCCACATCCTCGAGCACGTCGGCGCGGTCGAACTGGTACTCGCCGGTGAGCGTGTCGATGGTCACCTCGGCGCAGGCGGCGCCATAGGCGAAGTAGTAGAACGGATGGCCCTTGCCACTCGCCCGGTCCCAGTGGATCTTCGGGGTGGCATAGAAGCCGGCGGCCGAAAGCTGCACGCGGTTGAGCCAGCACGATTCGGCAAGCTGCCCGAACGGCACGAACTGCTTGCCGGCGCGGATGCCGCCGAACTCCCAGCTCACGTCGGCCGGCTCGACCTCGTAGGTGCGGGCCGCGTGCGCCAGCATGCGCGCCTTGATCTGCTCGGCCGCATCGAGCGCCGCCATGCCGTTGAGGTCGGTGCCCGAGGAGGCGGCCGTCGCCGACGTGTTGGGCACCTTGCCGGTGTTGGTGGCGTTGATCTTGACCCGATCGAGACCCACCCCGAACGCCTCGGCCACCACCTGGGCCACCTTGATGTGAAGCCCCTGCCCCATCTCGGTGCCGCCATGGCTGAGATGGATCGAGCCGTCGCGATAGACATGCACCAGGGCCCCGGCCTGGTTGTGCCAGGTGGCGGTGAACGAAATGCCGAACTTGACGGGCGTCAGCGCGATGCCTTTGCGGAGCACCTTGTGCTCTCGGTTGAAGGCCAGCACCGCGCTGCGCCGCGCCTGATAGTCGGAACTGCGTTCGAGCTCGTCCACGATCCGGTGGATGATGTTGTCCTCGACCGCCTGATGATAGGGCGTGACGTTGTTTTCGCCCACCCCGTAGAAGTTGCGCTTGCGCACCTCGAGCGGATCGAGCCCGAGATCGTAGGCGATATGTTCGATCCAGCGCTCGGCCCCGATGATCCCCTGCGGTCCGCCGAAGCCGCGGAAGGCGGTGTTGCTGACCGTGTTGGTGAAGAGCGGCAGCGAGTTCACCTTCACCGCCGGATACCAGTAGGCGTTGTCGCAGTGGAACAGCGCGCGGTCCGTCACCGGCCCGCTCAAATCTGCCGAATAGCCGGCGCGCGCCGCGAATGTCGCCTTGACCGCCCGGATGCGGCCCTCCTCGTCGTAGCCGACATCGTAGTCGACCATGAAGTCGTGGCGCTTGCCGGTGATCGAGAAGTCGTCGTCGCGGTCGGGCCTGAGCTTCACCGCGCGCCCGAAGGTCTTGGCGGCGAGCGCCGCCACCGCCGCGAACAGGTTGCCCTGCGTCTCCTTGCCGCCGAAGCCGCCGCCCATGCGCCGCATGTTCACGGTGACGGCGGCATGCGGGATGCCCAGCACCTGCGCCACCATCACCTGGATCTCGGTGGGATGCTGCGTCGAGACATGGAGGGTGACCTCGTCATCCTCGCCCGGCACCGCGAGCGCCACCTGGCTTTCGAGGTAGAAATGCTCCTGCCCGCCCAGCCGCACCCGCCCCCGCGCGCGCCGCGGCGCGGCGGCGAGACCCGCCTCCACATCGCCGCGTTCGAGCGTCATCGGCTCGATCACCAGCCGGCCGCCGCTTTGAAGGGCCTCTTCGATCGAATTGATATGCGGCAGGTCGCGGTATTCGATCCGCGCCAGCTTCGCCGCCCGCCGCGCCGCCTCGCGCGTCTGCGCAATCACGCAGAAAATCGGCTGGCCCCAATAGAGCACGCGCGTATCGGCAAAGACCGGCTCATCGTGCTTGTGTACGGTTGAAACGTCGTTCTCGCCGGGGATGTCCGCCGCCGTCAGCACGCCGACCACGCCGGGCGCGGCGCGCACCGCTTCGAGATCGACCGATGCGATCTCGGCATGGGCCCGGCTCGACAGCCCCAGATAGGCGTGCAGCGTGCCCTCCGGCTCGCTGAGGTCATCGACGTACTCGGCCCGTCCTGCCACCTGCTTTGCGGCGCTGTCGTGCGGGGCGGCCTCGTGCAGCCGTCCGCCCTTGATCGCCGGTCGCGCGATGACGTCCATCTTGTTCATGCAGCGACCGCCTTGCTGAGCCGCTCGCCCGCGCCAGTGGTCTCGAGGTGGAAGCGCCGCAACAGGTTCTGCGCCGCGAGCAGCCGATAGTCCCTGCTGGCCCGCATGTCGGTGATCGGCTGGAAATCAACGGCAAAGGCCGGCAGCGCCGCCTCCACTGTCGCCTCCGTCCACGGCCGGCCGATCAAGGCCTCTTCCACCGCCCGGGCGCGCTTTGGGGTCGCCGCCATGCCGCCGAAGGCAATGCGCGCCATCCCGACCTTGCCCTCGTCATTGACGAAGACGCGGAAGGCCCCGCACACGGCCGAGATGTCCTCGTCCCTGCGCTTGGATATTTTGTAGCAGGCGAACTGCTCGCCGCTGGGCAGATAGGGGATGGTGACGCTCTCGACGAATTCGCCCGGCTGCCGGTCCTGCTTGCCGTAGGCGAGGAAGAAGTCCTTGAGCTTGACCTCGCGCCGCGCGTGGCCCTTGCGCAGCGTGATATGTGCGCCCAGCGCGATGAAGGGCGGCGGGGTGTCGCCGATCGGCGAGCCATTGGCGATATTGGCGCCCACCGTGCCGGCATTGCGCACTTGTCCGCCTCCGATCCGGTCCCACAGCTCGGCGAGCTGCGGAAAATGCCTGACCACCGCAGCGCGCGCCCGCGTATAGGTGACGGCAGCGCCCAGCGTCAGCGCGCCCTCGCTCTCGGTGATCGCCTGGAGGTCGCTGAGATGGCCGATATAGATCATCGGCCCGATATCGCGCATAAACTTGGTGACCCACAGGCCCACATCGGTCGCCCCGCTTACGAGCGTGCCGTCCGGATTGGCCTCATAGACCTGCGCCAGTTCGTCCACCGTCGCCGGAACGATCAGCCGGTTGCGGCCTTCCCCGATATCCACGGTCCTGCCGTCGCGCAGCGCCCTGAGCCGGGCGATCATCGCCTCGCGATGCAGCATCAGCGGGTCGGTCTCCACCGAGCCGTAATCGCTCATCGCCAGCCCTGCCTTCACGATCGGCTTGTAGCCCGTGCAGCGGCACAGATTGCCCTGCAGCGCCACCTCGATTTCCGGCACGCTCGGCCGCGGCGTCCGCATCCAGAGCCCATAAAGCGACATCACGATGCCAGGCGTGCAGAACCCGCACTGGCTGCCATGAAAATCGACCATCGCCTGCTGCACGGGGTGCAGCGGTCCGCTGGCGGGGCTCAGATGCTCGATCGTCACCACATGCGCGCCGTGCAGCATGCCGACAAAGCAGATGCAGGCGTTGACCGTCTCGTAGCTCAACTCCTCGCCCCGCAGCCGCCCCACCAGCACCGTGCAGGCGCCGCAATCGCCCTCGGCGCAGCCCTCCTTGCTGCCCCTGAGCCGCTTGGTCAGCCGGAGATAGTCGAGCAGCGTCTCGGTCGCCTTGATCTCGGCGATCTCGATATCCTCGTCGTTGAGGACGAAGCGCAGCGGATTGACCCTCGCCGCCATCAGCTTCCCCGATACGTCGAATAGCCGAACGGCGAGACCAGCAGGGGCACGTGATAGTGGGCCATTTCGGTCATGGTGAAACGCACCGGAACCTGGTCGAGAAACGGCGTCTCGAGATCGACGCCGAGCCGTTCGAAATACTGCCCAACATGAAAGATCAGCTCGTAGGCGCCCAGGTGGAAGCGGTCGCCGGCCAGCAAAGGGCCTTCGCCCCGGCCGTCGCTGTTGGTGTTGCCCGTGAGCAGATGGTGGCTATGGTCGCCATGCAGCATCAGAAGATCGAACCGCATGCCGGAAGCCGGCTTGCCGCGCATTGTATCGAGGACATGGGTCGTGAGGCTGGGAACCCCCGCCATTCCGGTCCCTTTCTTCTCTGTTCGGGCGACTATCGAAAATAATGCGTCACATTCCAAGGGGTGCGGCGCTATATTTTTACCAAACGGTCCATTTTTCCGGAGCTTGCCGCAGGGTTCGCGCCTGCGCATAAAATCGCCGCACTTCGGAGAGCTTCCCCATGCGTTACCCCCGCGACATGCTCGGCTACGGCAAGTCCCCGCCCGACCCGAAATGGCCCGGCGGCGCCTATGTGGCGGTGCAGATCGTGCTCAACTACGAGGAGGGCGGCGAGAACAACATCCTGCACGGCGATGCCGCCTCGGAGGCCTTTCTCGTCGATGTGATCGGGGCACAGCCCTGGCCCGGCCAGCGCCATGCCAACGTCGAGTCGATGTACGAATACGGCGCGCGCGCCGGCTTCTGGCGGCTGTGGAGGTATTTCACCGGCGCCAACGTGCCCGTCACGGTGTATGGCGTCGCCACCGCGCTCATGCGCGCGCCCCAGCAGGTGGCGGCCATGCAGGAGGCCGGCTGGGAGATCGCCTCGCACGGCCTCAAATGGATCCAGCACAAGGATATGCCGCCCGAGGAGGAACGCGCGCAGATCGCCGAAGCGATCCGCCTGCACACCATCGCCACCGGCGAGCGCCCGACCGGCTGGTACACCGGCCGCTCGTCCCTTCAGACCGTCGACCTCGTCTCGGAGGAAGGCGGCTTCGAGTACGTCTCGGACACCTATGACGACGACCTGCCCTACTGGCGTCCGCACAAGGGCCGCGCCCAGCTCATCATTCCCTACACCCTCGCCGCCAACGACATGCGCTTCGTCACCGCGCCCGGCTTCGACAATGGCGAGGAGTATTTCCAGTTCCTCAAGGACAGCTTCGATACCCTCTACGAAGAGGGGCGGGCCGGCGCTCCCAAGATGATGTCGATCGGGCTCCACTGCCGGCTGGTGGGCATGCCCGGCCGCTTCGCCGGGCTCCGCCGTTTCGTCGAGTACATCCGGGCGAGGGACAGGGTCTGGATCGCCCGCCGCATCGATATTGCCCGCCACTGGTCGCAGCACCATCCCTATGAGGCGCCTGCCCTGGTCCCCTCGCAGATGGACCGCACACAGTTTGTCGGCCACTTCGGCTCGGTTTTCGAACACTCGCCCTGGATCGCCGAGCGCGCCTTCGAGGCCGAGCTCGGCCCGGCCAACGACACCGCATCGGGCCTCCACTTCGCCCTGCGCAGCCAGTTCCGCATGGCGAGCGAGCATGAGCGCCTCGGCGTACTCACCGCCCACCCTGACCTGGCGGGCAAACTCGCCCAGGCGCGGCGGCTCACCGAGGCGTCCGCTGCCGAGCAGGCCTCTGCCGGCCTCGATGCGCTCACCGACCACGAACGCGGCCAGTTCGAGGAACTCAATGCCGCCTACACCGCCAGGTTCGGCTTCCCCTTCATCATCGCGGTGCGCGACAACACCAAGGCGATGATCCTCGAGGCCATGCGCACGCGCCTGGGCAACGACCGCGACACGGAATTCCGCATCGCCTGCGGGCAGGTCGAACGCATCGCCCTGCTGCGCCTGCGGGCGATCCTGCCTGAGCTCTGATCAGGCGCTGGGTAGCGTCACCGTGAAGATGCTGCCGCCGCCGGGCCGGTCGTCCACCTCGACGCGGCCGCCATGCCGGCTCACGATCTGCGCCACGATGGCAAGCCCGAGCCCGGTGCCGCCCCGCGCCCGGCTGCGCGACGGATCGAGCCGGTAGTAGGGCTCGAAGATATCGGCCCGCGCCCCAGGGGGAATGCCCGGGCCGCGATCGGCCACCGCGATCCGCGTCTCGCGGCCGGAAGTACCCAGCGACAGCTCCGCGCGCCGTCCGTATTTGAGGGCGTTGTCGACGAGATTGTCGATCACCCGGCGGAGAGCGGACTCGCCGATGGCGACCGGCGCCGGCCCCCCGCCCCCATCCCAGCTCACCAGACCCGGGGCGGCGATCTCCTGCGCCTCCGCCACTCGGCCGAGCACCGCCGCCGCGTCGCAAGTCTCGCCATCCATCGAGCTGCCCGCCCGAGCGAACTCGAGCGTCTCCTCGGTCAGGGCCTGCATCGCCTCGACGTCGGCGATGGCCCGCGTCCGCGCCTCCGACTCGGGCAGGAGCTCCATCCTCAGCCTGAGCTTGGTGACCTGGGTCCTGAGGTCGTGCGACATCCCGGCCAGGATCAGCGTGCGGTTCTTGATGAGCGCGGCAATCTGCTGCTGCATGCGGTTGGTCGCCCGGATCAGGCTGCGAATTTCGGGCGCCCCCGCCTCGTTCATCGCCTCGGGCACGGCCGACTTCGCGAACCGCTCCATATTTGCCGCAAGCCGCCCGAGCGGCCGCGTCTGTCGGTAGATGACCAAGACGAGCACCCCGAGCATCAGAAACCCCAACGCCGCGGTGCCGAGTGTGATCAGCGTCCCGAATACGAAGGCGTTGACGTCCCGGTCGGGCTCGATCACCAGATACTCGCCATCCGCCATCCGCACCACGATCTGCAGGTGCCGCTGAAAGATGCGCGCGATCGGCCCCTGGCTGTCCGAGTCCGGCGCAAAGCTGACGGTCAGCCTCTGGACCGCCACGCCCTGCGCAGCGATACGTTGGGCGATGCTGCGCGCCGAAGCCGAGAGCAGCGGTCCGCTGTCCCATTGCGGCGGCGGGTCCGCCTGCAGATTGACCCGCATCTGGCCGGAATTGAGGATTTCGAGCGCCACGGCGCGCCGCGCCGGCAGCACCATGCGATCGAACAGCCGCACGACGCCTGCCACCTGTCGGGCAAAGGCGGGGCTCACGCCCCCGATCGAGAAGCCGTCGTCGCGATTGATCTGCACCAGCACGGCGAGAAGCTGCAGCAGGAACATTGTTCCAGCCGTGATCAGCGCCAGGCGCGCCCAAAGCGGGAACCGGCCCATCAGGCCTCCTCGACCGGCAGCGCCAGCATGTAGCCGCCATTGCGCACGGTGGTAATTGCGGCTGCAAGCTGCGGTGCGGCCGGCGTCAGCTTGGCGCGCAGCCGCGACACGGTGACGTCGATGGTCCGGTCGTAGGGATCTGCCTGCCGCCCCCGCGTCCAGTCGAGCAACTGGTCGCGGCTCAGCACCCGGCGGGGCCGCTCGATCAGACAGGCGAGCAGGTCGAACTCGGCCGTGGTCAGCGCCAGCGCGCGTCCGTCGCGCGTGGCCACCTGCCGTCCGTCGAAATCCACCACCACCTCGGCGCAGGCTCGTCGCCGCGCCGGTTCCCCGGCCTTGCCGTCGACCCGCGCTCGCCGCAGCACGGCCCTGATCCGCGCCAGGAGCTCGCGCGGATTGAACGGCTTGCCCAGGTAATCGTCCGCCCCGATCTCGAGGCCCGCGATGCGGTCGGTGTCGCCGCTGCGCGCTGTCAGCATGATGATGGGCACCTGGCTCTCCGCGCGGATGCGCCGGCACACGGCAAAGCCGTCCTCGCCGGGCAGCATCACGTCGAGCACCACGATCTCGGGCGACCAGCCGCGCACCGTCTGCACCGCCTGCCGGCCATCAGGCAGGAGCCGCGTTGAGAATCCCTCGCGCTCGAGGAACTCTCCGAGGAGGGCCCCGATATCGGGATCGTCTTCGATCAGCAGCAGTCGGATTGGATCCATGCCCCGGTCCTAGGCGCACTTGCCGGCGACGGTCCATAGCCGCTCGCGCGCCGTAACAAATCGTTACACGAGCCTGCGCATCTGCAACACCGCTGCAAACCGGCCCGCGCACCTTGGCCCCATCGCAACCACCCACATGGAGCCGATCATGCTGAAGATCCTGTCCGCCAGCCTTCTCGCCGCCACCCTTGTGACAGGCGCCGCCTCCTCCGCCTCGGCCTTCGAGCGCAGCGTCACGGTGACCACGCCGCGCGGCACCTATACCGGCAATTTCGACCGTTCCTGCGCCGCCGGCGTCTGCACCGGCAGCGGCCAGATCACCGGCCCGAACGGCTACACGGTCGACACGTCCGGCGCCTGCCTCCGCACCTTCCCTTACCACTGGGTCTGCCGCGGCACGCTGACCGGCCCCAATGGCGTCAGCATCACCCGCCGCGCCCGCGTCAGCTTCTACTGAGTCCCGGACCGCTCGTCCGGAAGCGGAGGCGCCGAACCCCCCAACGCCCGGCGCCTCCGCTCTTTTTTTTCTCGGCCTGTCATGCCAAACACGGCGCTTTCCCCGGGGGCTCGGCATGCTCGCTCTGCATATCGCCAACAAGAACTACTCGAGCTGGTCGCTGAGGCCATGGGTGCTCATGAAGACGCTCGGCATCCCGTTCGAGGAGCGACTGCACGTCTTCCCGTCCGACGGCCCCTCATATCCAGAGTTCAGCAGGTTCTCGCCGACCGGATTCGTTCCCGTGCTCGACGACGGGGCCATCAAGGTGTGGGACACTTACGCAATCACCCTGCACCTTGCCGAAAGCCATCCCGAGATCTGGCCGGCGGAGCTGAGCGCGCGTTCCTGGGCCCGCTCGGCGGCCGCCGAAATGCATTCGGGTTTCGGCACGCTGCGCAATCGCTGCGGCATGAATGTGGGCATTCGCGCCCGCACCCCCGAACTCACGCCGGGCCTCGCCGCCGACCTCGCCCGGCTCGACCGGCTCTGGGCCGACGGCCTCGACCGCTTCGGCGGGCCGTTCCTCGCCGGGCAGATGTTCACGGCCGCCGACGCCTTCTTCTGCCCCGTCGCTTTCCGCGTCCAGAGCTACAACCTGCCTCTTGCAGAGCGCTCGCGACGTTACGTTGAGCAGCTTCTCGCCCTCCCGGCCATGCAGGAGTGGTACCGGGCCGGCATCGCCGAGCCCTACCGCGAGCCCAACCACGAGGCCGAGACTGCCGGCGCGCACGAGGTCATCGAAGATTTACGGGTCGCTGAACGAAGCTAGAGCGTCGCGGGACCGACGGGATCGTCGTGTTCCTCGCCATCTTCCCAGGCGATCGAATCGTCGGCCTGCGGGGCATCCGCAAAGCGGTCCGCGATCCATTCGAGGATCATGCGCAAGGTCTCGTGCCGCTCGACGAACTCGGCGACGGCAGGCTGCTGCTCGATCCTGAGAAGCGGGATTCCCATGGCCGGGATCATGCGCCGCAATCGTAAAGATTGCCTGACGGCCGCTCGGCAAGTGCCTGGAAACGGGCCGCGCCCGGGGTGGAAACCGGCCGCGCCCACTGTGCGGATTGCCGCTTCTGTTCTAAACAAATCGGCGAACGCAACCGGTTCGTCCCGCTCATGGCCTCCACCCCCTATGCCAGCCCCATCGCCGGCCTGCCGCCGCAGGCCGCCCTCCATACCGGCCGCGCTGTCTTCACCGAGGCCTATGCCCTGATCCCGCGCGGCGTCATGCGCGACATCGTCACGAGCTATCTGCCGCACTGGGACAGGACGCGCGCATGGATCATCGCGCGGCCGCTCAGCGGTTTCGCCGAGACCTTCGCGCAATACGTGATGGAGGTCGCGCCCGGCGGCGGCAGCACGCGGCCCGAGCCCGACGCCGCCGCCGAGGGCGTGCTCTTTGTCGTCGCCGGGCAGGCAAGCCTGACCATCCAGGGCAAGGCGCACGCGATGCGCCCCGGAGGCTATGCGTACCTGCCCCCCGGCTGCCGCTGGACTCTCGCCAACAGGTCCAAGGCGCCGCTGCGCTTCCACTGGATCCGCAAGTCCTACGAGGCGGTCGAAGGCATCGAGGCGCCCAAGCCGTTCGTCACCAGCGAGCAGGAGGTGCCGATCCGCTGGATGCCCGGCACGGCCGATCGCTGGGGCACCACGCGCTTCGTCGATCCCGCCGATGTCGCGCACGACATGCACGTCAATATCGTGACGTTCGAGCCCGGCGCCGTCATCCCGTTCGAGGAGACGCACGTGATGGAGCACGGCCTATACGTGCTTGAAGGCAAAGCGGTGTACCGGCTCAACCGCGATTGGCACGAAGTCGAGGCGGGCGATTTCATGTGGCTGCGCGCCTTCTGTCCGCAGGCCTGCTATGCCGGCCCCGATCGCTTCCGCTATC
The DNA here is from genome assembly GCA_035548755.1 of Devosia sp. GTDB lineage: Bacteria > Pseudomonadota > Alphaproteobacteria > Rhizobiales > Devosiaceae > Devosia_A. The sequence continues at coordinate 12,615 of DASZSH010000042.1, forward strand.
TGCTCTATAAGGACGTGAACCGCCACCCCAAGCTCAAGCTCTAGCGCCAGAGCCTCCATGCGCAGCCTCAGGACAGAACCTCTCACCCGCCATGCCTTCGCCCCCTTCGGGCAGGTCATCGAGATCGACGGGGCGCACCACTATCCGATCAACTCGGGCAACTGCGAGCGCTTCCACGACCTTGCGCGGATCGAACTTGCCGGCGTCCACGCCCGGCCGCTGATTTCCCTGCTCCGCTCGCGCGGCTTCGGGCTGCCCCTGACGCTCTCCATGGTCGAACGCCATCCGCTGGGAAGCCAGGCGTTCTACCCCTTGTCGGGTAACCCTTTCCTCGTCGTCGTGGCGCCCGACCAGGGCGGCGCTCCGGGAACGCCGCGCGCCTTCGTCACCTCGCCCGGCCAGGGCGTCAACATTGCCATGAACACCTGGCATGGCGTCCTGACGCCTCTGGGACCGGCGGCCGATTTCCTCTGCATCGATCGCGGTGGCGAAGGCAACAACCTCGAAGAGCATCATTTCGCCGAACCTTGGCAGGTCGAGGCCGGCTGACGGGAGCGTCTTATGTCCTCCACATTCGCCCCACACTCTGGCCCTGGGGGCCTTGCGGAGGGTGTTATGCGGCTTGCGCCTGCCTGTATTCTTGTTGCCTTGCTTTTGCCTGCGCCGGCTTTGGCCGCGCGTATTGAACTGTCCGGCCAGGTCACCTACCGCGAACGGATCGCGCTGCCGGATGCGGCCACGCTCGAGATCAAGCTCATCGACCAGACCCTGCCCGATCTCGCGCCTCGCATCGACGTGCGCGGCCCCATCGGACCGGGACAGGTGCCCCTGAGCTTCACGCTGAGCTTTGAAGACAGCATGATCCTGCCCGGCCACAGCTATGCGCTCATCGCCGCCATCAGCGACAAGGACGGCGGCCTGCTGTTCCGGAACTTTGAGCCTTATGTGGTCGATCCGCTCGCGCCCGCCCAGCCGGTCGTCATCACCACCAGCCTTGTCGGCCAGGTCCAGGGCGCCTCGAGCGCCGAGCCGGCCGCAGCGCCGGCCCCTCCGGCGATCCTGGAGGTCACCTGGGTTGCAACCTCGATCAAGGGCCGGCCGGTGCTGCCGCGCAGCGCGCCGAGCCTGTCGATCGGCCCCGACATGCGTGCCGGCGGCTCGACCGGGTGCAACTCCTGGTTCGCTCAAGCCGCGATCGACGGCAACATGCTGCATCTGGGCATGATCACCTCGACGCGAAAAGCCTGCAACGAAGGGCTCGGCGCGCAGGAGCAGGCCTTCGAGGAGGCACTCGCCGCCACCACCACCTGGCAGGTATCGGACGACGAGTTGACCCTGCTCGGCCCCGATGCCGCGCCCCTCATGGTGCTGCGCAGGTGAAGATGGACACCTCCCGGCTGCTCACCCGGATGCTCGATGTCATCGAGTTCGATCTCGCTCCGCTGAGCCGCAAGCGCATCGCCGAAGGCGACAAGATCTTCGGCGCGGCGATCCTGCGCAAGTCCGACCTCGCCCTGGTCGTGGCCGAAGTCAACAACGAGACGGCCAATCCGCTCTGGCATGGCGAAATCCACGCCATAAAGCGGTTCTACGAATTGCCGCCCGAACGCCGCCCTCACTCGAAGGACTGCCTGTTCGTGACCACCCATGAGCCGTGCTCGCTTTGCCTGAGCGGCATCACCTGGTCGGGCTTCGACAATTTCTACTACCTGTTTTCCTATGAGGAGACGCGCGACGCCTTCGACATCCCGCACGATCTGCGCATTCTGCGGGAGGTTTTCGCCGTGCCCGATCCCGATCGTGCTGCGGCGTCCCCGGATCGCGACCACTACAACCGCAGCAACGCCTTCTTCCGCAGCCATGCGATCGCGCAGATGATTGCCGGGCTCGACCGCGGCGCCAAGGAACGCCTAGTCGGCCGGATCGAGGATCTGGCCGCGCTATACGCCGAACTCTCCGAAATGTACCAGCGCGACAAGGGCAAGAAGGGCATTCCGCTCGCCTGACGCGGCGCCAACGTTAGGATGATAAGAGATCGTCTCCTCGGGGCGGCCGAGCGCGCGCTTGTGGCGAACTCTTGCTTCTCCTAAAGTCCAGACCCGGGGGAGGATCGAGGGACAGGCATGCTCTATCAGAGATTTTCCGATGCCGCCGGCCAAGCGCCGGCCACCAGCGGCCTGCACGAGGCCGGCCGCTTCGTCTCCTATGCCGACGTCGCCGAGCGCGCCGGGCGCATCGCAACCGGCCTGCTCGCCCGGGGCATCGAGCGGGGTACGCCGATCGGCCTGCTGATGATCAACGGCCCCGAGCTGCTGACTCTGGCCTATGGCATCTTCGGCGCCGGCGCCGTGGTCGTGCCGCTCAATGCCCACGCCCCGCGCGCCGAGCTCGCCATGACGGCGCGCAAGGCCCATGTCGGGGCCGTCATCGCCTCGCAGCCCTATGCCGATGTCGCGGCCAGCCTGGTGGCCGATCTCGCCGGCCCTGGAGCGCTGCCTCTCTTCATCGCCGGCAGCACCGACGACTGGTCGGTGGCCGCCCTGGAGCGGTATTCCACCGGCACTCTGCCGCAGATCGGCCCCAACGATCATGCGCTTTACATGTTCTCCTCAGGCTCGACCGGCATTCCCAAGGTCGTGCCGCACACCCATGCCGAGCTCGACATCGACCTGCAGGGTGCGCGCGAGGTCGGTCGCTACAATACCAGCGACATCATGATCAACATGATGCCCGGCAGCCACGCCATGGGCTTTCTGAGCGCGATTCACGTCGCCGCCGCTTGTGCGAGCACGCTCTACTGGAGCGATCCGCAACCCTTCATGCTGTCGCGGGGCCGCTTCGCCAAAGCCATCCAGGACAACGGCGTCACCGTCGTCATGGGCGTGCCGTTCATGTTCGACGCGCTCGCCGGCCTGCGCGATGAGGTCGACCTGTCGAGCGTCCGCTACGCTCAGTCGGGCGGCGTGGCGCTGCGCCGCGAGACCTACGACCGCTTCAAGGCCCGCTTCGGCATCCCGCTGCGCCAGGGCTACGGATCGACCGAGTGCCTGAGCATCGCCATCAACGATTTCGGCGACCCGGACGCAACCTGGGATTCCGTGGGCAAGCCGGCGCCTCGGCTGACCCTGACGCTCGAGCCCGCCGACAACCCCTTCGGCCCCGAGGTCGGCGAGATCGTGGTGAGTTCCCCGGCCGTGACCAAGGGATATCTCGATGCCCCCGAGGTCAATGCGCGCACCTTGCGCGACGGAAAGTTCTATACCGGGGACCTGGGCGCCCTCGACAGCGAGGGCAACGTCTATATCAAGGGCCGCAGCAAGCTCATCATCGAGGTCGCCGGGCACAAGGTCGATCCGTTCGAGATCGAGGAGGTGCTCGGCACGCACCCGGCCGTCGCCGAAGCGGTTGTTGTCGGCATCCCCGATGCCCGGACCGGCGAGCAGCGCCTCAAGGCCGTGGTCGTGCGTGCCGCCGACGAAACGCCCGATGCGCTGATCCGCTTCTGCCGCGAGAGGCTCGCCTCGCAGAAGGTGCCGGCCGTCGTCGAGTTCCGCGACGAAATCCCCAAAAGCGCGACCGGCAAGATCTTGCGGGGGAAGCTGATGGAGGCCGCGAACGCCTAGGCGTTGACAGCGGCCTTGCCCCCCAGCCGCGCCTCGACATACGCGCTCAGCGAGGCAGGCGAGGTGAACAGGTCCGAGCCGATGTCGCTGTCTGGAATGCGAATGCCGAACCGCTCTTCGAGGAATTGAATGAGGCCGACAAGGTTGATCGAATCGAGCAGCCCGGTTTCCAACAGACCGGTGTCCCGGTCGATTCTGACCTCGGACGCCGCCGCGACCCCGCGGATGTGCTCGAGAATGGACTGTTCGACCTCGCTCATCGTTCAACTCCCACAGGCCAGCGAAGATTGATACTAGCTAAGCTCGCGGCAATCGGAAATGGTCTTTGCATGGGGCAAAGGGAACAGGCGTGATGTCGCTTTCCGGGAACATTGTCGAAACCCGCCAGGTGGGCGAGCAGGAACGGATATTCCACTACCTGCACATGCTGGGCGGCTTGGTCGCCTCCGGCGCCATGCACATCCGCGGCCCGTTGAGCCCGGAACTGCTGCGCCGGGCCTTCAACTGGCTGCAGCGTCAGCACCCGGTGCTGCGCTCGCACATCCGTTACGAGGGCTTCGCCTGGCGCTCGGTGCCGCCCTTCGTCTATCCCATTCCGCACTTCGATACGCGCGGCACGACCGAAATCCCCATCCGCGTCGTAACCGACCCCGATCCGGAAGCCTGGCGGCGCATCCTCGAGCAGGAAAACAAGACGCCCATTCCGGTGGGCAAGGGCAAGAAGCACCCGCGCATGCGCGTGGTCCTGGTCCGCACCCATGAAGGAGCCGAGACGAGCGTTCTGATTTCCACGCTCGATCATTGCATCGCCGACGCCCAGGCGGGCCTGCTCCTCAACGACCAGCTCTTCCGCTATCTCGCCGACCCCGACAGAACCGAGGCCGAACCGCCGGCGCATGCGGGCCTGCCTCCCTCGCTCGAAAGCGGCCTGCCCAGGAAGCCCGACAGCGGCACCAGGCCCTATATCCCGGCGGTGCGCTTCCCGCTGACCGAGGTGCCCCACCCCGAGCGTGCCAGCCGTTCGGTGCATCGGCACATCGGCGCCAATATCGGCGGCGCCATACGCGATGCCGTGCGGGCCCATCGCACCACCATGCACGGCGCGATCGGCGCCGCTTTCCTGGCCGCGACGCGCGACAAGTTCCGCATGAGCGAGATGACGGTGCTCTCCACCGTCGAACTCCGTCGCATGATGAAGCCGCCCCTGCCGGTGACCGCCTTCGGCTGCTACATCGACATTCTGCGCACCCACCACGAACTCACGGCCGATTTCTGGGCCATGGCCGCCGATCTCTCGTTCAAGCTCATCTCGGCCTTGGCGCGCGATCAGGAATCGGCGTCGATCATGAAGCTCGCCTCCTGGGACGTCTATCGCAAGGAAGCCATCCCCACCATCACGCATCGACGCCGCATCGACGGCATCGCCATCACCACCGCAGGCGAATCGGCGTTCAAGGACGCCTATGGTCCCTTCCGCATCGAAGGCATGAGCGAGTCGGTTTCGATCGACATGTTCGGCCCCTCGCTGTTTGTGGTCAGCACGGAGCAGGACGGCGCCATCGACATTTTTGTGGGCTATGCGGCCGACTCGCTGTCGGCCGAAGATGCCGGGGACCTTGCCGACCGGGCGGTGGCCGCCCTCGTGGCCGCGGCCGAACCGGCGGCCAGGCCGGCCGTGCGCACCCTCGCGAACTAGATGAATATGCCGGCCGCGCCGATCGCAACCAGCGTCAGCAGCACTGCCAGCAGGATAAGAAGCTGAACCGGCGTCATTTTCGTCCCGCGCCGCTACTCGATCGTTGCGACCGAAGTGGTCTCTGCTTCGGTCGCGGCCGGAATGCCGGAGGCGGCAAAGCTCAGTGTGGCGAGCGACAGCAGGAACATGGCAATCAGCGAGAGCTTGAGCATTTGGCGCGTGGTCCCAGAACCCGGATCGCGGCCACCATGCGCCGGCGCCGTTGAACGCAGCCGCGCCGGCGCATTTAGCCGGCGTTCAGCCGGTTTCACCCGCGATGCGGCGCGTAGAAGGCGCTGAATTCCACGCTCGAGACCGGCTCCGGCGTCAGCAGTGCGGTGAGGTCCGGCAACGGCCGGATCGTCGGGCCGGGGCCGGCGCCGGGCAGAGCCAGGGCCGCAGCCCCCGTACCCAGAAGGGTCAGCAGAACGGCCTTGGCCACGAGCCTCCGCCGTCTCTGTACAGCTATGTGGAACGCGAACATGACAACACACCATCGGGCGAGCGTGTCATATCACCGGCGGGCCGGCCCCGCGCGGCAGCACTGAAGTTGTGGTATATCCGGCCCTAACGCCGTTCTATTTGGCGGCCTCGCGGGTCGCCGAGAACGACGCGATCAGCGGCGCATTGGTCGGGTTGGCGGGATCGCTGCGCAGCACCGTTCCGAGAATTGTGTCCGGCTGCGAGCCGATCCCCGTCCAGGTCGGCACCACATAGCCGAAATAGTCGTAATTGTAGGCCTTGCCCCCGATGGTGGCCGTGCCATGCAACCGGATGGTTGCGCCTTGCTTGGCCGCGTAGAACGTGTTCCCGCTCAGATCGTAGCTTACGCCCTGGCCGAGCCGCTGCCCGCTGACGCGGCCGCCCTGCTCGACAAGATTGAGCTCGTTGATGCCGTAGGCGAGCTTGGCGAGCGTGTCCTTCGGATTGGCGCTGACCGCGAAGCTGCGATAGATCCACTTTCCGGTGAAGAAGCCCGCCTGCGCATTGATCGTCAGCGTCGGCACGCCCTGCGCCAGAACGGCGACCGGCAGCGCCAAAGCCGCAATAAGCGCCACGCCCGCGGCGATATTCCTCCAAGAGCCGAGCATGATGCCCCCCGCCAAGTGCATTTGGCCCAATCTAGCAGACCGGCCGCCAGCGGTGCAGACAAAGTAAATAAAAGGTTAACGATCGGCCGCGCTCAGATGCCGCCATACCAGTCGTAGCCGTGGTCTTCCCAGTAGCCGCCCTGCCCCTGTCCGAATTTGCTGAAGCTGTCGACCAGTTCGATCGTATGCACATATTTCGGCTGCTTGTAGCCGAGCGCCCGTTCGATGCGCACGCGGATGGGCGCGCCGTTGCTGATCGGCAGCGTCTGATTGTTGAGGCCGTAGGCGAGGATCGTCTGCGGGTGATAGGCGTCGATCAGATCCGAACTCTCGTAATAGGCCTCGGGGCCTGAAAGCCCGCCGCCCAGCGTGTCATAGCAGTGGTAGACCACGAACCGCGCATTGGGCTTGACCTTGGCCTGATCGAGGATCGGGCCGAGCCGTGTGCCAGTCCATTTGGCAATGCAGCTCCAGCCCTCGACGCAGTCGTGCCGCGTCACCTGGCTTTGCGACGGCATGTTCCGCAGCTCGTTAAGGGAGAAGCTGAGTTCAGTCTCCACCAGTCCCGTGACGCGCAGCCTGTAATCGGCGAAATTGCCCGCCTTGAGCGCGAGATAGTCCTCGCCCTGCGGATCGGTCGAGCCGTTCGGGCGTTGCGGCTGGCGGATCTCGCTCTCCTCATAGGTCCGGGCCAGCGCCTGCTGCGGCACCAGCGCCCGCTGCGCCGCATAGGTGAGGCTGTTGGCGCGCTCGAGGAAATCCCGCACCTGCTGGTCGCGCTGGCCGAGAAAATCGAATTGATCGCAGCCGGCAAGCACGAGGCTCGATACCCCGGCCGCCGACGCCGTCAGAAACCTGCGTCGCGTCACAATCAGCCGGCTCATGGCCGCCCCTCCGTCTTGGTCTCGGCGGAATGTCCGCTCGTCCGGTAGTAGCCGGTGATCATCGAGCGCAGCTCGTTGATCGGGCCGGCGAGCACGACCATCACGATATGGACGAGAAAGAACAGCACGAAGGCCGCCATGGCGAGAAAATGGATGGTCCGCGCCGTCTGCCGTCCGCCGAACAGGTCGAGGAGCCAGGGCGCAAAGGTGTCCATCCCGGGCGACATCGTCAGCCCCGTAGCGATGATCAGCGGGAACGCCACCACGAACACGCCGAAATAGGCGAGCTTCTGCAGCGGCGTGTAGCTCGGCCCATGCGTGAAGCGCAACCGCACATGGTCCCAGATGTCCGCCGGCAGTCCCGCAAGGTCGCGCGGCTTGACGATGATGTCGCGCCACAGATGCCCGGTGAAGAGCGCGTTGATGAGCCAGATCAGCAGCGTGCCCACGAGCACCCAGGCGAAGAAGAAGTGCACCACCCGCCCGGTCGCGAGGTCGCGGTACGAGGGGATCGTCGCCCATGCGGGAAACGCCGTGAGATCAGGCTGCTCTGCCGCACCGCTCATGCCGAGCCAGCCGGTCGTGTCGAAGGTGCGGCCGAGCACCTTCGTCTGGCCGCGCGGCCCCTGCGGCGTGTTGACCGCGTAGATGTCCAGAACGGAGTTCTCGAAACCGAAGCCAGACTGCTGGCCGATGTAGAGATTGGGCCGCGCGTTGAAGATCTGCAGTCCGGAAGCCAGCAGGAAGAACATCGCGAACGCCCACACCCAGTGCGTGAGCCGCGTCAGCCCGTCCTGCCGGTAGATGAGGCCCCGCTCCGCCTGGCTGGCGCAGCGGTCGTGGACGATCATCCCGGAAACCGCCCCGACGATCCCCAGCGCCGCCGGCGCCGCGAGCGCCCAGCTGAAGCTCTCGAACACGATGCATCCGATCAGCCAGAACACGACCCCCGTGAGGCCGATCGCGCCGCCCATGAACAGCCGGCGCAGCGCGACGCCGCCGCCGATCAGCAGGAACAGTACCCCTGCGGCGAGCAGCGATAGCGCCAGCGCGTCGGCGGTGTGGTCGACGCCGAGCCAGTCGTTTGCGCCCGGTTGCGCCGCCAGCCAGACGGTGATCGCCGCGCCGCCGATTGCGGCGACAAGGATCAGCCCCGCCGACGTGTTGCGCGCGCCCGGCCCGATGCCCGCCGGCGCCGCCGGCTCCATGATTGCCATGTCCTGCCCACTCGCGCTGTTCCGCGTTGTGGTCAGAAACGGCGCCTTTTCCGGCCGAGTTTCAAGTCACGTCGGGCAAAACCGGCGTGAACGCGGTGTGAAAGTCAGTCCCTGGCCGCCCAGTTGATGCCGCGCCGGATGATCGTGGCCATTTCCTTAACCTCGAATTCCGCCGCACGATGTCCGAGCGTGCAGTGAAAAACCTTGCCCGCTCCGTAGCGGCGCTTCCACACCACGGGCATCACCACGCCCTTGGTCCAGGGCGCGTGTTCGCCCGAGAACGTCGTGGTCGCGAGCACCTCCACCGCCGGATCCATGTGCATGTAATACTGCTCGGAATGATAGGGGAATGATGCCGGTATGCCCTGCATGATCGGATCGTCGGGCCTGGTCACATCCACGGTGTAGTCGATGACGTTGCCCGGATGCGCCACCCACTGGCCGCCGATCACGAACTGGTAGTCCGTCGACTCGCGGAACGCATCGCTCATGCCGCCATGATGTCCCCCCACCCCGACGCCCCCCTCGACCGCCTTGGCGAAGTTCTGCGCATGCTCGCGTTCGATCTTGGACATGGTGAAGATCGGCACGATCAGGCTGAGATCGTGTATCGCCGGATCGCCGAACACGGCGGGATCGGTTTCGACGCGCACCGAGAACCCATCCTCGTGCAGCCAGCGGCGATAGATCGCCGCGCACTCCTCCGGGTCATGCCCGTTCCACCCGCCCCACACGATCAAGGCACTGCGCATGCAAATCACTCCCCGCAGAAAACGCCCGGGAGATTACCCAAATCGGCCGGACGCGCCACCCCAAATCATCGACCCTCGGGCGGCGCGCTTGCCAATGCCCGCCTCGTCCTCGATGCTCACGCGAGACGCGGCGTCAGGAACGACACGAAATGCAGGTTGCGATCGAACAGCCAGCGCGCCGGCGGCAGGTAGATGTTGAGCCGCTCGATGGAGTGGATGAGCTGCAGCCGCGATTGGAAGAAGGCCCCGTGCCACTCGCTGCGCGACAGGAAGTTGTAGGGCAGCGGCACCCCGTCCCCGACATTGCCGCACCAATCCATGAAGGCGAGCGTCGCCTGCGCCAGCCAGCCCTCGCGCAGATGATCCTTGATCACCACGCCGCTGCGCGCCACGCGCGATGCCTCCGACAGAACCACGGTGGGATCGTCGGTGTGGTGGAGCACATCCACGATCGTCACAAACTCGAAGCTCTTGTCGGCGAAGGGCAGCGTCCGGCCGTCATATAGCGCCACGGGCATGAGCGTCTTGGGCCGTTTGACAATGTCCACGCCCTCGACCCTGAGATCGGGCCTGAGCTTCATGAGCGCCAGCGCGAGCTGCCCGTCGCCGCAGCCGACGTCGAGGACGCTTCCCCGGCCTGGAATGGCCTTCGCCAGCGCCCGGGACAAGACCCAGATCCGCCGGTTGTAGTACCAGGTATTGACGCCGGATAAAGCCCAGGACTTACGGTCAAACCTGGCCGCGGTCTGCGCCATGACGCCCTCGCAACAGCAATGTGCCCCGGCGACGGCATATCAAAACCGGCGTACAAAGCCTAGCGGGCGCGCACCGCCTGGCGCCAGATCAGCAGGATGATGATGGCGCCGATGATCTGGGCGAGGAAATTGGCGCTATCTCCCGGGCCGTAAAGGTGGATGGCCTGTCCGAGGAAGGTCGCCAGCACCGCCCCCGCAATACCCAGCACCGTGGTGAGGATGAAGCCGCGCGGACCGGGGCCCGGCGTGACCATTCGGGCGATGAGCCCGGCGAAAAATCCCACGATGATGGCCCACACGATGTCCATGGCCTGCCTCCGATTGCGGCAGGAACATGGGAAGCCCCGAGCGGCCTTGCAAGATCAGTGCGTCGCAAGCTCCCGGTGCTCGGCATCCGAGACGATGGCGAGATCGAGCACCTTCTGCAGTTCCGCCGCATGGCGGAAGTCCGGCTGCTGGTTCACCCCCGTGCGCACGGCGGCCGCGAAGCGCTGATAGTTGGTTGGCACCGGCGGCGCCTCGACCTCCTTCCACGTCCCTGTCTCGATGTCTTCGCCCAGGCAAACGCGCAGGCGCGACCCGTCGTGCCGGTGCTGCACCTCGACGCCGCCGCGCTCGCCATAAACGCGCAGCCTGAGCTCGTTGAAGTGTCCCGTCGCCCAGCGCGAGGAGTGGATCACTCCGAGCGCGCCGTTGGAAAAGTCGACCGCCATGGTGAAGCTGTCATTGGCATCGAGCTCGTACTCCCCGATCCGGTTGCCCGGCGCCTTGTCGAACGTCTTGAGCCGCGCAAACACGTGTTCGATGTCGAGCCCCGAGCCGTATGACGCGAAGTCGAGGATGTGCACGCCGATGTCGCCCAGCACGCCGTTGCTGCCATGCTTCTTGCTCAGCCGCCACAGCCACTTGCTCTCGGTGCGCCAGTCGCCCCAGGCTTTCGAGCTCAGCCAGCTCTGCAGATAGCTCGCCTCGACATGCTTGACCGCCCCGATCTGGCCGGCCAGCACCATTTCGCGCGCATGCTGGAGCTCGGCGACGTTGCGGTAGGTCAGATTGACCATGTTGATGAGCCCCGCCTTTTCCGCCACCTCCACCATTTCGAACGCCTTGGCGGCGTCGGTCGCAAGCGGCTTCTCGCAGAACACATGCTTGCCGGCGTTGAGCGCCGCGATGGTCGTGGGGTGATGGATCGAGTCGGGCGTCACATTGGCCACGGCATCGAACTGGCCCCAGGCAAGCGCGGCATCGAGTGAGGCAAAGCCGTGCTCTATCTTGTGCGTGGTATTGAACGTCTCGAGCCGCGCCGGATCGATGTCGACGCCGCCGACCACGGTCACTCCGTCGATGGCGGAAAAATGCTTGGCATGCTGCGCGGCCATGCCGCCCGTGCCCAGGATGAGAAGGCGCATCTGTGTGTAATTCCCGACCTTAGGCCTTGGGGTGGTTGGTGATCTTGGCGCCGCGCTCCACAATCTTTTCGATGGCCTTGTCGACGGGCCTGTTGGGCGCCGTCATCAGCTCGGCGTGGCGCTCAGCATTGAACGCCCAGTTGACGGCATTGCGCAGCACCCGGCCCACCATCTTGTCATGGTAGGTCGGATAGGTTTCGTGGCCGGGCCGGAAATAGAAGATGTTGCCCGCGCCGCGCCGGTAGGTGAGGCCTGAGCGAAAGATCTCGCCGCCCTGGAACCAGGAGACGAACACCGTCTCGAGCGGCTCGGGCACGCTGAACGGCTCGCCATACATCTCCTCGTTCTCTAGCTCGAAATAGGGCGGCAGGCCCTTTGCAATCGGATGGCCGGGGTTGACCACCCAGAGCCTTTCCCGCTCGCCGGCCTCGCGCCAGTGAAGATTGGCAGGCGTGCCCATCAGGCGCTTGAAGACTTTGGAGTGATGGCCCGAATGCAGCACGATCAGGCCCATCCCCTGCCAGACGCGTTCGACCACGCGCTCGACGATATCATCCTGCACGTCCTTGTGGGCGGCATGGCCCCACCACAGCAGCACGTCGGTTTCGTCGAGCTTCTTGTTCGTGAGGCCGTGCTCCGGGTCCTGCAGCGTGACGGTCGTCGCCACGATGTTGCTGTCCTCGCTCAGCAGGGCCGCGATCTGCCCGTGCATGCCCTTGGGGTAGTTCTCGGCCACCGCCTTGCTTTCGCGTTCATGCACGTTCTCGCCCCAGACGGTTGCTCGGATGGGCATCTCTCGGTCTCCTTCAGGCCGCCGATCCCCGGGCTCGCGCCCCGGCCAAAACGTTTTTGCGAAATCGGCGGTGGCTTCACTGCACCGCCGCCCGATGAAACGCAAGACGGCGGCGGGCCTTCATCCCAAAGTTGCGAGGGAGGCGCCCGCAAGCACCCTCAGATGCTCGTCGAACTGGAAATCGAACTGCCGGGCCGGCGCCGCCGAGCCGCCAAGGCCGACGAACGCGCCGAGCCCGTTGCTGGCGACGAACCCTGCCCCATCCGGCGCAACGCCGCAGGTCGAGCTGAGCGTCGTCTGCCCGATCGGCCGGCCGCTCGCCGTATCAAGGCGCAGGATCGTGCCGCCGACCGGCGAGGAGGCCGCGATGGTGCCCAGATCGGCCGAGATCGCAAGGCCGCCGACATAGTTGCGCAGGCCCTCGAGCCAATCGGGCGGCAGGTCGATCAGGCGGATGTCGCCCTGGCGCGTTGCGTAACCGATGAGCTGCGGCCGATCGCTGCTCGGACCGCGATACTGGCAGCCGAACCAGATGCGGCCGGCGGCGTCCGCCGCCATGTGGCGGATCGACAGGCGGTTGAGCCCCGCGCCCAGCCGCAACAGCCCGATGAGTCCGCCGTCGCGGGCATCGATGAAGGCCAGCGATGGATCCATCGTGTCGAGATTGAGTTCGGCGCGTCCATAGTCGGGGTGCGTCTCAATGCCGCCATTGGCCACGGCGAAGGTCGCCCCGTCGGGCAGCAGGATCATTTCGTGCGGGCCAACCCCGTAAGTGGGAAACTCGCCGATGCGCCGATATCCGCCGGCGACGTCGTAAACGCCGATGACGCCCTGCCCGTGCTCGAAGTCGTTTTCGGTCGCATAGAGCAGCCGGCCATCGGCCGAAAAGGCGCCATGGCCGAAAAAGTGCCGGTTCTCCGCGCTGGCGATGGTGACCGGCGCGGCGCGGCCCGCCGGATCGAACACCACCGCGAACGTCCCGGGGCGTCGCGCGAACACCACCGCCCTTCCCGCCGCCGCCGACCAGGTCACATCGTGACCCCTGACCGGCAGATCGACGGCGCTGATGAGCTCTCCGCGTTCGCTGAGCACGCGCGCGCCGAACCGTCCCGGCGATTCCTGCGTGGCGGTGGCGAACACCAGGTCCGCAGCCTCGAGTGCAGCCGCCTGCCGCGGCAGGAGTGTCGCCGCGAAAGCCGCGCCGGCCGCCTTGAGAAAAGCGCGCCGCTCCCACATGGTCAGTCTCCGTCCAGCGCCGAAAAGCCCGCCGACAGACCCAGCGCGCCCGCGAGGTTTTCGCCCAAGAGCGTATCGAGCGAGCCGGTCGAAACGTACATCTGCTTGAGCGCGGCAAGTCCCTGCGGGTCGGAAACCGTCGCCTCGATCGAGTCGGGGACCTTTCCTGCCGCCTCGAGCGCGTGCGAGAACTCGAATTCGGCGCCGTCTGCGATCCAGGCGTAGTGCGCTCCAAGCGCCGCCTCGAATTTCGCCGCCCGGAAGAAATCGCGCAGTCCCTCGAAATTGGCCGCGAGCGCGCGGGCCGTCATGCCGGAGCGCCAGAACAGGGCCAGGCGCGGCTTTGGAACACCGGTGGTGAAGCTCAGGACCGGGGAAAGGCGCTGGTCGCGGATCGTGTCCGTGCCGAACGTCAGCACCGCCGCGAGCCGGTTGGCCACCTCGAGTTCGGTCCGGAAGTCCGGGCTTGTCGCCTGCGGATTGAGCATCGAGTCGGCTGCGCTTCCCGCACCCGCCGCTGCCCATTCGTCCGCAAGGCTTTGGGCAAGCCCTGCGACCAGCGTCGACGCCGCGCCGGCAAACTGGCAGCGGTAGGCGCCGGCCGAGGTCTCGAGTTCCTCGTATCCGGTGCCGAACAGCAGATATTCGACCGCCGCCAGGCCCTGCATGGCGACGCTCTTGCCTGCAAGACGCGCCGGATCGGCGGCCGTCGCATCCTTCTGCGCCAGCGCCGCCTGCACCTGCTTGAGCGCGATGCCCTTGGTATCCGGCCAGAACAGCAGCCGCTCGGCCCGCTCATCGACATTGAGCGGCCCCATGCGCATGAACTCGACGCCCGAATAGGCAACCACAAGCGCCCGGAACGCGTCCTGCGCCGACTGGATCGCCGTTCCGGAAGGGCTTGCGCACAGCGCCGCCACGCGCTCCTTTAGCCCAGCGGCCGCCTCGGCAAGCGCCGCGAACTTCGGTCGCGCATAGTCCTCGATCGCCCCCCGGGTCATGTCCTGAAACGGGATTGCGCCCTGCCCAAGGGCGGGAGACGCGAGAAGGGCGAGCATTGCGACCAACAGCAGACGCATCACAGGGACTCCAGAAAGGCCAGAAGGTCGTCGCGCGCCGATTTGGGCAGCGCCGCAAAGCCGTCGCGCGAGCGCTGGGCCTCGCCGCCATGCCAGAGGATGGCCTCAGTGAGATTGCGCGCGCGCCCGTCATGCAGCAACAGCGTGTGGCCCGAGACCGTCTGGGTGAGCCCGATCCCCCACAGCGGCGCCGTGCGCCACTCATAGCCGTCCGCCTGTCCCTCCGGCCGGTTGTCGGCGAGGCCCTCGCCCATGTCGTGCAGCAGGAAGTCCGAATAGGGCCAGATGAGCTGGAATCGTTTGCTGGGATCCTCGGCCTGGCGCGAGGTCACGAATTTCGGCGTGTGGCAGCCGGTGCAGCCGAGCCCGTAGAACGTCTGCTTGCCGCGCAGCACCGCCGCAGCGCCGATGTCGCGCCGCGCCGGCACCGCCAGATTCTGCGAGTAGAACGTCACCAGATCGAGGATCGGGTCCGGCGCCTCCGTCTCGCCCGGCGCATTCTCGCCCGCGGGCAGTGCGAGACAGTCGGCCTCGGCCGCTGTGCAGTCGCCATAGGAGGCCGGGTCGAGCGGCGTCGACAGCCCAAGGTCGCCCGCGAATGCTTCGGCCGCCTGCGTGCGGATGCTGGGCACCCCCGCCTTCCAGCCGAATCGCCCGAGCTCCCTTTCTCCGGTCTCGAGATCGCGCCCGAAATTCGGCCGGCCGGAGATGCCGTCATGGTCGCGATCGTCCGGATCGGCATGCGCGAGGATATCCTCCTCAGCAATCTGCTCCACAAGTCCGAGGCCGATCATCTGCGGCGCAACGCGCGGCGACAGCATGACGTCCGCTGCCATCGGGCCGTGGCTGAGGTCGGCGACGCCGTATGTCGGCCGGCGCAGCGTCACGACCGTGCCGTCGCCCAGTCTCACCGCTTGGTCGCTGTAGGTGACGACCATCCGGCCCTCCGCCGAGAGCCCGGCCACAGCAAAATTCTGCAGCTGCGTCCCATAGGTCGGCTCTGCAATGACGTTCCGCTCGCCGCTGGCGATCGCCTGCTTTTCCGCCTCCGTATGCGGCGGCACCGAGAGCCTCAGAAACATCGACACGCCGTCATCCTCGGCTCCCATCGGAGGGTGGCCGCGCCCGTCCTTGAGATGGCAGTTCTGGCAGCCGCGCGCATTGAAGAGCGGACCCAACCCGTCGGACGCCCGCGTCGAAGACGGCGCCGAGACCCACACCTTGCGGAAGAATCCATTGCCGAGACTGAACTGGGCCTGCTGGTCGAATGTCAGATTGGCCGAGGGAAACGAGAACGCGTCGCGGTTGACGATCTTGCTGCTGGTGGCCGCCCCCGCCGGCAGGGCCTCGAATGGCTCGGGCTTGGAGAAGTCCCTCGCCGGCGCCGTCACTGCCCGCACCCGCTCGAGATCGTTGGGCGACAGATCGGTCCGCACGCGGCCGTCGTCGGCGAACCCCATCCCGGCGAAATACGCAATGACCAGGAGCGCTGCGAGGAGCTTGTGCATGTCCGGCATCTCTAGCACCCGCTGGTCACAGGCCGATGAAGGGGCGGACAGGGGATTCGCGCAACCCTCGCACGGCAAATCCTACTGGAAAACCGCATTGGGATTGTCGAGGCTGTCGCTGCCCTGCACGGTGACGTTGAGCCCAAGCAGCGCCGCGGCCCGCTCGATTCCATGGGTCTGGGCGATCAGCGCGTCGATCGCCGCCTGCACCACGGCGTTGCCCTCGCTGTTGCCTTCCGCGATCATCTGATCGTACTTCTCGATCGT